>CAZLFP010000014.1:0-1520 GCA_964558935.1 uncultured Gammaproteobacteria bacterium | reverse complement strand
CTCCGTAATACCCTGCCTGGCCTGCCACCAGAATCATGAACCCGCAGTCCCTACAATGTCGTTTAATTACACTAGATCTGATTCTGCTCATTTTGACAGAATTTCAGGGCCGGACAGCCTCTTTTTTAACCGGCTTAAGGGCTTCAGCAAGGCAGGCTTACACGACAGGAATGAAAAGATGTATTTAAATGCTTCGTTTTTGCCGAAGCCTGTCATGTGGAATGGAGATAAAGAACTAACCGTATCCGATGATCCGCTGATGCGACTATGTGTCCAATGTCATGCTCCAAATGCATGGCAGCAGGCCGGGTCCTCAGATGACCGTACACCTATGGGTGTGCATGAGGGTATTAGCTGCCTTGCTTGTCATGACAAACATTCCAATTCAGCAGTTAACTCCTGTCTGAATTGTCATAATGCCGTTTCTTCTAACTGTGGACTGGATGTTACGACAATGAATACCTCGTATGCATTTAGTGACAGTCCTAATAATATTCATTTTGTTTCCTGCGGTGACTGTCATGATGGAAAGAGACCAATAAAAAAATAAAATTAACACACAACCAATTGTTTCCGTTCTGAGCAATGTGATTGTTATAACATTCAGTTCTTATTTTACTTAATTAAGTGCAT
Source organism: uncultured Gammaproteobacteria bacterium (assembly GCA_964558935.1). Lineage (GTDB taxonomy): Bacteria > Patescibacteriota > Patescibacteriia > 2-01-FULL-39-33 > 2-01-FULL-39-33 > CAZLFP01. The sequence continues at coordinate 887 of CAZLFP010000014.1, read as the reverse complement.
CTGTTTAGTCATTATTTATTAACAGTTTTAATTTAATAGAATAATTATGAAGTTAAGTTTAGATGTTATTGGTTATGGTGGATATTTTACCGCACCAGGCGAAAGCCTCAGCCTTGAAGAGGCTGTAAAAAGAGCTGCAAACATGGGATATGATGCTTCCTGTATTTATGCTCATCGACCCTTGGGGTTCCCCCTGGATTTAAACTCCGAAAGACGTAAAAAGCTTGTTGATCTCTATCAGGAGCTTGACATGGAGATGGGAGCCGTTGTGTGTTGTACAAATTTCATGCATGGTAATCATGTATTACTGTATCCGCAGGAAAAGGAAATCATGTACGTTAAAGAGTGCATTGAAATGGCCAAGGAGTTAGGTTCTCCTATTGTTCGGGTACTTTCTGCATTTTACGGATATTTTCAGAATCTTCATGCCGCCGAGGGGTATGGACTTCCTGCTTTTGAATCCCGCTCCCGTCGGGTATCCAGAGGCGAAGACTGGCTGGAAGCATGGAATGACGTGAGAGCGGGTCTTGCTGAAGTGTCGAAATATGCCCAGGATTCTGGTATTCTTCTGGCCCTACAGACCCATCCTGAGATATTGGGAAACAATGAAGAGGCTCTAGAAATGCTCGATGAAATCGATAATCCAAATCTAAAGATTGGACTTGACCTGCCACTTCTCGAATCACAGGATCATGATTTTATCAGGAAAACTGTTCGCGACATGAAGGATTATATGGTCTATTCACATACCATTTCTCTGGCCAATAATTATACCATTGGTGGGGCACATTATAGTTGGGAAGAAGTTGCTCCTGGTTCTGAAAAGGACAAACTACAATGGGAAGTATTTATCCAGGCATTAAAGGAAATTGATTACCAAGGACTTC
>CAZLFP010000013.1:0-2135 GCA_964558935.1 uncultured Gammaproteobacteria bacterium | reverse complement strand
GCCATCGCCACCACCTCCCTGTCGGCAGCCATGGTGGGCAAGGGCAACTACCGGCATTTCATGCTCAAGGAAATCCACGAGCAGCCGGAGCTCATCACCCACACACTCAGCACCTATCTCGACACCACGACGGAAACGATCCGCCTGCCGCGCGATTTCGGCTTCACCGCCCTGCGCGGTGTGATGATGTCGGCCTGCGGCACGGCCTATTATTCCGGGCTCGTCGCGCGCTACTGGTTCGAGCGCTATGCGCGGCTCGCCGTCGATCTCGATATCGCTTCGGAGTTCCGCTACCGCGAGCCCGTTCTGACCCCGGAGCATCTGGCGATCTTCATCTCCCAGTCCGGCGAGACAGCAGATACGCTCGCCGCGCTGCGTTATTCGAAGGACGCGGGCGCGCAGGTCGCGGCCATCGTCAATGTGGCTGAGAGCACCATCGCGCGCGAGGCAGGCGTCATCCTGCCGACCCAGTCGGGTCCTGAAATCAGCGTGGCCTCGACCAAGGGCTTCACCGGCCAGCTCACCGTACTTGCCTGCCTTGCGCTTGCGGCAGGTGAGGCGCGCGGTGTTCTGTCCAGGGAGGATGTCGTCGGCCTGACGCGTTCCCTGAGCGCCGTGCCGGGCCTCATGGGCCGTGTCCTGCGCCAGGAGGAACGCTTCGAGGAGATCGGCCACGCGCTCTCCAGGGCGCGTGATGTGCTCTACATGGGGCGCGGCACGTTCTACCCCGTCGCGCTCGAGGGGGCGCTGAAGCTGAAAGAGCTCTCCTACATCCACGCCGAGGGCTACGCGGCGGGCGAACTCAAGCACGGACCGATCGCGCTTGTTGACGAGGACGTGCCCGTGATCGTCATTGCACCGAGCGATGGTCTTTTTGCCAAGACCGTCTCCAACATGCAGGAAGTCAATGCGCGCGGCGGGCGGATCATCCTGATTTCCGATGCGAAGGGGATCGAGCAGGCCGGCGGCGATGTCTGGATGAGCGTCGAGGTGCCCGAGACCAATCCGCTGAACGCGCCCATCGTCTATGCGCTTCCGGTACAGCTTCTGGCCTATTACACCGCCGTGGCCAAGGGGACGGATGTGGACCAGCCCCGCAATCTGGCCAAATCGGTGACGGTGGAGTAAGAGAGGCGCTACTCATCACACCTCAAGGGCCCGACCGGCCCCGGATATCCTGACGAGGGTTCATGACACGCAGGTTCTTCGGCACGGACGGAATCCGGGGCCGGGCCAATCAGGCTCCGATGAATGCCGAGACCATCCTGAAGGTCGGGATGGCTGCCGGGCGCGTGTTCACGCGTGGGCCGCACCGCCATCGTGTCGTGATCGGCAAGGACACGCGGCTCTCGGGCTACATGGTCGAACCCGCGCTTGTGGCGGGCTTCACGGCGGTCGGCATGGATGTCTTCCTGTTCGGGCCACTGCCCACGCCGGCCGTCGCGATGCTTGTGCGCTCGCTGCGCGCCGATCTCGGTGTCATGATTTCCGCCTCGCACAATTCCTATGAGGACAACGGCATCAAGCTCTTCGGCCCGGACGGCTTCAAGCTCTCTGACGAGGTCGAGATCGAGATCGAGGCCCAGATGGAGAACGGGCCGGGACGGGGCCTGGCTGATCCCGACCGGCTGGGCCGGGCGCGGCGGATTGATGATGCCAGTGCGCGCTATATCGAGTTCGTGAAGTCCACCTTCCCGCGCCGCATGCGTCTCGATGGGCTGCGCGTCGTCGTACCAGACGAGGATCTCGTTGGCGCCCTCCTGCACCGTGTACTGCCGGTTGGGCCCGCCGCCGGGGAACTCCTCGCGGCCGTCCCAGACGCCGTTCATGCGGAACTTGAACGCGATCGCCTCGCCCGGCGTGAAGCCGTCCACGGTGACGCCGTAGATGGTGTCGCCGTCGGCGTCGCTCAGGGGCGTCAGGGGGTCGGTGCCCCAGCCGTTGAAGGTGCCGGCGAGGTCGACGAAGTCGGCGGCGGGGTCGAACCGGCCCAGCTCGATCTGGTAGGCCATGCGCACCCGGAACGTCACGGCGCTGCGTCGCCCCGCCCGCGTGCGCGGGAGGCGGGCCCGGATCGAGACGAGGTCACCATCGGATGTGGAGACGATCTCGATGGCCTCGGCGGTCTCGACAGC
>CAZLFP010000012.1:0-2241 GCA_964558935.1 uncultured Gammaproteobacteria bacterium | reverse complement strand
ATGATGTTGAAGTTTTTGAAGTATTGGATTCGGATTTTGAAATTAAAGGATCATTTTGACATTTTTAAATGTATTGTAATGGACTTGCATAGTTTTTAAACCTTTAATTTTTTACACAATGAAATTATCTTTTTTTGGCATTAATTTTATAAAATTGATTCCTTTTGTTTATGGAGCAGTGTTTATAGGCAACTTAACCGGATGCTCAGAAAATGATAAACGAACACCTAATGTTGTTTTAATAATGACTGATGATCAAGGGTATGGAGATGTGTCAATAAATGGTCATCCGATACTTGAGACACCTAATATGGACAAGATTGCCACACAAGGAATCCGATTTTCCGACTTTCATGTCAATAGTTATTGTGCTCCCACGAGAGCCTCATTACTAACAGGCCGGGACTATAGAAGAGTTGGGGTGTGGCATACCTTTGGTGGAAGAAACTGGCTTTTCGAAGATGAAATTACAATGGCAGATATATTTAATAATAATGGTTACCGTACCGGACACTTTGGTAAATGGCATCTTGGAGATAACTACCCATTTGCACCTCATTTCAGAGGTTTTGAAACATCTCTTATGCTCGGGAATGGTGGTCTGGGAGCTGCTGATGATTATTGGGGAAATGACAGGTTTGATGACACCTTTTTTTTTAATGGCGTTCCTCAGGAAACCGAAGGATTTATGACAGATGTCATTGTAGATTATGCGTTGGAATTTATTAAAAAAAATAAGACAGAACCATTTTTTGTGTATCTGGCTACTAACTTGCCACACCGTCCGTGGAATATTCCTTCAGAATACAGAGGTAAGTTTGACTCTTCAATGGATGACGATCGGGAAGTTGTTCCCTATAACCATACTGATATGGCACGTTTTTACGGATCAATAGATAAAATTGATGAGCAGATTGGCCGAGTTCTTGATTATCTCGACCAAAACGATTTATCAGATAATACCATTGTTATTTTTTTAACCGACAATGGTACTGTTAGTCGGGAATTTAATGCAGGAATGAGGGGGAGAAAAGGAAGTGAGTACGAAGGTGGGCACAGAACACCTTTATTTATTAGATGGCCAGAGGGTCAAATACAGGGTGAAGGTGAAATTGACGCCCTTACAACCCATATGGATATTCTTCCAACTTTAATAGAACTCTGCCAACTTAAAATGGAAAAAGAAATTTATTTCGACGGGCAGAGTCTCGTACCACTGATCTATAACGAGTCATATAATTGGAATAATGATCGGTATTTCATAAATCAACCAACTCAGAATCTTCCGGGTAATTACAAATATTTTCCTCCAAAATGGAAAAGAACTGTTGTTTGTAAACAAAACTGGCGATTAGTAAACAATGAGTTATATGATATAAAAAAGGACCCTGAGCAAAAGAATGATATCGCTGACGTATATCCTGAAATTGTCAAAGAACTTCAGGAAATATATGAAAATGACTGGCGAAAAATAGAGCCTGAAACTAAAAAAACTGCCCGAATTTGCATTGGATCTGGCAAGCAGGAAGAGACAAAACTGACCTTAGCCGGAGTTACCCCTTATGAGTCTTCACATGCTGAATGGTCTATGGATGCTGCAATAAAAGCATCTGCCGTGAATGGCATGTGGCCGGTTTATATAGAAGAGGATGGTTTATATACGATAGAATTGAGACGCTGGCCTAGAGAATTGAATCGCCCGATAAATGATTATTTAGGCTTGGGTGGTAAGGTTCCAATCCGTGAATTTCAGGAAGATGCTGCTAAAATTGCACCCAAAGAGGCGCGAATAAAAATTGGAGATGTGGATTTATCCAAAAAAATAAATCCGGAAGAGACAAAAGTTGTATTTCAGGTTCAACTAAAAAAAGGCACTTCGGAATTAAATACCTGGTTCATTGACTCTGACGGAACCACAAGGGTAGCTTATTGGGTTTATATAACCAAAGTTTGATTATATATCGTCTAATTTTAAAATTTAGTAAATTATTCATAATGAAAAGTTTAAATCAAAATAATTTTATCGCCCTCGTAATATTATTCTTACAGTTTTCTTCCTGCTCAGCTAAAGAAAATGCAATTATTTGGGAAGTTGGAAAACAAGATAATTCTTCGACAGAATTTGCACTTGCACCTTCAGGTTATACTGATTTTATAGAAAACAACTTTGGTTACGAAGATGAGTTCTTTTTAATCAATTATTCATCGGAAAATAAAGATTTTCCTTACGTGCTTCCTGGT
>CAZLFP010000011.1:0-12614 GCA_964558935.1 uncultured Gammaproteobacteria bacterium | reverse complement strand
GGTTAAGGAATCGTCTCCGGATAAAATGGTTAAGCCAACCCGGTGAGATATTAGGTCATTGATGCGTTCCATACTGCCGCTGGCTTCTTTCAAACCCACAATATTGGGTACAGCTGCCAGTTGGATCAAAGTGTTGATTTCCAAGTTGGCCATTGTCCGACCGGGTACGTTGTACAGGATGATCGGCATTTCAGGCGCGGCTTGGGCAATTTGCCGGTAATGATCCAGTAAGCCGGTTTGAGTCGGCTTGATGTAATACGGCACAATGGACAAGGCGGCATCGGCTCTGACCTGGTAAGCCAAACGAGTGAGCTGAATGGCCTCAGCCGTATTGTTGGAACCGGTACCGGCAATCACTGGCAAGCGGTTGTTGACCAGTTCCACCACAAAGCTAATGATTTCAATTTGTTCTTCACTGCTTAAAGTGGCTGCTTCACCGGTACAGCCGCAGACAACCAGTCCGTCGCTGCCCTGTTCAATGTGCCACTCAATTAGCTTTTCCAAGGCCGGGTAATCTATTTCCCAGTCTTGGTTGAAGGGTGTAACCAAGGCGACTAAAGAGCCACGCAAATGTGTGTCGGCCCATTGGTTGAATTCCAAGCTCATACTGCACCTCCTGCTAAACCGTATTTTGTAAAATACGGTTAGAGTTTTGGGCTAGGTTTGACGAGTTTCTTAACCGCTCCAACCTTAAGGTCTTCAGCTTCAACTGCTGGCAGTGTTATGAAGTTGGAGACATATTAACCGTCAACACTCCACCGACTGTATTCCATGAGCATCCCTCCCGAGTTGTGAATTCCAGCAGTGGAATTCTGACCTTGTTTTAACACTTAAGTTATGCTTTGTCAATGAGAAAAAAATTTGCTAAAATTAAGATATAATTTTAAACTCATGTATTTACAAAGGATTGAATTACAAGGCTTTAAGTCTTTTGCCAACCGGTCAGTGATTGAATTTCCGGCTCCCGGTAAAGGCTGTCAAATTGCACCCAATGTCCAACCGAAAGGCGGCAGGGAGTTGCCCAGAGGTATTTGTGGCGTAACAGCCATTGTCGGGCCCAATGGTTCAGGCAAATCCAATATCGTGGATGCGGTCAGATGGGTGCTGGGTGAGCAAAGTCTGAAGTTGTTGCGGGGCAAAAAATCCACTGATGTTATTTTCTCAGGATCATCGCATAAAAACCAGATGGGACTGGCTGAAGTGTCTTTGCATTTGAATAATGAAGATCGGTCCGCTCCCATAGATTACACGGAAGTCGTCATTACCCGAAAGATTTACCGGGATGGTAGTAGCGATTATCTGCTCAACAAAAACCAAGTCAGATTGTTTGACATTGTAATGCTACTGGCCAAGGCTAATTTTGGACAGAACACCTATTCCGTGATTGGCCAGGGCATGGTAGATAAAATTGTCAATTACTCTGCTCAGGATCGGAAGGAATTTTTTGACGAAGCAACAGGGGTAAAACAGTATCAGATAAAAAGAGATAAGTCGGTTAACAAGCTTAAAAGATCCCGAGATAATTTAGGCCAGGCCAAAACATTGCTGCAGGAATTAGAACCCCATTTAAAGTCTTTAACCAGACAGGTTAACAGATTGCACAAAAGACAAACAGTGGAAACGGAGTTAAAGGAGTTGCAGATCAAATACTATGGCAAGCATTGGTTGGATTTAGATAGTCATTACCAGACTTTGGCCTTGTCATTTAATGAGACAGACAAGCAACGCATGCGCTTGGAGCAAGCAATCGAGGGATTGCAACAGGTGATAGATGAATTGTCTCAAGAAAGGGGCAGAACCGAAGAGTTTAACAAACTGCAATCAGATTATGACAGCTTAATTGCCAATCGTAACACTCTTATGCGTCAATTGGCTGAAGTCAAGGGTAAATTGGATGTTGAATATCTTAAAATCGGCAAGCAGGATTTATCCTGGTTGGAAAACAGGCAAGAAGAACTGACCAGACAAATTAAAGATCTTCAGAATCAACTGACTGATTTGGACAAGCAAATTAAAAGGCAGACCGATTTAAGAGACGACAAGTTGAAACAGCAAGCACAAGTGGTTCAAGAATTCAATCAACTGGAAGATAAGCTTCTATCCCTGCAAAAGGAATTTCGCAGTGATTTGGGCGTAAGTGAAAAAGAAATCAGGCAGGTGGTTAACAGAATCTACTCGCTTCAAAAGGATTTCATCACTAAATTAAAAACCACGCATGATTTGGAATCATTGGCCAAATTAAAAGCCGAAGCTGAAGTGGTTTATGCTGAAGTTGAAGCTTTCTATGCTCAAATTTCTCAGCAAGACAAGCAACAACAATCGGCCGAGATGAGTGACTTGCAGAATCAGTTATCTGATTTCATTAAAAATAAGGATAGTTTGGTCAATGAGATTAACGAGGTTAAGATTAAGCTGGAAGTCATGCTTTCCCAGCATAAGTCTTTTACTGCCAAGCTGGCTGAATTACAGCATGAATTAGATAAAGCAGTCAGCGATTTAAAGAAAAACCAACTCAAAGATCAGGTTCAAATAGACAAGAATTTAAGAGCGGAAAAAGAGAGTTTAATCAAAGAGATTGAAGACGTAGAAGTTCGGATCAATGAGATAAAATCTGAGTTGAATGATTTTAATCAAGCGGAAGAAGAAAAGAGAAAGCAAATCTTTACCACTCAACAAGACATGCATGCTCAACAGGTTGAATTAAACCGGGTTGTCAGTCAGTTAAATGACATTAAAATCAATCTAGCTAAGATTGAAACCAAGAAAGAAGATTTGTTTGACTCAATGCGGACAGATTTGGGTCAGGATTATCGTCCCAGTATCAACAAAGAATTTGTGGAGATTGATCTGGAGGAAACAGAAGTTAAAATCATCAAATTAAAAAAACAGTTGGAGTTAATCGGTGGTACAGATCCTGAAGTGGAAGCCGAATACCACCAAGTTAAAGAGCGTCACGATTATCTGTTTCAACAGGTTGAAGATTTAGAAAAGGCGATCAAGGATTTGGAAAAAGTTGTGTTGGAATTAGATAAGTTAATCAAAAAACAATTTGAACAGGAATTCAAGAAGATTAATAGGGATTTTACACGCTACTTTAAAAAATTATTTACCGGTGGCAGCGCTAAGTTGGTTTTGTCTCAAAAGGAACAGACGGAAGCTGAAGCAATACGCGAGGAATTGGCGGATGCCAAGGCAGAAGCGGAAACAGAAGAAGAGGGAGAACCCATGTCTGAAGAGAAGAAAGCTAAACATGTTGAAGACAAATCATACTTGGCCAATATGGGTATAGATATTGAAGCTTGCCCTCCCGGCAAGAAGATTAAGAACGTCAATATGTTGTCGGGTGGAGAAAAAACCATGACAGCTCTGGCTCTAATCTGTGCCATTATCTCCAACAATCCCTCCCCCTTTATTTTATTCGATGAAGTGGATGCAGCTTTGGACGAAGCCAATTCGGCCAAATTCAGTGATATTGTAGAAGAGCTCTCACATAAAACTCAATTCATTGTCATTACCCATAACCGAGCCATTATGTCTCGAGCCGATGTCTTGTATGGTGTCACCATGCAAGGCGATGGCATTTCCCGTTTGATTAGCCTAAAATTGGAACAGGCCAATGAATTGGCCAAGAAGTAGCATTAAATATGACAGACAGAGTGTTTTCACTCTGTTTTAATATTGACATTTTTAAACAATCATGCTAACATATGGACATCGTCAAATGCTCTAATTTTAACTAAGTAATTGTAAAAATAATGTTAGCCATTAAACTAGCCAGAAAAGGCAAAACCGGTTACCCTGTCTACAGGCTGATTGTTCTGGAAAAAACCAAAGATATCTATGGTGATTATCTGGAAAACTTAGGTACCTACAATCCTCATACCAAAGAAGCAGATATTAAAACAGATAGAGTTAAACATTGGATTTCCCAAGGTGCTCAACCCACAGAAACTGTCCATAATCTATTAATTGAAAAGGGAGTTATTGAAGGTGAAAAAGTCAGAGCTTCCAAATCTAAACCGGGTAAAAAGAAACGAGCTCAACAAGCGGCTGAAAAAAGTGAAGAAAAGAAAAAAGAAAGCACAGCAGACAAACCAGTAGAAGAAAAAAAAGAAGCAGCTCCTCAGGCAGAAGTAAAAGCTGATAATCAGTCAGCGGAAGCGGCTGCAGAAAAACCGATTGAAGAGCCAAAAGCAGAAGTTGAACCTCAGGAATCTAAAGAAGCGGCTCCAGCTCAAGACAAGGCACAAGAGACTAAAACCGAAGAAGAAAAACAATAACAAAGTCCCGCTTTTTAGGCGGGATTTTGTCTTGACAGCCCATATTGACAGCCCTTTTAAAAAATGCTAAAATTATGTCAGTTCTTTAATTCAATTAATAATTAGTAATCTAAAGACGTATGGTAGAAAGAGACCAACAGATTGTTGAAACAATCGTTAAAGAAATCGTTGCCAACCCTGATGACGTTAAGGTCGACAGAGTTGTAGATGAACGAGGTGTGCTACTTACCTTAAATGTTAATCCAGCTGATGTTGGATACGTAATTGGTAAGCAAGGTCAAACCGCAAAAGCAGTTAGAACCATTGCCAAAGCAATCGGTGCTAAAAATAATGCTCGAGTTAATTTAAAGATTAACGAACCAGAAGGTTCACGCGGTCCTCGTCCACGACGTGAAGAAGTCAATACTGATGTAGTTGATGATCTCAAGATCTAAATATATCTACACTAAGCCCGCCACATCTAAGTGGCGGGTTTTAGTTTAAAGCTTTTTCTAAAATTTGCAGACAGTCTTGGCTAACTGTTTGCAGACTGGGCAGATACTTATTTTCTAATGATGAAATTTGTCCGCCCAAAGATAAGTTAACGACCGGTTGGTCAGACAATCTTTTCACGGCATAACTGAATTGGCCGTTGACCAAATAAACTCTCACATCCCAGTATTTGCCTTGATCCAAATGCACATTGACTCTTTCTTGAACCAACCAACTGCCTTGATTGATAGCATATCTGTTTAGATAGGCAGTGTCTTCAATAACGGCGACTCCTTGGCCTTTTTGGCCGTAACGGGGTTTGATTACACATTCATACCACTTAGTCATGCCCAGGATTCTTCTTAAATTATCCTGATTGCGAAACAGATAGCTGATGGGGGTGCGCAATTTTTTGGCACATCTAATGACTCGGTAGGTTTTCCATTTGTCTTTGGTTAGTTTAACCAAATGGCTGGAGTTAATGATGCGGTATTTGGAATCTTTCTCCAATTTGTCTCTCAGTTCAGGAATGGAAACCAATAAATCAACTTCTTTAACAGACTTGCCAAAGATATCTTTTAATCGTTGGGGTGGATTTTTAATCTCTTGGTCCGTTAAAACACAAATCCGGCAATCGTTTTTAGCCAGTTTGGCGAGCTGGGTGTCTGGAGACTGTTTAAAGGTTTGTAAGTGACTTAAAGAATAGATGATGACCGGCTTACTGTTTAAAGCTTTGGCTAAGTCATTTATAGGTTTGAACTCATGATTATTGTTGATCATAAAAAAACGCAGTCCGGGAAAGCTATTAGCTTCGATAAAGACTGGTTGGTTGTCTTGGTTAATGATAAAATCCAGACCGGCAAACAAATACTGCATACTTTGGCTAGACAGATGTTAACTCATATAATTAGACTAAGTTATTATACTTATTTTCAAGTCCGATGTCTACAGTTTTTAATCTTCAGTTTGAAAAAGGAGTTAGATTGCTCGTGATGAGAGAATTAAAGCCGGATTATAACAAGATACTAAGGTTCACGTGGTCCTCGTCCAAGACGTCAAGAAGTCAATACTCATATCATTGATGATCTCAAGATCAAAATATATCCACACCAGATCCGCCACAACTAAGGGGTGTGTATTAGTTTAATTAACTATACTTTCCACTCTATTTTGTGTTATAATATGTATCAAATGAGAGGTAAATTATACAGTTCAGACTATAATAGACGCAAGTATACTAAAGTGCGTTTGTTTTTAAATACCACTAAACAGATAATAGGTATTTTAATATCTACCTTTATTGTTTTTGGTGTTTTATTTTTACAATTAATGAAGTTAATTTATCCGTATATAGTAAAGTTTTTCAATTATTTAAAAGTTAAACTTCCTTTTGTTTCAGAATATGTAAAAAAGATAATTGAACCTTTAATTAAGAAGTTTTTCAAGAAGAAAATTAGTGTTAAAAAGGTTCAAAAGAAAAGTAAAAAGAAAGATGATATTCTCTCAGACTTTTCTCATTTAGATCAAAAACAAATTGTAGATTTTTTTGCTTGGGTTATTAAATTATTTGTACCCAAGTTTTTAATTAAAGAAAAAGATAAACCATCTATTTGGCAAAATATTAAAACCCTATTATCCCATAAAGATTTTTTACCTTTAAGAAGAGCTGTAGCTGCTTGGTTAATCTTTTCAGTCGTAGTCAGTTCAACAGGTATTTATACGATTTTAAACACCCAAGAAGTAGAAGCGGCAGCTTGGTATAATACAAATTGGGAATATCGTAATTTAATAACTATAGATAATACTAAAGTTTCTGGCTCATCTAACTTAACCAATTTTCCAGTTTTAATAAATACAATTAATTCAGATTGGAGAGATACAACGAATGGTGGTTATGTAGAACAGGCAGATGGAGGAGATTTTGTTTTTACATCCAGCAATGGAACTACGAAATTAGATCATGAGATTGAAAGTTATTCTAGTTCAACGGGTCAATTAGTAGCTTGGGTAGAAGTGCCTAGTTTAGATTATGATGATGATACAGAAATTTATGTCTATTATGATAATGATGCCGGAGGTTTAGATGAATCTAACGCAAGCGGAGTTTGGGATGCTAATTATGAGTTGGTCCATCATTTGCAGGAAACAGACTTAGATGGTGGTGCGGATGAAATTATAGACAGTACTTCTAATAATAATCATGGCACAGCCTCAGGTAATCCAACTTCAGTTAGTGGTAAAATTGGTAAGGGTGTTCTTTTCGTCGAGGGTTCGGGAAATGACTATATTGATTTTGACAACATTAATGATCTTAATTTATCTTCTGAGCTTACATTTGAAACTTGGGTTAAATTTACTAATCCTAATAACGATGATGATTTATGGACCAAGGGTGGTCACTCTACTAATGAGCCAGTTTTGATTTGGCGTGACGCTAATGTTGGCAGTGGTGATCAGTCAGGAAACAGTGACTGTCTTTCTGCCTTCATTGATGATGGACCAGATACTCGATGGATTAGTTCGGATACAGATAGTTTGAATGACACTGACTGGCATCATATTGCTGTGACTTTTACTTCCAATACGGCCAATGGATTAAAAATTTACATTGATGGTTCACTGCAGCAATCAGGCTCTACGGTAGATGTGGGAGGTTTAGAACCAGGAGATACCAATCCTTTAGTCATCGGAGCTGCCAATGGTGGCGGTGGCCAACCTTTAGCTGGAATAATGGATGAAATGAGAGTTTCTACCAGTGAAAGATCTAGTGATTGGATTTTAACTCAATATAATAATCAGAATTCACCGTCTACTTTTTATACGGTTGGACCTTTAGATGATCAAAATGTCGGACCAAATGCTCCAACCAATTCCTCACCTACAGATTTAAGTACTAATAATTCACTAATTCCTACCTTATCTTCCTCTGCTTTTTCAGATCCAGACAGTGGAGATACTCATCTGGCTAGTCAATGGCAAATAACTACCAGTTCAGGAAATTATTCTTCTCCAATTTATGATTCAGGTACAGATAATAGTAATTTAACCTCTATAGCAATTCCAGTTAATACCCTAGAGGCTAGTACAACCTATTATTGGCATGTAAGGTATCAAGACAATAATACTAATTGGTCCTCATATTCAACTGAAACATCATTTACTACCTCTTTATTTCCAAACCGACCTACTAATGTTTCTCCATTAGACAATGCTCAAAATCAAAATAAAGTTCTAACTTTAACTTCCTCTGCTTTCTCTGATGATGACTCTAGATCTTCTCATCAAAGTTCATGGTGGTTAATTAGGAATACTTCAGATACAAATTATTCTTCTCCTGTATATAGTTCAGGGGTAGATGGAAGTAATTTAACTTCAATAAATATATCTCAAGGAACTTTATCTGAGAATACTGTTTACTATTGGAAAGTTGCTCATCAGGATGAACACGGTGTTTGGTCTGCTACATCTACTGAAACAATCTTTTTTACCGGGGTTTATCCAATTTTAGTTGTATCAGTGGGTGCGACTGAATATCAGTCGGGGGAAACAGCAGTGTTAACCGTTCAAGTTACAGATAGTGTTGGTGATCCAATTAATAACGCGACTGTCATCTTAGATATGTTTGATCCTAATGGAAATGTAATGGTAGATGATACTTCAATGTCATATATTAGTTCATCCGATGGATTATATAAATATACTACTACAACTTCAGACACTGCTGGAGTGTATACCTATACCACCAAAGCTACAGCCAGTGGTGACTCATCATATTCTTCTCATGCATTTCATGTTTCTCCAGCATTAAATACAATCAATACTAATTTAGATACAACTTTATCTTCTCGGTCTTCTCAAACCACTTTAGATAATTTAGATACAGATGTAGATGCTATTTTGGTAGACACTAGTACAACATTGCCAGGTCAATTAGATAACGCCTCATCATCTTTAGCAGTTGAGATTAATGAAAATGAAAGTAAAATTGACGTTATAGATTCTAATATCGATTCTTTAGTGTCTAATATGGACATCTTAGTCGGTGGTATGATAGTCACTCAGGGAACGGTAACCGATGGAGATCAAAGTCCAACCACTATTTCTTTTGATACCTCACTAAGTAACTCTACTGATGACTTTTATAACAATGCAGTCTTGACTTTCACTTCAGGTACTTTAGATGGACAATTCAGAAGGATTTCAGATTATACTGGTAGTACAAAAGTTATCTCAGTTGACCCTGCTTTATTAGCTACTCCTAGTAGTGGAGATACTTTCACCATCATTACTCAGAATGTTAGAGCGGAAGAACAAATTATTGCTCATGAAGCAGCTCAGAGTACTTTTAGAACCAATACTTCTAATCAGTTAGATGATATTGAAACAAAAGTTCGAGAGATTGCAACTACTACAGAAAATATTTACAGCTTACTTCAAACTGTCGACACTAATATAGATACGATAGATAGTATTATAGATCAATTAAGAGATACTCAACTCAAACAATACACAGCAACCCTATCTGATTTTACTGAAACAAATGCTTCAAGTACGTATAGAGCTAAGGTTAGTATCTTTGATTCAGAACATCAACCAGCCACTCCTTCTTCTACACCTCAGATTTTGATCTATGATGCACTTAGAGCTACAGCTCAAGCTGCTACAGACATGACTTTGATTTCTACAGGTGTTTATGAATTTACCTATGATGTGCCAACCAATGCTACCGCTGGAACTTGGGAGTCTGTAGTCACTGTTAATTTTGCTGGCACCAATTCATATTTAAATGACTATTGGGAAGTTGAAAGTTCTCCTGCTCAAGTAACCATCCCTAGTATGGAGGATGTTAGTATAACTGACGTAACTGCCAATGTAACCATTACTAATGAAGGTAGTGCTGGATATGAATACCAGTATGAATATTGTGTTGTGTCTAATGAGAATAATCAGTGTGGAGGTGGTGATGATGTGGCCTATGCTTCAGGAGCAAAATATTTAAATGTGGGAGAAGATTGGAATACTCAACTGACATTAACTGTAGATACAGTTGGAGATTATTACTTTAAAGTAGTTGTATATTATGGTACAGAAACTTCCGGTGCATCTAGATTATTTTCAGCCACAGGCGAGGGTCAAGAAGAGGAAGAAGTAACACCATTGCCTGGCGGTGGTACCGGTACATCTTCTCAAGAGCCAACATTGGAAGTTATCTATTCTGAGCTCATAAAGTTAAAACAACAATTGGGGACTAATCAAATAGTTGGTGCAGATCAGACTTTTTATCAGAAGGTAGATTTAATTGATGAAGTGTATGAAACCCTAAACTACACAACTAGTCTGTTGGTTGGAGCAGGCGCACTAACTAATAGAATCGATGTTACCTCCCCAAGTTTTCAAGGTCTTCTTGAAATTAATAAGGAACAAAAAGATGATATAAAAACCATTACGAATAAGCTTTTAGATATACAAGCAGTCTCTGATGTAACTCGTAAAATTGTAGAACAAAAAGCTCCAGAACCGGTTGTGGAAACTTGGATGACTTTCGGTTCAGTAGACATTAATTTTTTAATTACTAATCCATCTAACTCTCAACAAACTTTACCGTTTAAAGCCTATTTGCCAGCTGAAGTTAAACCAGAAAATATTTTAGAACTAGATGGTTTGAATATAGATTTTGATGCTAATGCTAATACCTACTTTGTATACGGAGAGATTACATTACATCCTAAAGAAAGTGTTACCAGAACTGTTAAGATTGCAGACATCTGGGAATTTAAACAAGAAGAATTCGATTCTCTAAAGAATCAAGCTAAAGAATTAACCGACGCTTTGGATAGAACCAACTATCATACACAGGGAGTATTATTGAAGAATGAAATTGATTCAACTTTAAATATAATTAAGATAAGTCAAGAAGAAAGTTACTCCTCTCCTCAAGAGCATATTGTTACCTATCGTGAGAATTTAGAGAAAATGAATGCGGTTAAAAGTAATATGGATCAATTAAAAGCTTTAGTCGTTGAAGCTGGTGCAAAACAAGATGTGGTTGGTAGAATTGGAGGAATTGAAACAGTTTCTACTTGGGGAATTATTATTGCTATTTTAACCGGCTTTGGTTTAATGACTCTAGTTCTTTTCTCTATGTGGAGGTATCAGATGGCTCTGGCCGGACCACAGATGAAAGTTAGAAAAAGAGCTGTTAAAAAAACTTGTAGTAAGAAAGCTAAAAAGAAAAAGTAATCAATGACTATTAAATCAGAGTTACAAGTCATTAACACTCTTAAGTATTTCATTTTAATAACCATAAGCGGTCTCATCTTGCCGTTTATTTTACTTCCCATAATTAAAGCCACAGGATTCTCTGAATTCATTGAAGAGTTAGCTAAGCTATTAATTATTCTTTTTCTCGTTCTAAGATTACCTAATACAAAAACTAAGATACTAGGAGGTCTGTTATTTGGTTTCCTCTTTGGTCTATCTGAAAGCATTCTTTATTTAAATAACATTATTCAGATAGGAGATTTTTCTATATTCTGGCAAAGAATTTACATTACCATTCCTTTACACATAATTACTGTCATAGTAATATTATTACCAGCTTTGAAGAATAAGAAATTGATCTTAATTGGATATGTTGGAGCTGTGGCCATACATTATTTATTTAATTATTGGATATCATAAATGAAACAACTAGACATAATATCAATTTTTCCAGAAATATTAGATTCATATTTTAAAGAGTCTTTATTTAAGCGTGCCCAGAAAAATAAAATTATAAAAGTAAACACTCATAATTTAAGACAGTGGGCCAAGGATAAACATCAGACTGTAGATGACAGACCATATGGCGGTGGAGTCGGTTTGGTGTTTAAGGCTGACATTGTGTCCAAAGCTTTAAAAGGCATTAGAAAGAAAAAGAATGTCAGAATCATTTTAACCGCAGCTAACGGTAAAACTTTTGACCAAAAGATGGCTAAGAGATTATCTAAGTATGATCAGTTAATCTTTGTCTGTCCTCGGTATGAAGGAGTAGATGCCAGAGTAGAAAAGATGGTTGATGAAAAAATATCTATTGGCAATTATGTCTTAGCCGGAGGAGAACTTCCAGCCACAGTTATTTCCGAAGCAGTGGCTCGGTACTATCCCGGGTTTGTGGGCAAGGAAGAATCTGTTTTAAATGATTCTTTTTCTCAAAAAGGGTATTTGGAGCATCCACAATATACTCGTCCTGAAGTAATTGAATATAATGGTAAGAAATTAAGGGCGCCTAAAGTGTTATTATCCGGCAATCATGCTGAAATAGATAAATGGAGGAAAAGTAAGAGTAAAAGTAGCTAAAATAAGGTTTTTGGCTTTAAAATTTAGCCATTTTTATGTGCATAAACTGTGTATTACCTATATATAACTTAAGACTGAAAAGGTCTTGACTATTTGTTTAAAATAAGATAAGATGAGAGCGGTTCCTTAAATTGGTATTTTAATTTGACAAAAGGTCAAAAATGGTATATAATACCAGTGTAAGAAAATAACCTTAAACCTTTCAACAAAACTACTTAAAATTAGCTTTTTGGAGAAAAAGCAGTGGTATCTAATAGATTCTCTATTTAAATAGAGGTTCGGAAAATTGGATCCCTCTGTTTTTTCTTTTACAAAAAGGAAATGTAATTTGACAACTGAAAAGTGACAAAAACCACTAGTCTAAATATATTCAATTATATATTCAATTTTTTTTAAGTTTTATACTTCGGTTGGCAACTGATCGAAATCTAGTTGCAATTTTTGAGCATAAACAAACATCAAATCTTATTTGAGAGTTTGATCCTGGCTCAGGATGAACGCTGGCGGCGTGTCTAAGGCATGCAA
>CAZLFP010000010.1:0-22750 GCA_964558935.1 uncultured Gammaproteobacteria bacterium | reverse complement strand
TGAAATACATGTTTTCCTTTTGGGGCTATCGCCCCAGCTCTTAAAAAAGAATCCAATTTTGTTTTTCTTTTATTATAGAGGGGAAATAAGTTAAAATTATTAAATAACAATTACAACTATGGATCTACCAAAATTTCATGAAACTTTCATGCCAATACTAAAAACTCTTCAAGATGGAAAAGAACTACATTATAACGAGCTAAGAAATCTTGTTCGGGACAATTATTATGCAGATCTGCCAAAAGAACTTTTGGAACAAAAAACTAAAAGTGGTGACATTTTAATTTTGAATCGTATTGGTTGGGGAAAATCATTTTTGAAGCAAGGTAAATTTATTGAATACCCAGAAAGAGGTATGGTACGCATTACGAAAAAAGGCAAAAAATTACTTGAAAAAGAAAAATTCACATTACAGGAATTAAAAAGTGATCCTGATTGGCTAGCATATCAAGAAGCAAAAAAAGAAGAAAAAGAGAATGAGGATGTTAATATAGAAAATTCAACACCTCAAGATATGATTGATTCAGGTGTTCAATCGATAGAAAGGCAAGTTAAGGCTGATTTACTAGAAAAGTTAAAAGAAATTGATCCATACTATTTCGAAAAAGTCATACTAATATTGCTTAAAAAAATGGGGTATGGAAACTTTATCGAAACTGCGAAGTCTGGTGATGGTGGTATAGACGGAATCATCAATCAAGACCAGCTCGGAGTTGAGCAAATCTTTATACAAGCCAAGCGATACAAAGAAGGTAATAATATTAGCGAAAAAAGTATAAGAGATTTTATCTCTGCAATGGAAGGCTATACCAGCAAGGGTGTCTTTGTAACCACAAGTAGTTTTCATGATAAGGCTATTGAGAGGGCTAAACTAGCGCATAAAATCATTATTCTTATTGATGGAAAAAAACTTGTAGATCTAATGCACGAGTACGGAGTAGGAGTGCAAATTAAGAATATCTATGAAATAAAGGAAGTTGATGAAGACTTTTTCGAAGAATAGAGTGTTTTTGGTTACGGGCATTCACCCTAACCCCTCTGTCCTTCGCCCAAAACGGAAAAACAAAATCGGGTCTTTCTTTTGTAAGAGCAATTTCTTTCAGAAATTAAAGGAAAACATGTACATCATATAACAGCGTATATCTGGTTACGGCTCTTGCAGAGCCTCCACCCATATCCGCCAAAGGCGGACATCAGATATACGCGGACGTTAAGTGAAATGACCAAGTCTACCCAGAATGAAAAAATTTATTTAATTAGAGATTTGTATTAATAATATGAGCATCTGTTTTGAACCTATTGGAAAAGTTGAGTCTGAATATAAGAAACCTAAAGATTTGATTTTTGCCTGTGAAAAAGGCATCCATACAAAAACATTTTCCAAAATTATAATTGATGAAAAATTTGAAAAAGGTCTTTACAAACTTAACGAGTTTTCTCACATTTTTGTAATTTATTTTTTGCATCAAGCCGATAAAATAGAATTAATAACTCATCCAGGTCCTCCAAATGAATCTGATTTACCTAAAGTTGGTGTTTTTGCATCAAGAAGCCAGTATAGGCCAAACCACATAGCATTAAGATTGGTAAAATTACAAAAGATTGAAAAAAATGTGTTATTTGTCGAAGGACTGGATGCTATTGACGGAACAAATGTTTTAGATATAAAACCTTATGTCAAAGGATTTGACAGACCTGACGCGTTCAAAACAGCTGCATGGTATGATTGGTTGGAAAAATAGGCAGACTTGGGCACTCTCCCTCACTTCGTTCGATCGGCACATACTAATGAAAAGCATAAATTTTATTATCTTTAACTTCTTAGCAATTTTATTATGAACACAGTAAAAACGATTTTGCAATCAGATAAAAAGCCAAAAGAAAAAGTTTCTTTTTTAGCGGATGAAGCAAAGAGAGATAAAAAACTCTTAGATGAGTTAGTAGAATATTTTGAAGTAGGCTCAGTTGCAGACAAGGGCAATTGTATTGAAGTTATGGAGTATGTTTCCCAAAACAAACCCGAGCTTATTATTCCTTATCTTGATTTTATTATTAAAAATCTTGATAATAATGCTCCAAAAGTAAAATGGGAAACAGCCAGAGTTATTGGTAATCTCGCTTCAAAATATTCTAATGAAGTTGCAAAATCTACCAAGAAACTTTTTCTTAATACAAAAGACCAAGGCACTGTTGTAAGATGGAGTGTGGCCTTTGCATTAACAGAGATTGCAAAATCTAATCCAACACTTCAAAAAGAACTTGTCAAAAAATTCAATCAAATTGTCAAGGAAGAAAGCAACAATGGTGTAAAAAATGTTTATCTTAAAGCACTGAAAGTACTGGAATAAAATTTATGCCCCAAACAGACGTCCCGAGAAAAACTTCTTCGACCACGCTGCGCTCTCACTCCACTTCGTTTCGTTCGGGGCACATAACAGCAGATATGAGGCTCGGCTCTTGCAGAGCCTCGACCCAAATTGCCTTCGGCAACTTCTCATATCCGCAAACGTTATGTGACATACATTTTTTATCTTTTTATAAGGAGGTTTCCCGCTTCGCTTTAAAAATTAGGTATAAATAATTTCACTAAGCCAACACAATGATAAACAGCATAAGTGATGGAAAAAGAGATGATGAATTAATCGCTTTTCCATGCCCCATTTGCCACAATGAAGAACTAACCACCGTTTTTAAGGATACACTAAAGGGAGAATATCCAGATATTGGTTATAATTTCACACCCAAGTATACACGAACTTATCAAATCGTAAAATGTGAAAAATGCAATCACATGCATGCCTCTCCAAGACATAAGAATATTTACGAATGCTATGAGGACATTGTTGATCATGAATACCTGAGACAAAGTCAAGAAAGAAAAAGAACTTTTGAAAAAGTTGTTACCGAGATTGCAAAATTTAAAAAAAATGGTTTTCTGCTTGACATTGGCTGTTCTTGTGGTGACTTTATCGAAGTATCTAAAAAAAGATACCAGGTGGAAGGTATTGAGCTTTCTAAATGGGCGTATGATCTGGCTGTAAAAAAAGGATTCCGGGTTTACAATAAGAAACTTGAAGATCTAAAATTCGACAAGCAATTTGACATTGTAACCCTGTTTGGCGTGATTGAGCATTTAGAACACCCCAAAGAAGAATTAATAAGAATAAAAAATATTTTAAATAAGGGTGGGATCGTAGTTTTATGGACTGGTGATTTCTCCGCTCTTGTTCCGAAGCTACTAGGCAGAAAATGGTGGTATTACCAAGGTCAACACATACAATTTTTCTCTGCTAAATCCATTACCAAGCTTTTTGAAAGCGTGGGCTTTAAAAGGAGAAAAATATTGACTTATCCCTATGTTATGAGCTTAAAAGACATCAATAACAGTTTAAAAAGATATCCGCGTATCAGCAAACTGGTTGAGCCAATTCTAACAAGTAAACTGCTCTCTAAAATCACAATTACTGTCAAACTTCCAGGAGAAATGTTTGCTTTTTTTGAGAAGGAATAATATTATTTCAATCTAAATACCAATAATTCAACTCTTAAATGAAAATTTTAGTTGTTTACTTTTCCAAAACCGGTCATACTCATCAAGTGGCTAAAGTCTTAGCCAGTAAGTTACAAGCTGACTTAGACCAGATTACCGAAGTTAAGCCTCAGAGTATGCCAATGGTCTGGTTAAAAAGCACCAGGCAAGCCATGCAGCAAAAGACCTGCGATATCTCGTTTCAAAAATGGCCTCAAGAGTATGATTTGGTCATCTTGGGCGGTCCGGTCTGGGCCTGGAATTTAATTGCTCCGTTGCGAGCCTATTTGACACAAACGGCTAGTCAGATTAAACAATTCGCTTTCTTTGTCACCTATGGTGGCCAAGCCGGTAAAACTTGGGAACAAGTGGCTGAGTTCAAACAACCGCTTGCCACTATGGCGATTGTAGATAAACAGGTGAAACAGAATGATTTTGAACCAGACTTAAATGATTTCATCCATAAATTGGACTTGCATAATAATGAGACAGAGTATAACTAAACCTTATGATATCTAAAATCATTTTAATCTATTGTTTGGGCTTAAGCCTGGTTCTGGGAGCGATAATCTTAAACTACCTAGCCGGTTATTTAGGTTTAACCACCTGGTACAATTTTCTCAATCAGTCAACAAAAACCGATCTAACATCCTACTTATGGTTGTTTATCCTCTACCCCATATGTTTAGGACTCTTGAGTTACTTCTTGTCACGCTACCTGAATCTTAAATGACAAAAAATAACTGGATTAAAAAACCCTGTACGCATACAGGGTAAGAAACATTAACTGACAACATAAGCTGCAAAAGCTTGACTGTTGAAGTGGCTATGGATCCAAAAATAGTCATCGGTCCATTCGTCGTTTATATAGACCAAGCATCTGACGCACTGTCCATTTTGTTCGTTGTAGACAGTACCCCAAAAATAAATTCTTTTACCCTGCCAGACTCGTGGTATGAGGTAGGGATGATCGAGTAAGAAGTCTAAGACATTGGCATTGAGTGCCAACCGACGAGACATTAGCTCTGCCAGCTTAAAACCGGTCACGAACTGGTCAGCCTGCTGCTTGGCAGACTGCATTAATTTAACCTGAGTTGGATTCCAGACCAACTGGCCCAAGGACCGGTGCTCCACCAAGGTTAAATTATTCGGCACCCGAGGCTCTGCATCACAATCAATGACATATTCCTTGGGTACGATCTCCGACAAATGATGCAAAACTGAGAGTAGCTGCTTAAGCAATAGCGGATCTTCAATTAGATCGCTAATTTCCACTCGTGTGAAGCCAGCTTGCTGTAAAGCTTGGCCTAATCGGTACATCAGCTCCTGAGTATACTCTGACATGTACAAATAACCTCCTGGTTTGAATAACCTAATTTGACGCTAACAACTAAACATAACATAGTGATTTGCTTCAAAAAAGTCAAGCAATCAACTGCTTGACTGACAGATGTGTTTTTACCCAAATTAATGTATAATTCAAACAGTTAACACAGACCAAGATGCAAAAAACCTATTTTAATCCTGCCCTCAAAATTCTGCTTTCCACCAATGCCTTCATTTTAATGGCCGGCGCCATGCTGGGACCGATTTATGCCTTATTTGTGGCACAAATCGGGGGTGACTTGATGGACGCCAGTATAGCCGGAGGTATCTTTGCTTTGACCGCCGGTTTAACCTCGCTAATCTCAGGTCAATACAGCGACCGGATCAAAGAAAATGAGTTGATCTTGGTTTTGGGGTATACGATTATGGGCATAGGTTTTCTGCTCTATCTTTGGGTGTCTTCAATCGTCTTTTTGTTTGTTGTACAAGCCATAATTGGTCTGGGCGAAGCTATTTATTCCCCGGCTTTTGATGCGGTATATTCCAAACACTTGGATGGCAAACGATCTGGCTTGCAGTGGGGAGCTTGGGAATCCATGAATTATTTTACAGCTGCTTTGGGAGCCATTTTGGGCGGCAGTTTGGTCACCCTTTTCAGCTTCCAAGCTTTGTTTGTAGTCATGGCTGTTTTGTGCTTGGGCAGTGCATTATTCATTTTTAACTTAAACAGAGCAGTATTATAATCTAATGCTTAAACGTAATCAACCTGAAAATCTAGAAAATACAATCACTGAAAGCATTGCAGACAGAGAAGTAATAGAAGCTCCGCCAGACTACGTCAGTGTTTTTCATGAGACCAAGTCAGAATTTATACCCAGTATTGACAAACACGGCCTAATCCTTCAAGAACAAGGTACGAATATCGGGAGTAAAATGCAACGCAGAAATGAGATCATTGACTCCCAGAGGCCGGAGCAAGTAGTGGCATTGGGTATTGGAAGATCTAATATCTATGCCTATCCTTTTTTAGAATATGGACATGGCTTATTTGGAGCCGACCAAAGGTTTGTTAAAAGAGATCAAAGTGAATTGGAAACGTCTTACCGGGGTCTGATGTATACGGAAAAAGGTAGACAGCTACTGCAAGAATACGGCATTAACAGTCTGGAAGACTTCATTACCCACCGAACGGATCCAGAAAAATTAAGAAATGACTATCCGGGCGAGGTGATTGAAATGAAAGTCGATCCTGAGCGTTGTTACGTGGGAGACCTGGAACATGTAACCAGAATTATGGAAGATATGTCTCGCGGTTTAAGTGAAAAAGAAGCTTTGTCTCAACAGGCTGAACAGTACTGGTTGAAGTTGATCAGCTTGGCAGATTTTTTACGCTGGTACCGCAAGCCTGAATGGTCAGACAATGGCGAAGATATTGTCAATGCTGAAGATTACCAAGAAGAACCATGGTTAGCCACAGGCTTTCACTTGCTAAAAGGAGCTCCGGACAATCTTCCAACGGAAATTACAACACCGGAAATCTTAATACCTGAAGATGTACCGCAAGCACACATTAAATTAGTCAAATAAATAATATGACAAAAATCATTAAAATCTCATTGTTAATCACAGCCGTCTTCGCCTTGATCATCACTGCTTACCTATTTTATCTGTCAGCAAACCAGATAGAGTTCCAACTCAACTTATTGACCTTCAGCCGTAAACCGGCTGCCAGCCACAACAACTGGAACAGTTTTACCGATCAATCTCATGGCATCGACTTCAATTACCCCAATAATTGGACGATCGTGGAACTGGATGATGCAGCAGCCGGCTTGGCTTTAAGATCGCCTGATTTCACTCCTATCTCAGATGACAATTTAACTTTAGAGGGAGAAATCTACATCACCACTCTACCCAATCCAGCTAATCTGGATATTGAATCCCTGTTTAAAACATTCAATGACACTGCCCGCTTTTGGTTTGACACCTACCCGTCAGAAGTTTTTGACCACCCCAGCCTGGAAGGAGTTATTTTCAAAGACATACAAGAATCGGAACAGGTCAATCCCCAAACCAAAATCTATCTGGTCTGCCAGAGCAAAATAGTTGCTCTAAGCTATATTCATCCAACATCCCAATACCAGCCGGAACTGACAAAGATTGCCAGCAGTGTTACATGCCATTTGCCGCCAACCATGGACAAACAAGCTGTGACAGCTCAGATAGGGTCGACAGGAGGACAAATCTCAATTAAAGATGAATTAGGCCAGACGATTACAGCCATAATTCCCGCTGGAGCAGTAAACCAAGAGATCGACTTTGAATTAAGCTTGGAGGAAAATAATGTCGCTGTAGCAGCCGGTGAAAAATCCGAGCTAAAATTCTCGCTAACTCCCAACCTGAGCTTTGAAGAACCAATTACTCTGGAAGTTTCTTATGATCCCGAATCTGCACCGGTTGGCTTTGATATGATCGTACCTTACCGGGTTGGTGCTAACAACCAACTCAGCATGGCCAACCTGTTGGATTTGGAGCCAGCCAACAACAAATTCAGCTTACAAACCTGGCAAACCGGCACTTATCTGTGGGTGTATATCACAGGATTATAGCCTGGCCTTTGGCCAGCTTTTAAACTAAGCATTAGTTATGCAAACACCAGCCGAAAAATACTTAATCCACAAATGCATTCACATCATCCGAGAACTGAAAAGCCCTAAGATTATTAATCTGGGAGCCGGTACCAGTTTAGTCATTGAAAAAAGTATTCAAAAAGAGATTCAGCAGTCACTAATCTTTGACCGTATGGATGTGGCTGACTGTTCAAGCAAACATAAATTGGTTGGCAAATGTTACCTCTGCTCTGTTGACAATATGTCTCAGATCAAAAATACAGAGTATGACCTGGCCTTAGCCAATTATGTACTTGAACATGTGGCGGACTTACCTCAAGCTGCCTTGGAAATCGCTCGGATTTTAAAACCCAAAGCTTACTTCATCACTTCCCTACCCAATCCTCAAGCACCTGAATTTAAACTCTCCAAACACACGCCAACCGGTTTTCATCAATTGATTAAAGGCAAAGGAAAAGGACACGAAGCTCATGAAACTCATTATGCATATACAAATATTACGGAATTTATTCACATATTCAAAAAAGATTTTGAGCTGGTCGAGGTCAAATACTGGGCCAATACCTATGGCTATTTATATCGTTTTCCAATCATTAACATATTCAGTTATCTATATGACAAACTAATCAATCTAATTGGGATTAAGTGGTTAATGGGCAATGTGTGTTTAGTTTTTCAGAAAAAATGATAGTTGCTAGCATAATCAATCACATATGGTATAATTCACAATAATGAATATAGATAGTTTATTAGCAGCTGCTAAGAAAAAAATTAAAAATCCGGATATAATTATAGATCCCTATGATCTGACTTATGTGTGGTTAAGCGACAAGTTTTGTCAATTAAGTGACTATACCTGTGCAGAGCTAATTGGTAAGTCTTCACAAACAATTGAAGATTTTGCAGATCAAGAATTGCGTGAAATTGAGACTGAAATGGCATATAGCCAAGATAAAGTACCGGTCGAATCAGTTTTAACCAAAAAAGACGGTTCTAAAATTCAAATTAAAGGCTATGGCTATAGTTTTACTTATCAAAATGATCCCTACATGGTAGGTAAAATTGTAAAAACCAATGAGATAACATAAATTATGCCATCACAAATAACTTTAGTTCAATTTGACAAAGCCGTCTTGTCCGGCACTGCTACCTGGTGGGAAATGGAACTCCCATCCGGTAAGGTGGTTTTTGGAGAAAACAAAGCTAAGTTACTGGGTTATTCGGAATCTAAATTCAAAACCTACCAAGACTTCATGGATTTAATTCATCCGGATGATTATTCAACAGCGATGCAGGCCATGCAAGATCATTTAGACGGTAAAAAATCTTTTTACGAAACAACTTACCGTATTAAACACCGAGATGGTCAGTATCTAACTTTTTATGATTGTGGCCAGATTATTTCTAAAATCAAAGACCGAATAACCGTTATTGGTTTTGTGATGAAAATAGATGACAAGCAAGAAATTGAGAATCAAATGGCTGACTTTAAAAAATTGATTCTAACCAATAATCCTTCCATGGTAGATTTAATAAGCCAAATTAAATAATCAGTCATATGTGTAATCTTTATCTATCTGTCATTAATCCATCGCATGTTTTTCTGCTTGGATTAATTATCATGTTGGGAGCCAGTCTCTGGTTTCATTTCAACCAAAAGCAAGATCAAAATTATACCACTGCTACCTTGGTAGCCGTTACCACTGCCCTATCCTATGCCACTCTCTACAGTCGAGTGATGGTGGTGGTTCAATCTGATGTTATTTACTATTCGCGTTGGTTATTTTATATCCTGAGTTGTTCTTTACTCATGTACACCATTGCCAATTACTTGAAACTAAAGACAGAACAATTATTACCCTTGTTGTATTTTAACGGTTTAGTTATGTTGTCCGGGACTTTAGCTGCTGTGCTGCAAGGACCCATTAAATGGGTAATTTTTTGTCTGGGTATGTTCTTTTTTACTTTACAACTCTCTGTTCTGTATAACAAACAAAAAAGCACCCGTAAGGTTAAACTGGTGACCACCTACATTATCTTTGGCTGGTCACTCTTCCCGGTTGTTTTTTTACTGGCTCCGGAAGGCTTGGGTTTAATCAACAACCTGGCAGCTGCCTGTTTGTATTTAGTATTGGACATTTTCACCAAAATTATTTTTTATTTGCATCTGACTAAAGTCAGTAAATTAAAACTCTGGTAATTCAGGTCAAAAAGAAAAGCTTGCTAAAATCCAGATTTTAGCAAGCTATTTTTGTTAGGTGAAAGTCAGTAGGATGGCGGTTGTCTGGTGCGTAGTCACCACCAACTTGTCACCAGCTTTGACGATTGGTAATTCCTCCATCAAGTTGGGATCGCCTCTAACCTGACGGTCTCGGGAGTCGAAGAGATACCCAACCAAAACTCGAATACGAGTATCTCTTGGAGCTTGGTACTTGTGAGTACCGGCTTCCAAAACCCCACAGGCATGCTCCTGGTTGTCTGAGCAAAAACTCAGAAACAAACTATTATGATCTCCTGTCCAGACTTCATTAATATCCATCTTCATCCTCCTGGTTATTACCACCAATTATACATACCATATTTTAACAATATTGTCAATAATATAACTATTTTTAATCTAAATTTACATATATTGACAATATATATATTTTATGTTATACTGCCATAGGTCACAACAAAGGAGGAATGACCATGACGAAGCGACAAATTACCTTGTTTTTGGGACTCCCCTTGTGGAGTTTCTCATTGGTAATGGGGTATCTCTACGGCCACAACTTGGAAGCAAATTACCAGCTACAGTTAACCAACCAGCAACTGACGGAAAAAATTAACCGCAGCCAAGCGGTCAACACTTGGATCCAGGAACAACTCTTGGACCTAACCTCGACCAATTATCGACTGAGCTATCAGGTGTACTGTCACCGACAGACTCAAGCTGAACTGGAACAAGAATTAACACTTCTGGCCCAAGCCAATCTTGAGCTGTGTCTTGGAGCAGCCAAGCAAGCTGCCAAGTCAGAACGAGCGGTTGCAACTGCAGCCAAGCATTACAATCTTGATGCCAAGTACCTGCTGGCCATTTGGCAACAGGAAACCCAACAGGGCCAGAATTTGGGACAACACCGTCCCAGCCAAGTCATGAGTGCAAGTCAATACCGTGACTTTATTCAAGTTTGCCAGCAAGCCGGTCTGGATCCCAAGCTAGTCCCCTGTTCCCGAACCGGAGACCTGGGACCCTTTCAATTCCAGCCTAAAACCTGGCTGGATTACGGAGTGGATGGCAATGGCGACAGCTTGGCAGACCCCCTGTCTTTGGCAGACTCCGCAGCCAGCTGCGCCAATCTGCTGGTCAAATTGGGCGTCCACTCGTCGCCGCGTCTGGCTTTTGCCAGATACAATGGTGGGTATCGTTATGCCCACCTGGATGCTGCTCAAAACTACGCCGGCAGCATTATTAGAACGGTGAATAATTTCTAGCCTTTCTAGCCGAATCCTAATTTGGGTTCGGCTTTTGTTATTGCCGAATCTAAGATATAATTCAGATATGAATCCAGATCAATTGTATAAATATCTGACCAAACTGCCGGAACTGCCCGGACAGCCACCTTCAGCCCCCAACTGGGGACAATTTTTAGTTTGGCCCTCACCCGAATTATCCAAGCGCATTCCAAAGCAGATGTCTCTCACCCACAAAGTCGCCGTAGTAATTGGAGCAGGTGGATCTTTTGGTCCGGATTTAATCAATGCCTTGTTTCAAGCCGGCCATAAATATGTAATTGGCGCAGATATCCAACTGACCTATTTGGCACCGGGTGCTGTTTACCGCTACTTGGATTTAAGAGACGAGGGGGCAGTGCAAGATTTTTATGCCAAACTCAGAGCTTGGCTTCACAAAAATCAACTGGAATTGGCAGCAACCTATGACCTGTCTGCCATTCAAGTGTGCCCCAACCGGATAATCAGAAGAGATTGGGAACAATTAATCGAAGCTAAGAATAATCTGGTCTCAGCCATTTGTGCCGGTTCTGGTGACCAAAAACTATTCTATATGAGCTCAGCTGAAGTATATGGCCGACCCATAAACCGTTTGCAGCCTCTTCAAGAACACCAGTTAACCAGACCCTTTAATCGCTACGCCAAGGCCAAAGCCAAAGAAGAAGAATTCATGATGTTCTGCCATCGGAGACCTACCCTGTCCGGCAAATTACAGGTTACAGCTCTAAGAACCTTTGCTATATCCATGGTAAATTATGATCTAAAAGGCCGGATCATTTCTGCTCGCAATTACAGTGGTCCCAAAATTATCGCTGCCGCCAAACTGGTTAGAAACGATATTATTCCGCCGGTGGTTAACCGCGACTTTAAATGTCAAATTCATGCTTCGGAAGAAGTGGCTGAGGTGTGTATTCATTTAGGTTCAGCGGAAACCAAATCCAAGACTTGGGGCAGGGTTTTTAACTGTCCAGCCAAACCCATTACCCATGGTCAATTAGTCTCTGTCGGCTATAATTATTTCAAAAACAAAGAAAAGAAAATGGCGCTTCACTTTAGATTGCTCAGATTCCTTATTAACGACAGATCCTTGCCTCGTTTTGGCATCTGGCTAATTGGCTACACCTGTCAATCCTTGGGCCAACTGATTGGTCTGCGAGGCGTCGGTGAAAGGCTGCCTTACGTCTGCCAAAGCTTTTACATGGATTATACGGAGATCAAAGAAGCTTTGGGTGACAAACTGTCTAATCCCGAGGGTACGGACTCGGCTGAAGCGATTAGAAAACTGGCAGAGGGTGTATCGGCTGGGGGCAATGAGGATATTTTATTTAAAAGATATAGCAAGTATTAGAAATAATAATTCTTGTAACTCTTTAAAGCATAAGTATACAAACCGCTGTGATGCAAGAGATAATTGGCTTTCGGATTATTGTAAATATATCTCATGACAGCCGGATACTTTAAACTTAAACCGGATATTAAGGGATTTAACAGCTGAGAGCTGTTTTTTAATTTCTTAGCTTGAATCTTTGCCGGATATTTAATCTCCATATCTGTTCTGGGTTTAGCCAACCGGTCCAACCGCAAAGGATGCCAAGTCCGGTTGGTTACAAACTCACTTCCCTTAAGACATGGACAGTAACCTAATTGAGAAGATTCGGAATAGATTAAATCCAATTGCTTTTGGCCGTAACCGGTATCACAGCCAATTCCTTTTTGGTATGACAGGACAAAAACCGGCTTGGACGTAGTCTGAATCAAATCCTTTAAATGAGAATTATCGATCTGATAATTATTGATCAGACGATGGTTTTCAATTAAATAGTAATCCAACCAGGGAGCAATCTTTTTAAAGCTGTATCCAAAGTACAACTCCGGAGTGTGGTCAAACAAATCATACAAGTTAACTCCAAAATGTTTGCGATGATTATGAGCTGACCGAGCAAACTCAGCCACTGCCTGGTTTAAACTCTCAGTTCTAAAATCCAAATAATCCATAATGACTTGTTTCCCCTTTTTACTGCCAATCGGTAAAGTATAGCCGTACATTTGCTTGAATTTAGTTTGGCAATGCTGGCAGGAACAACCAAAAAAGGAAGTTAAAGATTGGGAGACGAAAAAGGGCGGCAGGCCGAACAGCATATTATCCATATATACAGCGTCAAAGTTTGACTGGCATGCCTGCTCTACTCGGCTCAGCATCAACTGCCTGGCCAAAGGATTGTTGGGACAGATTAAAGATCTATCTTTGGAGTATGGTAAAAGCTTACCTCGATGATCCCGACAAAAAATGGGCCGGTCTTTGAAATCAGCCGTGACCACGTTAAAACCTTGCACATAACCGTAGGTTGTGATGTTTAAGTCTTTCAGTTGGTCTAATTTTTGAGATATATATTTTTTATGTCTTTTTTCTGTCTCATCTTTAAAACCCCAGGAATAACACAACCACAAATCGGTAATGCCCAGAATTTCTTTCGCTTTTTGCCAATACGAATATTCGTATGCCCAATAATGAGCACTTAGATCGATTTTAGGCCGGTGGTATTTAACTTTGAGCAGGTCCACAATAGCCGGACCTCCCCAAAGATATAAGCCTTTTCTGTTCATGTTGGCATTATACCAAGAATTAACAATAAAAAAAGCCGCAAGATATTATCTTACGGCTGGTAAGTTCAAACAATGACAGTCAAGCCGAGCATCTCGGCCACGGCTGGCACATCATAACCGCGGCAGGCCCGCATAAAGTCACTGTTGGAGCGCAGTAGCTGTGTCAGATCCTTGCGAGTCAAAAGAGTGGGCACCGCTTTTTCATCCACCTCTTTGAAAAAGTCAGCATAAGCGGTTAAGACTTCCAATTCTCGAGGTGAGCGTTGTTGCCAGACCTGGTCATCTTGCATAACCCTAATCCAGTCGGGCAACTTGTTCAGCGCTCGCAACAGACGCGTCTGTTTGGGAGCAACCCGTTTGGCAGCGGTGCTCTCGACCGGTTCGGGTTTGGGTTTGACAGACTCTTCCCGTTCTTTGATCTGCTTATTTAGTTCAGCTTGCAGCTGGTCTAAAGCCGACCGACGATGAATGAAAGATCTTTCTTGATCCAAGCACAAGTTGAACTGAGCTTGTAATTCATGACTCTTATCCAAGTCAAGCATAATATGTTCTGCTTGCTGACTAATATCATCGGAATCCTGTTGCCTCTTTAAATTTGAGACTGAGAGTTCAAAGCATGGCTGTAGGCGTGAAATGGAAGGTTGGTACCAATACTGCCATGGATTATCCGCATAGTAATCCTGAACGAGACGTATGGCCACACCAGTATCCCTGACTCCAGCCTTAACCAACAACCCGCAGACCAAGTTCAGCAGATTGGGTTTGAAAATCTGCCTGGCGGACAAAATCTGAATGACCAACAACATGGCGATTAAACCCAAAGCCGGAACAGAAACCAGATTAGCCATGAATTTTGCCTGAGAAAATCTTTTCAACAATTGAGGATATAGCATGCGCATGTAGCGCCTATTGGCCAAACGCCGCCTTAGCTCATCCACGGTCTGGTCAACAAGCGTAACGTCTGTCAATTTCGTGTTGAAGTATTGATTGTCTTTAACACAGTTATAGACGGCATTGATGACAATATCATAGGCGTTGGAATATGACTCCAACATAAAAATTTCATCACAACACCGGCAAATTTCTTCCTCATGCGGATTATACGGAAGATTGTCATTAACGTGGTGGCAGGCGGAATTGGTACATTCCTGAAATGTCCTATCCCGTCGCGAGTCAGCAAAAGCCTCTGCATAAGATTTGATCTTAACTCTATCATCCGACAAAGGTTGGATGATATTTGAGTAGCGCATTGCACTCAAACTATCCCATTCAAAATGAAAAGCCAAGAAGGCAAAAGACGGACTGCACCTCATACCCACCACTAGCGGTACGGCTTTGGACTTAACCACTCTCTCCTCAGTCAGAAAAGTCACGTAACAAGGTTGGTATGAAGTCTGCTGCCAATCTATACCCAAGACGGAATTGACAGAATATGATTCAAAATTCACTTCAAACTCCTGATTGATGTAGTCTCCATTGTGTTCTTGGTCAAAAGCGACTTGAATCATCTGTTCCAGCGGGGTATGAAGGTATTTTGTCATCACTTCATAGCTCACAGCTCTCTCAGCTGTCAGCATAAATTTCAAGGCATCGGCGCGCTTAATAGCTGTTCTGCTGTAATGGTACAAACCGATCATCAACAGACCAGACAGAACAATCACCAAGACATGCCAGACTTTGCGGTATTCAAGCTTCCTCATGCTACTTGCTCCACAGGTTGTTTAAGAACGTTGTAACTGCTCATACAAAAACAGTTATGCTTTAAATACTACAATATTTGGCTAATTCTGTCAATATAATTCAAGCTATTAGCTTAGACTTGCATTTTTCTCCTAAATACCATATAATATATTTAGATTAAAAAATCCCCTGAAGAGGGGGTTTTAAGATAGAAAAAATATTTAATTTTAGACAAAAAATATGCAAGCAGGTCAAAAATTGATTCAATATTTTAAAGCTTCCAGACAGGAAATGAAAAAAGTCACCTGGCCCAACCAAAAGGAAGTCAAGCAACACACCTTGCTGGTCATTGGCATTTCAACTGCCATTGCTCTCTTTTTGGGCGGTGCAGACTATGTCTTAACTAAAATTTTAGAAGTCATAATCTAAAACCATGGCAAAACAAACCTTAAATCTGGGGAAAAGATGGTATGTGATCCATACTTACTCCGGATTGGAAGAAGCTGTTTGTTACAATTTAAAACAGCGTATTGAATCCATGGACATGGAGGATAAAATCTTTAATGTCTTGATTCCCAAGGAAAAAAAGATTAGAATTAAAAACGGTAAAAAAAAGATTGTGGAGGAAAAAATCTACCCCGGGTATGTTTTGGTTGAAATGGTGGTAACCGATGAATCTTGGTATGTGGTTCGTAATACTCCTCATGTCACCGGCTTTGTAGGGGCCGGTACTACCCCAACTCCTGTGTCAGATGAGGAAATCAAATATTTGCAGAAAAGAATGGGGGTGGATGAACCAGAGTATCAAATTGATGTTTCTAAAGGAGATCCGATTAGAATCACCGATGGTCCGTTTAAGAATACTGACGGTAAAGTCATTGACATAGATGAAGCCAGAGGTAAGGTTAAAGTTTTAATTTCCATGTTTGGCAGAGAAACGCCTGTGGAATTAGATTTCTTGCAAATTAAGAAAATATAAATATATGCCAAAGAAAGTAAAAACAGTGATTAAATTGCAAATTCCGGCCGGTCAGGCTAATCCAGCTCCTCCGGTTGGTCCTGCTTTGGGTCAGCATGGATTAAATATTGCTGAATTTTGTCAAAAATTTAACGACAAAACTCAAGACCAACGAGGCAACATTATACCGGTTGAAATTACGGTCTACGAAGACAGATCATATGATTTTATCATGAAAACGCCTCCGGCTGCCGAATTGATTAAGAAACTAGCCGGGATTAAAAAAGGTGCCGGCAATCCCCTCAAAGACAAGGCCGGTAAATTGACGAATGCTCAACTGGAAGAAATCGCCAACATCAAAATGCCGGACTTAAACACTAATGATGTCGAAGCGGCTAAAAAGATTATTGCCGGTACTGCTCGTCAAATGGGTGTTAAAATTGAAGGTTAGGTTTAATAAGGTGGGAGCGTCAGTTGTCCCTGATGCGCTAGTACCACGTAAAAATATCTTAAAATGAAAAAAGTAAATCACCAGGCTTCCAAGAGATTAAAGGAAGCCAAACAACAAATCGCAGATCAGGAATATCCGATTAAAGAAGCGGTTGAATTGGTAAAAAAGACTTCGACCGTCAAATTCGATGCTTCAGTGGAAATCCATGCTAAGTTAGGCATTGACCCTAAAAAAAGCGACCAACAAGTCAGAAGCTCAGTAGTTCTGCCTCACGGTTCTGGTAGAACCGTTAAAGTGGCAGTAATCACTTCAGATCCGGAATCGGCCACACAAGCCAAAGAAGCGGGCGCTGATTTAGTCGGTGAAAAGGAATTGATTGAAGATATTAAAAAAGGCAAAATTGACTTCAGTAATCTGGTGGCTACACCAGAAGCCATGAAATTACTGGCTCCGGTGGCTAAAATCCTGGGGCCCAGAGGCTTAATGCCCAACCCCAAAGATGGTACGGTTACCAAAAATGTTAAGGAAGCAGTGACAAACTTAAAAAAAGGACAAATTGCCTACAAGAATGATGACTCTGCCAATGTACATGCGATTATTGGTAAAACCTCTTTTGAGACAGATAAACTAATTGAAAACTACAAAGCTTTCATGGACACTTTAAAGAAAGCTAAACCGACTTCATCCAAAGGTACTTTTCTAAAAAGCTTGTCATTATCCAGTTCCATGGGACCAAGCGTTAAAGTGGTGATTGAATAAAGTTACATGAATATACATATAATCTCAGTTGTAAGACTGGGATTTTTTGTTAAAGATTCCTTAAAATAACCGGTAATTTTTCATTAAACTCAAGCAACAAACCCTTTCCATAATCTGTTGCTATTTTTTCTCTCATCTGTTAAACTCTCATCAGGAATTAACTCGAGGAGAAAAACAATGCTTATCAAACCAGAACGTCCAGACAAAATCAATTATTACCTCAATCTGGCTCAATCAGTTGCTCAAAGGAGCACTTGCTTTCGGGCTAGATTCGGCGCTGTAATTGTACGAGGCGATCAAGTGGTAGCTACTGGTTACGTTGGTGCTCCCAGACACACTAAAGACTGCTTGGAAAGAGAGCAGTGCTTAAGACAGGAACTGGGCATACCCAGAGGCCAACGCTATGAGTTGTGCCGGTCAGTGCATGCGGAAATGAACGCTATTATCAACGCCGCTCGGGCCGGGGTTTCAGTAATTGATGGAGATCTGTTCTTAATTGGTATTGATCCCCAGACCGGACAACTGCTAAATGCCATGCCCTGCAATTTTTGCAAACGACATTTGATCAATTCAGGTTTAAAGCATATTCATTGCCAACAGGCAGATGGAAGCATTAAAACCTTTAGTATTGCCGATTGGATCCAAGATTGGACGGTTGGAGATATTATTGACGACAGTCAACAATACGGTGCCGGTGTCACACCTCAAGACTAACCAAACCATCCCGTTTAAAGCAACGGGATTTTTTTATTGTTCTATCATTCAAAATTTGGTAAAATAATAGGTATGAAAAAAGCTAAATCAAAAATTATTCTTGGTTTAGTCGGTGAAATCGCTGCCGGTAAAGACACGGTGGCCGCTTACCTGGCTAAACACTATCACTCAGAGACCATTAGCTTTTCCCAACCCTTAAGAGAGATCTGCGATCTCCTGTTGCTTGAACAATCTAGACAGAACATGGTTTGGTTGGGTCATGATCTAAGACAACGCTTTGGTGGAGATATCTTAGCCAGAGCCATTACCAAACAAGTGGCTGAATCCTCAGCTAAAATGATTTGTCTGCCCAATGTCAGATTGGATTTAGACATTAAATATCTTAAAAAAATGCCCGGTTTTGTGTTAGCTGGAATCACTGCTGACGAAAAAACCAGATTCAAAAGACTTAAAACCAGAGGTCAAAATACAGACGACAAGACCAAAACCTGGTCACAATTTAAAAAAGATGCTCTGTTGCCGACTGAAGCCAGTATCAGGAAAATCATTAACACAGCCAAGTATCAGCTGGATAACAATGGATCTTTAAAAGACTTATATACTCAAGTAGATAAAATAATTAAAGACCTAAAGTAATATGTTCAAAAACAAATTCCCCGGCAAATTCATTGCCATTGAAGGTATTGACGGTTCCGGTGCCACAACTCAAACCGATATGATCTGTCGAGATTTGAAATCCGACAAGCAGGCTTGCTACCTGACTCAGGAACCGACCAATAATATTATCGGCAGTTTAATCAGAGGGTATTTAGCCGGAGAGATCAAACCCATTAATCAAACATATCTGCAACTCCTGTTTGCCGCTGACAGAGCCAGTCATTTGGAAACAGAGATTATCCCCCGTCTCAAAAAAGGTACTCATGTTATTTCAGACAGATATTTTCTGTCTTCCCTGGCCTATGGCTCTTTAGATATTGAAGATACGGATTGGCTGTACCAGATCAACAACCAATTCTTACTGCCAGATTTAACAATTGTGATTAAAGTTCCCATTAAAGTCGCTCTAAAAAGAATCCGAGATGACAGAAGCAGTGTCGAATTATTTGAAAAAGAAGCGAGTTTAGCCAAGGTGTGGAAAGCGTATGAGAATCTATCCAAAAAATACCCAAATATTAAAATTGTGGATGGTGAAAAGGATGTGTATGAAATCTTTAAGCAAATCCAACCCATGATCAACAAAACCATTAAATAATCGGCTAACCAAGTTCTACCCAATCTGAGTGGAACTTTTTAATTTGACCGTTTAACCAATCCCTGCTAAATTGAAGCAGGGACAAACCACAAGAAGGAGATTAAATATGCAACAACCAGGACAACTGCTAGTCATTGAAGGCGGTGACGGATCAGGCAAGCAGACTCAAACCAAGCTGCTGGTAGAACGCCTGCAACGTGAAGCTCAACGCCGTGTTATGACCATAGATTTTCCTCAGTACCAAAAGAATATGTACGGGGCTATTATCCGTGACTATTTGGACGGTCGTTACGGACCGGCCATGTGTATTGATCCCAATTTGGCAGGATTGCTCTATTGCGTAGATCGGTATGAATCAGCGCCTCAGATCAGAGATTGGCTCGAGCGTGGAGATGTAGTGGTTTCAGATCGCTACCACACAGCCAATATTATCCATCAGGGAGCTAAAGCTGCTTATATAACCGGAGAATTCTCAGACCTGGCCTTTGATCTAACGGTCAAATGGCTGGCTAATTTGGAATTCAAATTCCTGAAAAATCCCACACCCGACCTGATCCTGTATCTACATGTCTATCCTGAAGTTGCTCGCCTCATGATGGAAAAACAAGGCAGGCAACTGGATGAACATGAAGCCAATTTAGAATATGCTCAGCAGGTTGAACAAACAGCCTTAAGAGCTTGTCAGAAGTTTGGCTGGATTCAGATCGAATGCTGCCCAGATAGAAAATCGATTCTTCCCATTGAGGAGATTCATGAGTTGATTTGGAACCAAGTCAAACCGCTAATCAAAGAAGGAGACAGCCTATGAACAGACAGACTCTCATTCTTGGCTACACTCAGGGCAAAGCCCCTCAAGATGTAGCTGAAAAAATCGAATTTGCCGGTCGTACCTGCTACAAATCCGCCGACAAAATCACTCCCGGTTCGGCGGACAGATTCGTTCAAATGGTCATGAAAAGAGGCCATGAAAGCGTAATTGAACATTCATGGTTTGTGTTTAAACTGGTCAACACCGGTCAACCTTGGTTTACCCAGTTTCTGCTCAACCTGATGCTGAGCAATAACATGTTCAGTCTGACTCGTTCTGAGGATGATTTGTATTACCTGCTGAGCGGCAATGCCCGCATGTTCCGGGATTACGCTCGTCAAACTAAACAGATCTCTGAACTGAGTCTGTCATTGCTCGGCCAGTTAACAACTAACTACCCGGTTCTTTTTGAGGATCTCAAAGGCATTGAAGTAAACACCGCACACCAGCCCGGCGTGATACTCAATCCAGAACATGAGTATACTCTGGAAGAGAAGAAGAAGCACTGGTGGGCCATGGTACGCTTTGTGGGAGGATCCAGAGCGTTTACTCACCAATTGGTACGTCATCGTAAAACCGGTATTTCCCAGGAATCACAGCGCTACTGTGACGAGAGTGGCATTGCTCACACCGGCTATTATGTCACTCCTCCTTCCATTGTCGAAGCCGGCCTGCAAGACTTCTACGACGAGCAGATTCGGAATTTGGACGCAGCCTACCAAAAGCTTAAAGCTTGTGATGGCGTGAAAGCCGAGGATGCCAGATTTCTACTACCTAATGCCTGTTGTTCAGAAATCGTTATGTCAGCCAATTTGGAGGAATGGCGCTGGATTCTGAACATGCGCTGTGACAAGCATGCCCAATGGGAAATTCGCGCTCATGCCATGGATCTGTTGCATCAGTTCAAACAGCTTTTTCCGGGTGTTTTCGACGACTTCAGACTGGCTGAAGACGGAACAAGCGCTAAACTGCAAACTGCGGAATAACCATTTAACCCACCCCTTGTAACGGGTGGGTTTTTAACTTGCTTTTTTGGGCTGTTTCCGTTAAAATACGGATAGACACAAATACCTAAATATGACTAAATACACCCCGGTTATTGGCATGGAAATCCATGCAGAACTCAAGACTAAGAGTAAAATGTTTTGTAGTTGTGAAAACGGCTACACGCTCAAAGAACAGCCCAACCAAAATATTTGTCCGGTTTGCAGTGGTCAGCCCGGAGCATTGCCGGTGGCTAACCAAACTGCCATTGAATGGACAATTATGGTCGGTTTGGCATTAAACTGTGAGATTGCCAGGCAAACCAAATTTGATCGTAAGAACTATTTCTACCCGGACCTGCCCAAAGGTTACCAAATCTCTCAATATGACCAACCTTTGACCTTCAACGGCAAGTTGAAAGTCGGCAACCGGGACATTACCATTACTCGCATTCATTTGGAAGAAGATACGGGTAAACTGATTCACACCTCAGAGGGTACCTTAATTGACTATTCCAGATCCAGTACCCCTCTAATTGAATTGGTTACGGATCCTTGTCTGCAATCTGCTTTGGAAGCTAAGGAGTTTTGTCAGTTGTACCAGCAAATTTTGAGGTACTTGGAAATATCTGAGGCAGATATGGAAAAGGGACAAATGAGATGCGAAGCCAATGTCTCACTGCAAGAATCCGGCAGATTTGTAGTGGACGGTCATGAAGTGAAACCACTTTTGGATTACCAATTAAATCCCAAGGTGGAATTAAAAAATATTAATTCTTTTAAAGCCGTCGAAAAAGCCATTGAATACGAGATCACAAGACAGACCAAGGTTCTGCAAGCGGGAGACAAAGTTGTGCAAGAAACTCGCGGCTGGGATGAAAACGAACAAAAAACTTTCAGCCAAAGAATTAAAGAAACGGCTGCAGATTACCGCTACTTTCCTGAACCAGATTTGCCACCTTTGGAAATTGCCGAAGACTTAATCCGGGAATTGCAAGCTACGCTGCCAGAATTGCCAACTGCTAAATTAGCCAGATTTGTCGAACAATATCATTTCAATCCGGTTAATGCCAAAATCTTAGCCAGCGACAAAAACTTAGCTGCCTACACCGAACAGCTAATTTCCGAATTGGTTGGATGGCTGGTTGCTTTGCCTGAAACGGAAGGTAGTGAAGAAGAGATTTGGAGCCAGCAAGGACCTAAATTGACCAAACTGGTCAGTAACTGGTTAATAAATTATCTATTTAAACATTTAAACGCGTCCGGCACCAACATTACGGATTGTAAGATTACTCCTGAAAATTTTGCGGAATTCATTACCCTGATTTACCATAACAAAATTAACAATCTGGGAGCTAGTCAGTTGTTGGAGGCTATGTTTAAAACCGGCCAAGATCCAACCGACATTATGCAAGAACAAGACCTGGGTCAAATGGATAATGCTCAAGAATTGGAGCAAGTGGTTGAGGGAATTATCCAAGCTAATCCTGAAGTGGTTAAGGATTACCAAAACGGCAAAGAAGCGGCTCTCAAATTCTTAATTGGCCAAGCCATGAAAGAA
>CAZLFP010000009.1:0-41025 GCA_964558935.1 uncultured Gammaproteobacteria bacterium | reverse complement strand
GCCAATTAAAAGGGCACGCGAGCTGGGTTCAGAACGTCGTGAGACAGTTCGGTCTCCTATCTACCATGGGCGTTGAAACTTGAGGAGTCCGTTTCCTAGTACGAGAGGACCGGAAACGACAAACCTCTGGTGTACCAGCTGTTCTGCCAAGAGCATTGCTGGGTAGCTAAGTTTGGTTTGGATAAACGCTGAAAGCATCTAAGCGTGAAGCCGTCTCCAAGATTAAGTTTTTTAGATCACTTCTAGACGAGGAGTTTGATAGGCTCTAGGTGTAAGTGCGGTAACGCATTCAGCCAAGGAGTACTAATGATCTTTTCATACTTAATCATAAGAAATGAGTTATAATTTTTAAGTTGTTTTAATAAATATAGTTTAAATCCAGAGTTCGGGTGCTTCTGGCGAGAGGGTCACACCTGATCCCATCTCGAACTCAGCAGTTAAGCCTCTTAGCGCCGATGATACTCCTTTGGGGGAAAGTAGGTCAGCGCCCGTACTCTGTGTTTAAACTAACCCCACCCTAAGGTGGGGTTTTTGTTTGACTTAAAATATGATATGATTAAGATAATCTAAATACTTCAAACATATGGTTCAAGAATTTTGGAATTTTATGCCGTGCCTTAATCTTATGACGGCCTTAATCTATCTGTTTTTATCCATTTATGTTTTAACACGTAACTACACATCTGCTCTTAACCAACTCTGTGCTCTTTTTCTTTTTTTAATGTCAATCTGGAGCTTTGGAGTCATTAATATTAAAAGCAACTTCAGCACCAAAGAACTAGCCATGTTCTCTGAAAATATTGCTGTTTTGGGCTGGGGTGTTTTCTCATTTGTCTATCTCTGGTTTATTATCGTTTTCACCGGCAGAGGCAAGATTATGAAATATTTGTTTCTGCCCTTGGTCATTCCACCCATTGCCACCATTTATCTGCAATGGACCGGCTATCTGATTAACGATTTTGAACCGGGTTGGTTTGGCTGGTTTACTGTCTGGCGAAGCGGCATTTGGACAACCCTGTTCTATGTCCACTATATATCCTACATCCTTGTCGCCACAATACTGACTTTCATGCATATGCTTAAAGGTCCAAACGACACAGAAAAAAAACAGGCCAACATTTTTTTCTACACTCTGCTTATTGGCTTCTTTGGCGGCACCTTCCTGGATGTTATCGTACCCAGATTGGGTCTGAGTTACATCCCTCAAGGCGCTCACATCATTATGTTGCTCTGGGCTTTTGGCGTCGTATATGGCATTGTTAAGTTTAAATTCTTAAGTATTACACCCGCTATGGCAGCAGAAAACATCATTTCTACCATGGATGACTGCCTGTTAATTTTGCATCAAGACGGCAAAATTATTCAAACCAACAATGCTTGCTCTCAAATGCTGAAATACTCACAGAGTGAATTAAATAAACAATCTGTTGACATGCTTTTCGGTAAAAACAAAAAGGATGGCGTTCTGGAGGATATCGGCAAGTCCAAAAAGATCAAAAACAAAGATATGATTTTTACAACTAAGGACGGGCAAGATATTCCGGTTTTAGTCTCAACCTCCATCATTAAAGATGAAAAACAACATGAACTGGGTTCAGTTTTAGTCGCTAAGAATATCTCTGATCTGCAAAAAACTCAAGCTGACCTGCATGACAAAGTTAAAAAATTGGAAAGAATGAATCGTTTGATGATAGGCAGGGAATTAAAAATGGCTTCTCTTAAAAAACAGATTAGACAAAACCTACCTGAGGAAGATATATAGTCAACCAACACAAC
This sequence comes from uncultured Gammaproteobacteria bacterium, assembly GCA_964558935.1. Lineage (GTDB taxonomy): Bacteria > Patescibacteriota > Patescibacteriia > 2-01-FULL-39-33 > 2-01-FULL-39-33 > CAZLFP01. Next base: position 39,249 of record CAZLFP010000009.1, on the reverse strand, counting down.
CTTCGCTGACTGCGGAGGTTTTTTGTTTTATGATCATCAATATGCTACAATCATAAAAAATATCTTACTCTTATGTCTCAAGCCTTCATCTCAGGTGTCAACAAGCAATCTTCCCAATTGGAATTAGAAAGATGTATTCAGGATATCTTTCTGCGAGCCACCAACCAACTCAGTTGGCTCAAACCGGGCCAAACAGTTTTTTTAAAGCCGGCATTAAATTCAAACAATCCCTATCCGGCGACCTCGCATCCTTTACTTATTTCTGTTCTTAAAAAAATAATTCTAGAGCACGGAGGCAAAGTCATAATTGGAGATCAATCCGGAGTGGAAAGCGTGGTTAGCAACCAAGCCGGAGTGGTGAAAGGTAACAGCGCTGACAATTACGAAATATCAGGCATGGGTAAAAAAACTGACTTTACAGCTTTGGAACACAGAGGTTGGGATGACGGCTATTTACGGTATACACACAATGCCAATGCCTGGGCCAATGGTTTTTACTACACTAAATACCTAGATGAAGCAGATCATTTTATCAACCTATCCAGACTAAGCACTCATGCTCAAGCCGGCGTAACAGCTACGTTCAAAAACTTGGTCGGCATACTGCGAGTGGATTCCAGATTGGAATTCCATCATAACGGACCCTTTAACAATGTTATTCAAAAAAATGCTGCCGGAGCCAATCTTAAAACCACAGATGATGGTACCAACCTCTTTTTTGAAAAGATGACTGAGATTGGCTTAGCAGTTAAAGATAAGTTAAGATTAAATATGTGCGTCGGAACTCAGGCTCAAGTTACTTTGGGACCGGACAAACAAGTTGGTCCGCTAACCTCTCGGATTGTAACTCCGGAGTTCGGACTCATCTTTGCCTCTACAGACCCGGTCGCCACAGAGTTAATCTCTACCGCTGAACTAACCAGGCTCTACCGGCAAACAGGCTATATGTCCAAAGTCTGGCAAAAAATCCTGCTTAGACTTAATCCGGCCATCACTGAACTGGGCAAATATGCTCCTCAAAACAGTCCTTTCATACAACATGCAATTAAAATCGGCTTGGGAGAATTGCAGACTGACTTGGAATATATTAAGGTACCTGCTGAAATACAAGCAGAGTTAAATCAGTTAATTAAGTAGTATGCGAATCTTTGCTGACCTGCACATTCATTCCAAATATTCTCGAGCGTGTTCACAACAACTTGTTCCAACGGAAATTGCCAAGTGGTGTGCCTACAAAGGCATTAAGGTGGTAGGTACGGGCGATTTTACACATCCTGGTTGGCTGTCTGAATTGAAAAACAGCTTACAAGCACAAGAACCGGGACTATACACCCTAAAAGATAATCCGGCTTCAGTGAGATTTGTATTCTCTACGGAACTATCTTGCATTTACAAACAAGGAGAGGCATGCAGAAGAATTCATGTTTGCATATTGGCGCCCAGTTACGAAACAGCCAAGAGATTAACAACTGAATTAAAAAACAGAAATTTCAATCTGGCGTCTGACGGCCGACCTATCTTAGGTCTGTCCGTCAAAAATTTAACGCAACTGATCTTAGATTTGGATCCCAAATGCCTGATCTTTCCGGCCCATATCTGGACGCCTTGGTTTGCCCTGCTCGGATCCAAATCCGGCTTTGATTCTTTAGAAGAATGCTTTGAGGAATTAACCCCTCACATCTTTGCCATTGAAACAGGACTGTCTTCTGATCCTAAAATGAATTGGCAGCTGTCTATGCTAGAGAATACCACCCTGTTGTCGAATTCAGATTGTCATTCTCCGGCTAATCTCGGCAGAGAGTGTAATGTCTTTGAACTGGATGAATTAAGTTATGATAACATTTACAAAGTTATTGAAACAAATGATCCCAAATCATTTTTATATACCATTGAATTCTTTCCGGAAGAAGGCCGGTATCATTTTGACGGACATGCGAAATGCAATTATTCATGTTTGCCTGAGGTAAGTCGGAAAAACAATAATCTATGTCCTGTGTGCAAAAAACCTCTAACCTTGGGTACCATGCATAGAATTAATGAATTATGTGATGTTAAACAAACAGATAACACCAAACGTATTCCCTACAAAAGCCTAATACCGTTACAAGAAATAATTGCAGACTATTTTGAAGTCGGCAAAAACAGTAAAAAAGTACAAACAGCATACCTAGACATAGTTAAACAAGCTACAGAATTTGAAGTTTTAATAGATAAAGATGAGTCTGAGTTAAACCAACTTACCTTAAAAGGAATTTCCGATTTAATTTTAAAAGTCAGACAGGGCCAAGTTGACTTAATACCCGGCTATGATGGAAAATACGGTCAGATTAAAATAAAAAAAGCTCCTGAACCCAAACAAACCACTCTCTTTTAACAAAAACAAAATCCCCTCTGCAGATGGGGATTTTGTTCTTGAGAAAACTTTTATCTCTTTCTTTTAGCAGCTTTTCTCTTGGTAGTCTTCTTCTTAGTAGTTTTCTTCTTAGCTGCTTTCTTAGCCGGCTTACGCTTAGCGACTTTTCTTTTAGCAGGTTTCTTGGCTACTTTCTTCTTAGCTGCTTTTCTAACAACCTTCTTAGTAGTTTTCTTCTTAGTAGTTTTTCTTTTGACTGGCATTCTTGTCTCACCTCCTTTCTTTTTTTATCTCTTCTGAAAATTATTATACCACAAAAAAAATTTAACAACAATACTTTTCCACAGTTTTATTTTTTCTTCTTCCAATATTTTTTAAATTCATCTGCGGTTTTAAAATATTTTTTTTCCGCTGCTGCTTGTGTGTGGTAAGGACATTCCTCTTGAGAATAATTACTGCACACACTGGGTCTGTTGTCATAGTCCGAGCATAACCCTGTCTCTTGATTTAATTTTTCGCAAGGCGTAACAAACTCTAAATACCAATCATTATCCCAATCTATGAAAACATTTACATTTTCATGCAATAATTGCCAGATAATATTTTGGTAATCATCGTTGTCTTCAGGTTCATCTATCTGAACCGCTACGTAACGACAACAAGCATCACAATTCTTGCACAACTCTTTGTTTTTGGCTGGAGTGTTTTTCATAACTCTAATATTATATTAAAAAAAACACGTCTTTACAAGACGTGACTTTCCTGTGGACCCAAGGGGATTCGAACTCCTGACCTCCTCGGTGCAAACGAGGCGCTCTAGCCAACTGAGCTATGGGCCCTAATTGATTAACTCGCTAATGATCCGGCAATCGGGGCAAAAAACCATTCTAAAAAGTTATAGATCAAACCGGTAATGATGAGAAAGGATACAAAAATAACAATAATCCCTACCACCTTGTAACCGGTACTGGCGTGGCCTTCACCAAAGACTTTTACCATCCAACCTTGCTCACCAAAATTTTCCGCCATCCAAATGGATTTCCAAGTCATCAGAAAGCCACCAATCATGGCAGCGATACCGACTAAAATTCTTAACATACTCCTCCTGGTTATGAATTATGTGCACGCTGAGGGATTCGAACCCCCGGCCCCCTCGGTGTAAACGAGATGCTCTAACCAGCTGAGCTAAGCGTGCCAGGTAGTGCCCGGGGCGGGACTCGAACCCGCACGGCTTTGAGGCCATTGGATTTTAAGTCCAACGTGTCTACCAGTTCCACCACCCGGGCCTAAACACCTTAAGCAACCTTTTTTTCTTTCAGTTTCTTCTTGTAATTTTTAACGTATCCGATCTTTGCTTGTCTTACCTTGGCTTTTTTGACAATTTCAATCTTGGCTACGTTCGGTGAATAGATTGGAAAGATTTTTTCCACTCCAATGCCACCGGCTGCCACTTTCCGAACAGTAATGGTAGCATTTTTTTGCTTGCCACCCTTATGGGCTAGGATAATACCTTCAAAAATCTGGATTCTTTCCTTCTCGCCTTTGGCACTTTTTTCTTTAATCTTCTGATGAACCTTAACAGTCACCCCGGCTCTTAATTCAGGTAATACCTTTTGCAACCAATCTGTTTTTTCAGTTGGTTTTTCTTGTTTTGCAGCTTCTGTTTTAATATCTTCAGCCATATTTTTAATCTAATTTCATTAATGGTTACTCTGAAATAATAACTTATTTTGGCAAAAAAGTCAAGCGAGTGCCCAGGGCGGGACTTGAACCCGCACGCTCGAATGAGCCTAGGCCCTCAACCTAGTGTGTATACCGATTCCACCACCTGGGCAATAAGGTTTTTAACATTATATAACAAAAAGGGTATAGAATACACCCTTTTTATCTGAGCGAGAGACCGGATTCGAACCGGCGACCTCTTCCTTGGCAAGGAAGCGTTCTAGCCAACTGAACTACTCTCGCAAATTATTAACTACATCATTATATCATTAATAGCAGACATTGTAAAGATCCCTACCTGACTAGCTTATTAATCAATTCATCCACTTTGTTTAAAATTAAACTATTATCTGTGTAGGAATATTTAGCTAAAGCCTGTCTGTATTTATCCAGATTGGTAACAAAGTTTGCAAAGACGTTTAAATTCAATTTATCAGCCATCATACCATAGCCCAACTTGTCCAGATAATAAGCATTGACCACCTGTTCAATCTGTTTTTTAACCGGAACGGCCAGATACGGTTTTTTAAGATATAATGCTTCCGACATGGTACTTAATCCGGCATTGCCAATAATCGCCTGGCAATTCGCCAAATATTCCAACCATTCATCCTGAGAAAACTTTTTGAAAGCAATGTTCTCCACCTGTTTTTCAATGTCCAAACCAAAAACCACAAACCGATATTGGAATTGTTTTAACTGTTTGACCAGACCGTTGTAATCTGAAGTTTGGTAAACCAAAATATAATCTTGTTTGGTTGGCTTAAGCTTTAGCACTTGTCGTCTGACAATCGGAGGAAACCAGAAGACTTTTTGGCTCTTGGGTTGGGTCGGGTAGAAGCTGGTGACCAAATAATAGTTGGCTTGCCACACAAAAGATCTGACAATAAACTTGTCAATCATCAGATCAGGCAGATATTTTTTGGGCACTTGAATCTTAGTGTGTGTCAGTTGATGCTGGTTGTCTATGGAAATTAAGGGCTTGTTCTGCACCTTGGCTAAAATGGAGGTTAAAGGTTCAAAATCCGTAATCACCAAATCAGGATTAAAATCCTTAAACTTCTTCAAACTCCTGCCAAAGCTTTGGGATTCTTTGAAAACTTTTTGAGTGTTTTTAACAACCGTCTGCCAATACACCAACTTGTTATTTTTGTAGCTTAATCCCAAGCCGGTTATCTCATGCACTTCAAAATCCTTTTCCAACATAAACAGAGCTTGGCCATAGGTAAAAACCAGTATTTGATGCCCCTGGTCTTGCAAATGAGTAATAATTTCCCTAGATCTGGTGGAATGGCCAAAGCCCTGACCAGCTACTCCATAGATGATTTTTGCCATGATTTGCCCGTTTGTCTTTTTAATATTCAAATGGTAACATTATGACATGAATAATTCAACAGACAAGCTAACTTGTGCTCAAGAAAATGCTGAAGACACTGTTTTGGATTCAACCCTGAGACCTCAAACCTTGGCAGAATATGTTGGTCAATCCAAAGCTAAAGAAAATTTAAAAATTTTCATTCAAGCAGCTAAAGACAGAGGGGAGGCTTTGGAGCATGTTTTAATCTTTGGTCCTCCCGGATTGGGTAAAACCACTTTGGCCCACATTATTGCCAAGGAAATGAACAGCGACATTAAAGTGACTTCCGGTCCGGCCATTGAAAGAACCGGTGATCTGGCTGCGATTTTAACCAATTTAGCCGACGGCGATGTACTGTTTATTGATGAAATCCATAGATTACATAAAACAATTGAAGAAATCTTGTATCCGGCGATGGAAGATTATGCTTTGGATCTAATTATCGGTAAAGGTCCTTCGGCCAGAACTTTAAGGTTGGATCTGCCCAAATTTACAATCATTGGAGCCACTACCAAAATGAGTGGCTTGTCCTCACCTCTCAGAGACAGATTCGGCAACATTCATCGTTTAAACTTTTATTCACCAACTGAAATACAACAAATTCTGACCAGGGCGTCTAAAATCTTAAACATTGAATCTGATTCGGAAGCCTGCGCTGAAATTGCGAAGCGATCCAGGCAAACACCCAGAATCGCTAACCGGTTACTCAAAAGAGTCAGAGACTTCGCTCAAGTCAAAAAAAATGGTAAAATAGATACTACAACAGCCCAAGAAGCTTTAACCATGTTGGAAGTCGACGAATTGGGATTGGATGAAACAGACCGGTTGCTGCTAACAACCATCATTGAAAAATTCGGTGGCGGTCCAACCGGCTTGAACACCTTAGCCTCGGCCATGTCAGAGGAAATGGATACGATTGAAGATGTGATAGAACCCTTTTTACTTCAAATTGGCTTTATTAACCGAACACCTCGCGGTCGCGTCGCCACTCATAAAGCTTACCATCATTTGGGCCTGACTCCACCCGACAATTTGCAAACCAAATTAGTATGACCATTACTTTATCCATCTTTTACATTTTATTTCTACTAGTTGTGGCTTTTTTCTTGCTCTTTAGTTTTTTTAACATTTACCATCTGTTGAGATTTGGCTTCTCTTCTTCAACCAATATTATCATTATTGTCATCTATCTCGCTTTTACCTCTATGTATCTTATTTTCGCTTTTGGCTATTTAGCTCAAATCAATTGGCAGCAACCGTTAATTCAAACTGAAATCAATGCCAACTTATGATTAGTCAAAACCACATTCCCAACAAAAGATTCGGCGAGGAAGTTGTTATTCATCTCTGGCGCCATTGGTTTATTTTCTTTAAACTGTCTTTAATGTTTACAGGCCTAACCCTGGCCCTACCCTTAGTTTACATTCTGCTGATAAACATCTGGCCAAATGTTTCCTCTAACCCCGTCTTTCAAGCCATCTTCACGGTCTTTGCTTTAAGTTATTATCTGATCATGTTGGTTTTTTTACTAACAGCATGGACTGAAACTTACTTAGACGTTTGGACAGTCACAACCGAACGAATTATCAACCGAGAACAAAACGGTTTGTTCAACCGAGTGGTTTCCGAATTAGACCTGGGTGTCATTCAAGACGTGACTGCTGAACAAAAAGGTTTGTTTCCCACTATCTTACACTATGGAGATGTTTACATCCAGACAGCCGGCACCACCGAAAGATTCATCTTTGAACAAATTCCCAATCCATACAAAGTTGCAAAAATCATTCAGAAATTAAATGAACATGCCAGAAAAGACATTGACAAGCAGTTTCAGATTTAAACTCCCCAAAGAACTTATAGCTCAAGAACCAACCAAACCGCGAGACCATGCGCGGTTATTAATTTTGGATAAAAAAAATCAAAAGCTACAGCATGACGTCTTCAAAAATATCGGCACTTACTTAAACAAGGGTGATGTCATTGTCTTAAACGATTCCAAAGTCATTCCGGCCAGACTAATCGGCAGAAAAAAAACAGGCGGTCGGGTTGAGATATTCTTATTGCATAAATTAAAACCTCAAACCTGGGAAGTTTTAATCGGAGGTAAGATTAAGGAGAATGAGATACTATATTTTGGGCAAAAAGTGACTTGTACGGTAATTTCTAAACAAGAAATGAATGTTGTCAAATTCAATGCATCAGATGCGGAATTATTTAAGCTGGGAGAAACTCCTGTGCCTCCGTACATCAAGACACAAGCCAAGTTGGAAAATTACCAAACAGTTTATGCCAAAAAACCGGGCTCTGTCGCTGCACCGACAGCCGGACTGCATTTTACCAACAGACTAATTGCTAAATTAAAAACACAAGGTATTAAATTTGAACACCTTACCTTGCATGTCGGACAAGGCACATTTCAGCCGGTTAAAGCCAAATATCTTCAAGATCATCTGATGCACAGCGAATATGCCTCTGTATCCCAAAAAACAGCTCGGGTCATAAACCAAGCTAAGCGGAAGGGTAACAGAATCATAGCTTGCGGTACCACTTCAGCCAGAACTCTGGAAGCTCTAACTAAGAATTATGAGTTACAAGCAACCAGTCAGTGGGTAAATATTTTCATCTATCCTGGCTACCAGTTTCAGTTAATAGACGGACTGATAACCAACTTTCATCTGCCGGAATCTACTCTCATCATGTTAGTTTCAGCTCTGGCTACCAAAAAACTGACTTTACAAGCGTATCAGGAAGCAATTAAACAACACTACCACTTCTATAGTTTTGGAGATGCCATGCTAATCATCTAACGTTGACAAAATATATATTTTATGCTATCCTAATACAGGATCTGATCGTCCATTCACATCACAGGAGGTAGAGCGGTGATTGCTAGATATCTGACTTTGTATTGGATATTTGTAATTATGACATTTATGATTGCTAATGTGGGGGTGGATATCAATCTACCGTCTGATGCTGTAGGCTTCAAAATGTTTATAAAAGCCACTCTGATACTCGCACATGGTTTATACATTTTAATACCTTGCATGTTCTTGTTGCCACGTGCTCTTGATGATGGCCGACCCACCGATCTTGACAATGTGCCGGCAGGTTTGTACAAGATCATCTTCATTCAACAAGTACAAGACGACCTGCCTCACCATTTTCTGCTGATCTTGCGAAACCATCAGCAGGGTAGTCTACTGGTTACAACCAATATAGATTTAACCAGCTATCTGGAAGAATATATCCTGCTACCTTACAAGTAGCTTTGCCTTTAACCCGCTTACACGCTAAGCGGGTTTATGTTATAATTAAGGCAATTTAAACCTAAACACTCAGATGTATTGGTTGCCAATTACAATCTTTGCCTATTTTTTAAATGCCATTGCAGTCACAGTCGATAAATTCCTGTTAACCAAAAAAATTCCTAATCCGGCTGTTTACACTTTTTTCATTGCCGCTCTAAGCCTGCTGGCTTTAGTGTTAGTGCCTTTTGGTTTTGAACTCCATTCTTGGCCGCAGATTGCCATTGCCATGGCTGCCGGTATAATTTTTACTCTGGCTCTCTTGTTTATGTTTAAAGCCCTGGGAAAAAATGAGGCTTCCAGGGTCACTCCGTTTATGGGAGGATTGCAACCGCTCTTTGTCTTTATTTTAGCTTTGATTTTTCTAGGCGAAATCCTGTCATACCAAGCCATGATTGCCTTCTCTGTCATTATTTTGGGCACAGTTGTTATTTCATCTCAAAAACCAGAGGAAGGTAAAAAGAAAAACATTTACCTCAGCTATGTTTTTGCCACCATCTCCACTCTTCTCTTTGCCATTTCCTACACCATATCTAAATATGTGTTTATCCAACAAGATTTTATCTCCGGTTTTGTCTGGACCAGAGTGGGAGCCTTTTTGGGCGCTTTATTTTTACTTCTATCTGTTAAAAACAGACAGGATATTATGAAAGAAATCAGGCAGCCCAAACAAAGTTCAACCGGTTTATTTTTGTTTGGACAAGCAGCCGGCGCTGCCAGCTTTATTTTAGTCAATTATGCCATCTCAATCTCTGACTCAGTAGCTTTAGTCAACGCTTTAAGAGGCACTGAGTATGTTTTTTTACTGATTCTGGTAACCGCCATTTCCCATCGGAGGCCCAAGATATTTAAGGAAAAAACAGATACAATGGCTTTGACTCAAAAAATCATTGCTACCGCTTTAATAATTATTGGACTTTTCCTACTTTTCTACCAATAGTATGAAGATCACTCCTAAAATTAAAAAAATCTTAACCTACAGTCTGGTAATCCTGGCTTTTGTAATTGGCTGTTTAGCGATTATCTTCTCTTTAGATTTTACTCCCCAGAGTCCAACCAAGTGGGGAGTGACTTTTAGTCCATATTATGCGGAACAGGAATTAGGTTTGGATTGGCAAGAAACATACTTGGCAATCTTAGATGAGCTCAAAGTGGATCATTTAAGACTATCGGCCTATTGGAATTATATCCAGCCCACACCAGACAGTTATGATTTTACCGCTTTGGACTGGCAAATCCAGGAAGCCACCAAAAGAGACGCTAAAATTATTCTGGCTGTTGGACGCAAACTGCCGCGCTGGCCAGAATGTCATGATCCGGTCTGGTTGGAAATGTATTCGGCCGGACAGATCAGGCAGCAAGAAATCAAATACATTGAAACAACCGTCAGACGCTATATGGACAACCCCAACATTATTGCTTGGCAAATAGAGAATGAGCCATATTTATCTACTTTTGGAGATTGTCCGCCTTTAGACAGAAAACATTTTTTATATGAAGTTAATTTAGTCAAACATTTAAGCGACAAACCAATTTTAATTACAGACAGCGGTGAATTAAACATGTGGTGGTCTGCAGCCAATTCCGGTGGAGATTGGGTGGGCACAACTCTCTACCGAGTCGTCTACAATCCCTATATCGGTTATTTAAGATATTTCTATCCACCGGCTTTCTATGCCGGTAAAGCCTGGCTAATCCAAACCATGTATGGTACAGAGCGAGTTATTGCCGCTGAAGTGCAAGCTGAGGCTTGGCACACCGAAGTTGCCCATTTGGGAGAAATGTCTTTAGCTGACCAATTAAAATCAGTGGATATTAACCAATTTAAACGAACACTGGATTTTACCAGGCGAGCCGGTTTTGACGAAGCTTACCTTTGGGGTGTGGAGTGGTGGTACTTTTTAAAGCACAGATACGGATATGACAACTTCTGGGAAACAGCCAAAACATTATGGTAAAAAAACTTGGTGAGACCAAGTTTTTTTAATTGAAATTAAGCGATATTAGTGCTATGCTACAGGCATATGTCTCTCTTATCTTCAATTGCCAAAAACACCCTTTACCAAACAATCAGCAAAGCAATTAGTGTTTTAGTTGGACTGATAGTCATTGGTATGATGACCAGATATCTGGGTCAAACCGGTTTTGGCTACTACACCACCATTATTTCCTTTCTGCAGTTCTTTGGCGTCTTAGCCGATTTCGGCTTGCAGATGACCACCACTCAAATGTTGTCTCGACCCGGAATTGACCAAGCTAAGCTCTTTCAAAATATCTTGGCTTTAAGACTGATCAGCGCAACCGCTTTTTTAGGTACGGCCGTAGCCTTAGCCTGGCTAATGCCTTATCCGATGATTATTAAGCAGGGTATCAGTTTGGTTAGTTTGTCTTTCCTGGCCGTTTCAACTCAAGCCGTTTTCATCAGCATCTTTCAAAATAATTTGGCTATGGCTAAAGTGGCGATAGCGGAAATCTACAACCGGCTCATTCTGCTCATTACCACCTACTGGGTGATTACTCTAGACCAAGGTTTAATTTGGGTGTTAGCCGCTTTTGTGTTTGCCAATCTCATGGGCTGTCTGATCTTAATTTTTTCTTCCAGGCAATACTTTAAGATCAGATTGGACTTTGACCTGACTTACTGGAAAAAAATCTTTGACACTTCCTGGCCACTCGCTATTACCATTGCTCTAACTTTGGTTTATTTCAGAACAGATACCCTGATCATGTCATTTTTCAGACCGCAAGCCGAGGTTGGCCTGTATGGAGCACCCTACAAAGTATTGGAAATCTTAATTCAATTTCCATATTTGTTTCTAGGTTTAATGTTGCCCATCTTAACCAAGTTTTATACATTAAACCGTAAATTATTTGACCTGACTCTACAAACCTCTTTTAATTTCTTAATCATCTTAACTCTGCCCATGATCACCGGCGTTATGATTTTGGGTCAAAAAATCATGATCTTGATTGCCGGTCCTGAATTTGCTGTCTCAGGTCAATTACTGTCCATATTAATTGTGGCGGTAGGCGCCATTTATCTGGGTGCTTTATTCGGTTATACGATTGTAGCTTGCGGACTGCAAAAGAAAATGATTCCGTTCTATATTTTTGATGCTGTTTTATCTCTGGCCTTGTATTTAATTCTAATTCCCATCTATACTTACTGGGCGGCCGCCTATTTGACCATTATGACTGAAGTGATAATTATGTTAGCTGCTTTCTATATCTTAAAAAAACACATCCAGATGCAATTAAATTACCAAATTGTCTACAAATCATTGATTGCCAGTTTGATCATGGCCGGCTTTATCTACTTGGCGATAAATCTTAATTTATTCATATTAGTCATCTTGGGTATGCTGGTTTATTTCAGCTGTTTATATGCGGTTAAGGGCATATCCAAACAAACAATGACCGAGATCATGCAAATTAGAAACTAATGTTGTGGTTAATTACACTTTATACTCTACTTTTCACCTCTTTAACTTACCGTCGGTTAAACTGGGCTGTTTACCTAACTCTAGCCACCCTGCCAAGCTATTTAATTCGCAGCCAGATACTGGGCATACCTTTTACTCTGTTGGAAGTTAACTTGGTAGTGATTGTTATCATATTTTTCATTCAATACAGACTGACTTGGATTAAGACAATACGACAAGCTCCTTTTGTCTATTTAATGCTCCTGTTACTATCTGTGGCCACACTGAGTGTGTTTATGTCTCCGGATTTAATTAGAGCCGCCGGCATTTGGAAAGCTTACTATTTAGAACCCATTTTATTCAGTCTGGTCTTGTTGTGTGTTATTCGAAGCAAAGCAGATTTAAATAAACTGCTATGGGCGCTGAGTGTATCGGCTGTCTATTTAAGTCTGGTAGCGATCTGGCAATACTTCAGTGCCTGGGGCGTACCAGCTCCTTATTTAAATCCGGATGGCAGTGTTGACCGCGTTGTATCCATTTTCAATTACCCGAATGCCCTGGGCTTGTACCTGGGTCCGATTATTATCCTAATGACTGGTTGGTTGGCTTGGTCAAAATCCAAATTTGAAACAAGTGTTAAACTCATAATCATTTTTCTTTCTTTCGCCACCATCGTCTTAGCTAAATCTGAAGCTGCTATCTTATCTGTTATGTTTATCTGGCTAATCTGGCTGCTGTGTTTGAAAAAAACCAGATTGCTGACCGTCTTGGGCATGGTCATTTTAGTGATTGTCATTTTTACCCAGCCCGGTATCAACAATTATTTGCAAGAAAAAATCTTACTCCAAGATTATTCTGGTATGATCCGCAGATTGATTTGGCAAGAAAGCTGGCTAATGTTAAAAGATAATTGGTTATGGGGCGCCGGTATGGCCGGTTACCAGTATAAAATCCAACCTTACCACTCACCTAACTTTGAAATTTTCTTGTATCCGCATAATCTGGTCTTAAATTTTTGGTCAGAATTGGGCTTGTTAGGTGCCATAGTCATGTTGAGCTTAATGACCCGTTATCTGTACTTAACCGGTTTCAAATGGTTTAAAACAGGCAGTCTTTTCTATCTAACCTTGTTTTTAACTTTGTCTCAGCTTGTTATTCATGGTTTGGTTGATGCGCCTTATTTAAAAAACGACTTGGCGGTATTATTTTGGACTGTTATCTGTTTGTATCCCATTTATCTCAATATTTGGAGAGGTGCTAGAGTGGTTGAATAGGTCGCTCTCGAAAAGCGATGTATCTTAACAGGTACCGAGGGTTCGAATCCCTCCCTCTCCGCAGATTGCGTCCAGGAGTATTTTTCTGGTATAATACTCGTAATGTATTAGTAATTTCTGCCACATGAGAAAAAAATATTTGGCAATTGTTAATTTCGGGTTAATTGTCACTTTACTCTTAACCACTGGTTTTGGTTGTAAAGCACCTAATAAAGAGGTGCAAGAAAAAATGGAACCGATTGAAATTGAATATTGGCGAGTCTGGGACAACCAAAATGATTTCCAAGACATCATTGAAGCTTACAACACTGCTCATCCGAATATTAAGATTAAGTACCGTAAATTCAGATTTGATGAATATGAACAACAGCTGATTGAAGCTTGGGCAGAAGACCGAGGCCCGGATATTTTTGCCCTTCCCCAAACTTGGCTCTATGAGTACCAGAACCAAATCTCACCCATGCCGAGTAAAATCACCATGGCTTACCAAACGGTTAAGGGCACGATTAATAAGGAGGTGGTCAATGAGTTAAGAACCACCCAAACACCTACAACTAGAGAGATTAAATCCATGTATGCGGATACCGTCTACGAAGACGTGGTCATTAACAATAAGGTGTACGGTTTACCTTTGAGTTTGCCCACTTTAATTATGATCTACAACCGGGATATTTTTAACCAAGCAGGTATTATTGAACCACCCTCAGATTGGGAAGAATTCCAAGATGCTGTGGTTAAAATGACTCGTTTTGATTCCGGTGGTCGGATTGTCCAAGCGGGCACTGCTTTAGGCACCGGTTACAATGTGGCTCGCAGTTTTGACATCCTATCTGTTTTAATGATGCAAAACGGTGCTCAAATGACAGACGGTTACGGTCATGCCACTTTTTTCAATGAGACTTCAAGAGACTTTAATCCCGGTTACGATGCCATCCAATTCTATTCGGACTTTGCCAATCCAATTAAAAAAGTCTACTCTTGGGATACTTACATGCCATATTCCATTTCTGCTTTTACCACCGGCAAAGTCGGAGCTATTTTCGGATATAATTATCATCTGCCAGACATTAGAGGTTCAGCTCCACAATTAAAGCTTGGCATCGCCGCTTTACCTCAGGTCAATCCAGATCGACCGGTTAATTTCACCAATTACTGGGTGGAAACTGTAGCCAGAAAATCCAAACACCAGAATGAAGCCTGGGATTTTATCCTCTTTGCCTCTCAGCCAGATATGGTTAAGAAATATTTAAACAGCACTCAACAGCCAACTGCCCTTAAATCCCTCATTAATTACCAGTTGCAGAATGAAGATTTATTTGTAGCTGCCAACCAGATCTTAACAGCTACCAACTGGTACCGGGGCAAAGATGCTCAAGCAGCTGAAACAGCCATGGCAGAGATGATTGAAGAGTTACCCAATGCCGTTAAACAAAAAGATATTGCAGATATCATTGAAATTGCCATTCAAAAGATTAATCAAACAGTCAGATAATGACCAAATCCACAACATTTATTTTAACTCTGATCTTACTGGGCTTGCCTTATTTGGCCACTGCCTCAGTTTTAGATCAAACCTTACTCAGTGGCGTACCCTGCGCTCAATACAATGCTGAAGCCTGTACGCTGTGCGACTTCATGCAGGTGTTTATCAACGCCTCCAATTTAATTGTCGGCTTCAGTGGCGTGTTTGCTGTTTTGATGTTTGTCTGGGGTGGCGTTACCATGATTGTCGCCTATGGCAATGATGCTAAAATCAATGAAGGCAAAGATATTATTCGTGCCACTGTTACAGGTATTATCATTGTATTTTTAGCTTGGACTCTGGTTAATTTCTTAATTGAAGCTTTAACCGGTGCTCACGGCATTACCGGCAGTGGACAGTGTTCTCAATCCCAGCTGCCAGACATGTAAAAACTTGTCTAAATCATAAAAAGTGGTTATAATTAGTAAATAAGAAATATCTTTCACACCATAATATATGGTTCGTGAACCCAGAAAGGGGGTGACAATATGTTTAAAAAATTGACATTATTGGGTTTAACTTTAGCTTTAACTTTATCTATGGCATTACCGGTTGCAGTACAAGCTGAAGAGACTGGTTTTTTTCCGGATGATTTTCAAACAACTGTTGAGACAGGTGCATTATTGGATACAGATGCAGGACTATTGGGTATTATCGCTGGTTTGGTAAACGTCTTCATGGGCCTCTTGGGTATGTTAGCCGTGGTTTTGATGCTTTACGGTGGTTTCATTTGGATGACAGCTCAAGGCGATCCTGAGAAGGTACAAAAAGCTCAGAACATCATTAAGACAGCTGTTGTTGGTATTATCGTGATTTTCGCAGCTTGGGCCTTAGCCACTTTTGCTATTGATTACATTGCCTCAACTGCAGTTAGCGGCGGCACTGTCACTGGCTAATTTATAACTATAGCTATACTTATAAAATCCGTTATACTTAACGGATTTTATTGTTTTTAAAAGATAGTTAGTGTATAATATATTCAGTACAAATAAATCTTTCACACTATAATATATGGTTCGTGAACCCAGAAAGGGGGTGACAATATGTTTAAAAAAATTGCAGTTTTAAGTTTTATCCTGTTCTTTACCTTGTCTATGGTTTTACCGGTGACAGTTAGTGCGCAAGGTTATTGTGATGATGGTACTACTACGTGTGGAGTGGGTTATACATGTGATTGTTCAGATTACGATCCTGATGATTCTACTACAGAGTGTACCTGCGTATCAGATGGTTCAGTAACCGACACCGGCTACTTTCCATCAGAATTTAATCCAAATTATTTTTCAGAAACCAGACAAGAGGGTTCTTTGCTTATAATTATCGGTGGCCTAATTAACGTCTTCATGGGCCTCTTGGGTATGTTAGCCGTGGTTTTGATGCTTTACGGTGGTTTCATTTGGATGACAGCTCAAGGCGATCCTGAGAAGGTACAAAAAGCTCAGAACATCATTAAGACAGCTGTTGTTGGTATTATCGTGATTTTCGCAGCTTGGGCCTTAGCCACTTTTGCCATTAACTACATTGCAACTAGAGCAATTAGCGGCTAATTACATAAAATTGTTAGTTATAAAACCCATCAGATGATGGGTTTTATTGTTTTTTATTTAAATTATGATATAATACCAATTAGAAAAATAGATAATTAAGTTAGCAACAATATGTTAAAAAAGCTCAAATTAGGCCTCTTAATCTGTGTATTAAGCGTGCTAATTCTACCCTCAATAACCCAAGCTTCAACCAACTATTTTCCCAGTGAATTTACCACAGCTGTTGAGGGTGGTGGCTTAAACACTTCCACCGATTTATTAACGATTATTGGCCGACTGATTAACGTCTTTATGAGTCTCTTGGGTATGTTGGCTGTAATTTTAATGCTTTACGGTGGTTTCATTTGGATGACAGCTCAAGGCGATCCGGAGAAAGTAAAAAAAGCGCAGCAGATAATCTTGACCGCAACTGTCGGTATTATCGTCATTTTCTCAGCCTGGGCCTTAGCCACTTTTGCCATAGATTACATTGCCACTAGAGCCATCACAACCGGGACCGGAGGTGCAAGTTAAAATGAAAGTAATATCCTTTAAACCCGCTTTAAGCGGGTTTTTGGATTGTTGAAATTTTTTTTTTAGGGTATAATATATACATGAAAAAAATTGTCTTAAGCCTAATTTTAACCTGCCTGTTGGTTCTACCAGTTACCGGCTTACAGGCTGCCTCACCCAGACAAGGCCTTACAAACGCCACACCTGAGGCTTTAAGAAGTCAAGGTACGATTCCTGAAACGGTCGGGGTGATTGTCAATACAGTAATCGGTATGATGGGTGTATTATTGTTGGCACTCATAATTTACGGTGGTTTTGTTTGGATGACAGCCAAAGGCGATCCGGCTCAGGTTAAAAAGGGACAAGATGTAATACGAGCGGCAGTCACAGGATTAATTATTACTCTAGCTGCCTATGCCCTTGCCACTTTCTTAATCGGTTTATTTGTTGATTAATATTAATAATATATAGTATGAAAAAAGTCTTAGTGACATTATTAATGCTGGCGCTATGCTTGCCCTTAGTAGTCTCTGCCGGTACTGCTGATATCCAGTCCAAATTGGAAACAGCAGCCGGAACCTTAGCTGTTGGCGAGCAAGATTTACCTACCATTATTGGCCGACTGATTAACGTCTTTATTGGTCTTTTAGGTGTAATTATGGTGGTACTCGTTTTGTATGGCGGCTATCTATGGATGACAGCAGCCGGTGATCCGGAAAAAGTTAAAAAAGGAAGGCAGATTATTATCATGGCTTCCGCCGGAATTATTGTGATCTTGGCTGCCTATGCTATTTCCACTTTTGTTATTACTGAAGCCTTGAAGGCGACTGCTAATTAATTCTTCCAAGTTTAAACCCCTGTTTCCAGATTGGAAACAGGGGTTTTTGTTACGGGATGCGATGGACAAAGTCCCAGCTCGCATCCTGGTATCTTTGGTTTCGGTTGGTTTGGAAGTGGAACTCCCGATACAAACGAGTGTGCACATCCGGTTGTTCCGGACAATCCAGATATGCGCGGTAATTATATCGGCCGGAGGTCGGAGTGGTTATCATCCGCTCATCCCCCGGTCCCAGGTGCAGATTTTCATTCAATCCGTCAATCTGCACGATCAGGTTATGTTTGGTACTGTTAATAATGTAACCCTGCCTGGACTGGGCAAAGGTTGAATAACCGACACCACCACCCAACCTGCCGGTACCCAGGTAGCCGTTATTACCGTAGCGACCTGAGACCGAATTGGACTCAACCCGGTTGGTCTCCGCTTGGAGCACAATGGTCTGGATCATATCCGCCTTGTCCTGAGCCGGAATATCCAGAGCCATAATGTACTCCAGACTGTTGCCAACCAAGCCGCCCGGAAACGGTTGGTTGCCGGCTGCCACAGCCGGATTGCTGCTGATGATCTGACGTCCGGCCTGCCTGTCATGACTGGCATAACCGCCGCCAAATCCGTCGATGCCGTAAGTGGCACAGCCACTCACACTCAGCATTACACAGAGACTCAATAGAACCAAACCGTTTTTCATCTCTACTCCTCCTTGCCCTTTTGGACTTTGAGTTACCTTGCTAAAGAACTAATGTTGTATAGTATATCATATATAATATATTTTGTCAATAATAAAAAAGCTAAAAATATTTAAAATTAGCTCTTTTTTTCTATTTTAAACGTATAATATTCGCAATATATTCCTTAATGGTCTTAAATATATTAACTTTACTCTGTCCTCTGTTTCTGGGTTCATGCCATTTAACCGGTATTTCCTGACAACTAAAACCAGCTCTAATAGCTAAAATCACCAGCTCTGAATCAAAGAAAAAAGTATTATTCCGGATTTTAGGTAGGATTTGTTTTTTAACCGCATCTGTAATACCTTTAAAACCACAGGCCAAATCTTTAACCGGTAAACCTAAATATCCAGACACCAACCACCGATAACCCTGAGAAAGAAGATTTCTCAACCAACTTCTGTTAACCTGAGACTGCTTTAAAAATCTGGAACCAATGACTAAATCATGCGTTTTTAACTCTTGAATTAAAACCGGTAAAGCAGATAAATCCGTGGCCAAGTCTGCATCCATAAACAGATAAACATCGGCTTGGTAATTCATCCAGGCTGCTCTTATGGCTTGACCCTTACCAATCTGAGGTACCAGTAAATAATCTACATTCATGTATTGACCAGCCAAACGCTTGGCAATCTGAGCCGTGCTATCTGTTGAATTATTATCCGCAATCACCAGTTGCCAATCGTCTTGCAAATGACTGAGACAAAACTGTCTAAGTTTTTCCACGTTAGCTTCCAATATTAACTCTTCATTGTAGGCTGGAATAGCGATGATAATTAACATGTGGTCATTGTAGCAAAGAATTAAAAAAGAGGGAATTAACCCTCTTTACACAATACTCTGTTACTTTTTCAATTCTTGCTTGAAGTAATCGACCCAGGGTATAGTCAGAGGATTCTGTTCATTTAAGACACATAAGTAATAACTTAACCAGGAACCAAAAAGCAGAACTTCCAAAGCAGTTAGCAGTTTGTCTGAACTGGTAATTAAATAGTCTACATAACTGATTTCTTGTTTTTTAAGGACTTTTTGGGTGATTTTAAACCGTTTTTGGATTGCAATAGAGTAAAAACTGGAATTAAAAAAAACAAATTTCAATTTGGGTTTAAGACTGGCCGGCAGAGCCAATCCTTCCAGTAAATGATGATTTAACTCAGGCAAAGTATAGCTCACAGCTAATTGTTTGGCGCTTTCATTAATTTGGTTAACTAATATATGGGGATTAGCAGCTAAGAAATCTGCGCCCACCAAAACCGGCAACCGGTTCTCTAAACTATTGGCCACTTGCTTGGCTATGTTCTGGCTGATGTCAGATTCCGGCACATACATATGGTTAAGCAGATCTAAATATGATACCGCTTGTTGTATATCTTTTAATTTAACCTTGAGTATTTTAAGGTTGGTTAACAAACTTAGTATCGCTCCCAGTTGCAAACCCAAGGCATACCGCGGAGCAGCTGAAGGATTTAACTTTTTATCTAATTGAAGATATGGTACTTGATGCTTCTTAGCCAGTGAGATTGCCTGACCTCCGGTTGAAATAACCACCAGCTTGGCTTTCTTTTTAAGCGCTTGTTTTAAACAGCTCAGAGTTTCTTCAGTATTGCCGGAATAACTGGAAATAACAACTAAAGATTGCTTGGAAACAAAGTGCGGTAAATTATAATCTCTAACTAAGCTAACCGGCACTTTAATCTCATCTGCATACACCGCTTGTAATAATTCTGAAGCTAAATTAGACCCACCCATACCACACACCACCAAATTTTGACTTTGTAAATATCTAGCCGGCAGTTTAAGTTCTGCAGCTTGCGTCCAACTGGTTAAAATTTGTTCCGGCAGTCTTAAAAAAGATTCAGCCACACGGTAAGTTTGGTAGGATTTAAGAACTGCTGGGTTGTCTAGCATGTGCATAGGTTTAAATTATCTGTCTTTAATTGTATTTTAACAAAAAAACAGGTTTTCTTAAACTACCTTGAAAAAATAGCCCTAATATATTATAATTAGTGACGTAATCCAGGTTATCTGGATAATGACTGTCTTGAAATAAAAGCTGAAAGATTATGTCAGGTCACAGTAAATGGGCTAAAACTCATCGTCAAAAAGCTGCCACTGATGCGAAACGGGGCGCTATCTTTACCAAATTAGGTAATTTAATCACCATTGCTGCCAAAGAAGGTAGCGGTGATTTGGAAACGAATTTCAAATTAAGGTTAGCCATTGAAAAAGCCAAGTCCGCCAACATGCCTAAGGACAATATTGACCGAGCCATTAAGCGGGGAACGGGTGAGGGTTCAGAAGGAGCTATCTTTGAAGAATTGATTTACGAAGTATTTGGTCCGGCTAATTCCGGCTTTGTGGTTGAAGCTATTACAGACAACAAAAACCGTACTTTGTCAGATTTAAAGACGGTTTTGAATAAAAACGGCGGACAATTAGGGGCAGCCGGCAGTGTGATGTGGATGTTTGAACGATTGGGTGTGATTGTAATTCTGACTTCCGAACTTGCGAATCACAACAAAGATGAATTGGAACTGAGTATTATTGACGCCGGTGCTCAAGATATTATTAAAGACGACCAAGGCTGGGAAATTAGAACTCAAGTGACAGATTTGCAGCCAGTCACCACCGCCATTGAGCAATTGGGCTTACAGGTGGAGGATTCTTCTCTAGCCTATATCGCCAAGGAAGAGCTATCCATTAAAAACAATGAAGATCAGCAGAAAATAGACAGATTAATGGAAGTTTTGGACGAAATTGATGATGTAACTAACGTCTACACCAATGCCACTTGGTAAGAAACAAATCATCTTAGGTATAGATCCGGGTGTTGCCGACACCGGCTACGGTTTAATTCAAGTTACAGGACAAGAAATCTCTGCTTTAGATTACGGCTCCATTCAAACCAGTAAACACTGTCCACTAGAACACAGACTGGTTGAGATTGAAAAACAACTAATCCGGATTATCCAGCAGTACCAACCAACTAAAATTGGAATTGAAAAACTCTACTTTTGTAAAAATGTCACCACTGCCATTTCCGTTGGTCAAGCCAGGGGCGTTGTTATGCTGACAGCGGCCAAAAACCAGTTGCCGATCGTAGAATTCACTCCTTTACAGGTTAAACAAGCTGTCACCGGCTATGGCCAGGCTACCAAGTCACAAATTCAACAGATGGTGAAAACGATTTTGAAACTTAAAGCCATTCCCAAACCGGATGATGCCGCTGATGCCTTGGCTATTGCCATCTGCTCCATCAATCATTCAGCCTTAGACTAAACCTATGCAGGAAACAAACTATGGCATTCAAAGACCAGGCCAGTCTCAATTTGTCATCGTCGCTCCCCATTCAGCCGGAGATGATCTTAAGTCCGGTTTGGTGGCTAAATGTTTAGCCAGACAACTTCAAGCCAGTCTGGTTATTAACTACCGATATCTCAAACCCAAAAACAGTCGAGCCACCAACCATTGTGACCAGGTTGAAGATTTTAACAAACTCAGATGGTCAAATAAAAAGCAAAAGTATTTATGGGCCAAAAAGAAACCAGCTATGCATGAATTTTTTCAAGACATTGAAAGATATGCTGAATTGGCCAAACAGTTTTCTTGGGAAAACAAAGCAGTCATTATCTATATCCACAGTTTAAATAAAGTTAGAGTCGGTGTTGACATCGGAGCCGGACTCAAATCCTACAAGGGGAATCATTTTGAATACAGCTTTAAAGATAAAAAAAATTACGGCAAAGCCACTGTTAAGATTAATCAACTAAAATTGTTTAAATCTTTACTTGAACCGGATCTTAAAAAAATCTTCAATCTCAAAGTCAGCGTCGGTCAAGTTCACACCGGCTGGAGTCGGTCGTCCGCCATTCAATTTCACAAACATGAAGGTCGCAATGACTATGCTCTGCAACTGGAAATTGGTAAAGCTCTGCGAACGAATACAGAAAACATTCAACAAACAGCCAATATTCTGGCTCAAGCCTTAAGAGCCACTTTCCCAGCCAAGGAATACCAAGTATAATTAGATTAGTAACCAACCAACATATGCTCATCCATGTTTTAACTTTTTCCAATCCGGAACGAGTCAGTCAAGTCACAAAAACCGACTTGGCTTTGCTTAGAGAATCCGCCGCCATGCAGGGACATGAATTAAAAATAATTTACGCTCGGGATTGTCAGGTTAAATTCGACAAACAGCCCGGCTTGTTGATCAAAAACCATCAGCCGAATAATATTCAAATCGTCATGGTCAGAGCTAATTTTCTAAATGATAATCTGGAACTTAAAGGCGCTACCATTAAACAATTTGAATTGGCCGGCATTCCGGTAGTGAACAACAGTTTGGCGGTCAGAAAAGCTAAAAATAAACTCATGACCATGCAGGCTTTGAGTAAGAGAAACATACCGGTGCCCAAAACCTATATTATTAACAACAGTGAGTATGTAGATGATGTGACTTTAGATATTGGTTCTTTCCCGGTTATTTTAAAAACCTTAACCGGTTCTCACGGCAGTGGCGTATCGATTATTGAAAGCAAACGCGGTTTGCGTTCAGTGGTCGATATGTTAATTAAAGACGATTCCTCAGATCCGCTCATGATTCAAGAATACATTAAGGAATCACAAGGTAAAGATATTCGTGTCTTTATCGTAGGTAAAAGAATTATTGGAGCCATGGAAAGAATTGCCGGAAAAAGAGGGGAATTCAGATCCAACTTTCACCTGGGAGGCAGGGTAAGAGTAGCTTCTATGAGTAAAAAAGAAAAAGAAGCGGCTTTTAATGCCGTTAACGCTTGTGGTTTGGAAATCGCCGGTGTGGATCTGCTCAGAACCAAAACTGGTCCTAAAGTATTGGAAGTCAACGCCAACCCTGGTTTGGAAGGTATCACCAAAGCCACCAATCGTGATGTGGCCGGTGAAATGATCAAATATGCAGTTAAAAAAGCTAAGCGATTAAGTAAGAAAAAAGCAACTAAATGACTATACCTCATTTAAAATCTCCCCAAGATTGGAAAAAACCGGTCTATGTTAAAGGTAAAACCAAATCTTTAAGAGATTTAACCGGTGGTAAAAAAAGCTACAGCATTTCCCATCGTTATTTAAATCCGCCACGCAAAAAACAGAGGCTTAAAAAAATCTTAAGCATTGCCGTTCCAATAACTATCTTACTTTTTTTGTTGAGTGGTATTGGTTTAATGGCAGGCTTAGCCTGGATTTCCAAAGATCTACCCTCACCGGATAAGGTGATTAACCGTAATCTGACTGTCAGTACTAAAATCTATGATCGCTCGGGTAAAACCGTCTTGTATGATATTCATGGAGACATTAAAAGAACTTTAATCGATTTGGAGCAAGTTCCGGATCATGTGATAAACGCCACCTTGGCGGCTGAAGACCGAAATTTTTACACTCACAAAGGTTTTAGTTTAACCGGTATTATTCGATCTATTGTACTCAACACTTTTACCGGTTCCAAAGTCGGCGGTTCCACATTAACTCAGCAATTTGTTAAAAACGCGGTTTTAACCACGGAAAAAACCTACATTCGTAAAATTAAAGAATTGCTCATTTCTTACCAATTGGAGAATAAATTCAGTAAAGATGAAATTCTTCACATGTATTTCAATGAAATACCGTATGGTTCAGTCATCTACGGCGTGGAAGCGGCTGCCCAATCTTTCTTTGGCAAATCCGCTAAAGATCTAACCATTGCTGAGGGCGCTATCTTAGCAGCTATACCTAAAGCTCCCACCTATTATTCTCCTTACGGCAACAACCGTGACCGATTAATTGGGAGACAAAGATATATTATCGATGAAATGCTGGAATTGGGCTATATCACACAACCGGAAGCAGAGCTGTCCAAACAGGAAAAACTAATCTTCAAACCTTTACAAGAATCAATTATTGCCCCTCATTTTGTGATGTATATTAAAGAAATACTCTCTCAAGAATACGGTGAAAACTTTATTGCTCAAGAAGGTTTAAAAGTCTATACTTCTCTAGACTTAGATCTGCAAAAAATAGCTGAACAGGCCGTTAAAGATGGGGTGGAGGCAAAAGGCCAGGAATACAATTTCAGTAATGCTTCTTTGGTGGCCATTGATCCGAAAACAGGTCAAATTTTGGCCATGGTCGGTTCAGTCGACTATTTTAATGAAGACATAGACGGTCAGGTTAATGTCTCACTCAGACCAAGACAGCCAGGTTCTTCCTTAAAACCCATTATCTATATGGCCTCGTTTATCAAAGGTCTGAGGCCGGAAACCATATTATATGATGTGGTGACGGATTTTGACGCTACAAACACCAAGCCGTATGAACCTAAGAATTATGATCTCAAAGAACATGGTCCCATCAGTATTAGACAGGCTCTGCAAGGCTCGTTAAATATTCCGGCCGTTAAAGCCACTTATCTGGTTGGAATTGATGAGATCGCCGATTTAGCTCAGAAATTGGGATACACCACTCTGCAAGACAAAGACCGTTTTGGACTGTCCATTGTGTTGGGTGGAGCAGAAGTTAAACTGGTTGAACATGTTAATGCCTATGCCACTTTAGCTGATGGTGGCAACCATCATGAACTGGCACCTATTTTACGAATTGAAGATAAAACCGGTAGAACTCTGTATGAATACAAGGATAAAAGTAAAAAAGTGGTTGAACCGGAATATGTTAATATGATCACCAATGTGTTGTCAGATGATGCGGCTCGAGGTTATGCTTTTGGTACCGGCGGTGTTTTAACCTTACCGGGTAGACCGGTTGCCGCTAAAACCGGTACAACCAATGAATACCGAGATGCCTGGACGGTTGGTTTTACTCCTTCTTTGGTAGCTGGTGTTTGGGCTGGCAACAATGACAATGAAGCTATGAAAGCCGGGGGTGGAGGTTCAACTTTAGCAGGACCGATTTGGAATCAATTTATGAGGGAAGCTTTAAAAGATACACCGGTTGAATATTTCCCTGATATTAATCCGGAAGATCATAAAACAGGTAAACCGATTTTAGATGGTCAAGAAGCGGCTGAAATTGAAATTACCATTGACACCATGAGCGGTAAATTAGCCACTCAATTCACACCTGAAGAAACCACTCAAAAAATAAAAATCAAAGAAGTTCATAATATTTTGTATTATATTAACAAAGATGATATTTTAGGTGACCAACCGTCTAATCCGGAATCAGAGCCTCAATTTAATAAATGGGAAGAAGCGGTTATACGTTGGGCAAAAGAAGAGGGTTTTGATCCAAATGAAAATCAAGAAATAACAGATATTCCAACTGATTACGATGATATTCATTTAGAAAAAGATCAACCCAATTTAATTATTATCACTCCCTTACCCAACCAAACCATTACCGATAATAATTTAACTATAGATATCACAGCATCAGCACCCCGAGGTATTAAACAGGTAGAATATTATCTGGACAATAAGTTAGTCTTAAATAAAAACAACACAGATAATGTAACTTTAAATTTGGCCAGTTTTGTAAATGGAGAACATACCTTAACAATTAAAGTTAAAGACGACTTAAAAAACACCGCCACACAGTCCAGGAAACTAAACTTTAAATTACCTCAAATTCAACCGGAACTCAATTGGACTCAACCCAACCAGAACTCAAATTTAAATTTTCCCGTAACCCTTAAAGCTTCTCTCACTCATTCGGAAAGAGTTAAAAAAATAGATCTATATTACCAACCCATAAGCGGGGGAGTGGAGACCTATATCAACTATATCACCTCGCCACAGGCTCAAATTTCAGCTGTCTGGGATGAAAAACCCGAACCTGGTAGTTATGAGGTGTTTGCCAATATTTTTGACATCCAGGGCAAAAAATATCCCAGTCCCAAATTACAAGTCAATATTGATTAATTAAAAAGAGCGGCTTAATCAGCCGCTCTTGTCTTATGCCTCCTGATTACCATTGGTAGTAGGTGGTTGTTCATCGTGTTGCCTGATCGGCATCACAACATAAATATAATTTTGAGAACTGTCAGGTTTAATTAAACAAGGACTATTACTGTTATTTATTTGAATAATAATCTGTTCCGCATCTATATTCTGCAAACCATCCAATAAATACTTATAATTCAATACAATTTTATTATCTTGACCGGTAATAACCGCATCAATTACAGATGTGTTTTCTCCGGATTGAGCGGAAGAAGAAGTAATAATAATTTCACCTTGACTGGTAAATTCCAATTTAATGTCATAAATACCGCTTTTTGTGAACAGGGAAGAGGTTTTAACCGCTTTAATTAAAGCTGAAGTGGCAACTTTTACTTCACAAGTAAAAGTGGTTGGGGTGATTTGGGAATAATCCGGATATTGACCTTCAATCAGACGCGAAACCAAATCAACACCATTGTAGGAGAACATAATCTGGTTGTCAGATAAATACATCTCCAAATTATCTACATTATCCAAAGACACATCTTCTTTAAAAATACCCAATATACGAGCCATTTCCTGTAAAGTTTTAACCGGTACGATAATCTTTTTTTCTTCTTTAATCTGGATGTTTAATTTAATCTTTTTTTCAGCCAAACGATAACCGTCTGTTGCTACCAAACACAATTCCTGATCATTAAAATGCATTAAAACACCAGATAACTCCGGTCTGGTCTCAGCGGTTGAAACTGCAAAAATAACTTGAGTTAAAGCTTTTTTAAAATCTTTAACAGAAACAATATATGGATCGTATTTATCCAGTTTGGGAATAAGAGGAAAATCCGTTGCCGGTTGACCTTTAATTTTAGTCTTCTGGTTTTGACATTCCAATTTAATATTATCTTCACTTAACTTAAGATCAATTCTTTCTTTAGGTAAAAGAGAGATGTAGTCGCTCAATAATCTGCCTTCAAGTGTAAAACTACCCGATTCCTCAATTTTACTTCTAACTTGAGCTGTAACTCCAATTTCCAAATTAGTGGCTGACAAAGTAAAAACTTTATCTTCCACTTTTAATAATGTATTGGCTAGAATTGGTAAGTTGGAATTTTTATTGCTTAAATGGCTGACTATATTTAAGCCTCGATTTAAGTTTTCCTGAGTGCAAGATAATTTCATATGAGTATAGATTATATTCTTTATATATATTTATATAATAATCATCATAAGGGCTGGGGGTATGTAGATAACTGAATTTTTATAAAACTTTACTGGAGTTTTTGATGATTTTTTTAAACCTGAGACTGGATAAAAAGGTGAAAAAGTTTATCTAACCGGTCAGTATGTTTGGGATAAATCGTCTGTAAAATTTAATCCCCTGATTTATTCAGATATACCCAACACTTATCTACTGGTTATCTTAAAGATTAATTGAGTTAGACACAAGCTTTCCTAAAAATTATCCCAAGAAAATATTTAATTGTCCCACTTTTTTACACAGTGTAGAGCTTTTGCTTCAAGACATCAATATCTTGTCTCAGTTTGTCGTCTCCTTTAATATTATGTTTAATTTTTTCATATGCATGAATAACTGTAGTATGATCTCTACCACCCAATTCTTGACCAATGGTCGGATAAGAGGTTTTTAATTCTTCTCTGATTAAAAACATAATAATCTGACGAGGTTCAGCTAGACTTTTTTTACGGCAGGGAGAAATAATATCGTCAATTTGGATATCAAAGTATTCAGCCACCACATTAATGATATGTTTGGGAGTGATGGATTTTCTCTGCGCATCAGTGGTTATGGAAGAGGTGATGTCTTTAACTTCTTCCAAGGTTAAAATCCGGTTTTGCAACTGACTATGCGCAATAATTCTATTTAAAGCACCTTCCAATTCTCTAATGTTGTTATGAATAACCGTGGCTAAATAATTGACAATTTCATCTTCCAAGTCATAATTTTTTTCTTGGATTTTAGCTTCAATGATCGCCATTTTGGTTTCCAGGTCCGGTATTGAGATATCAGCAATCATACCCCATTCAAATCTGGACAATAATCTGTGTTCCAAAGCAGCAATGGCTTTAGGGGGACGATCTGAAGAAATAACAACTTGTTTGTTATGTTGATGCAGTTCATTAAAAGTATGAAAAAAAGCTTCCTGTGTTCTTTCTTTACCTGAGATAAACTGAATATCGTCTATCAGTAAAACATCAATTAAGCGATATTTTTTTTCAAACTGGGAAGCTTGACCGTTTTGGATGGCGGAAATATAGTCATTGGTGAATTTCTCACATGAGACATACAAAATATTCTTATTGGGCGTATCAATATTAATCTTATGTCCAATGGCTTGAAGTAAGTGAGTTTTACCCAAACCCACTCCCCCGTAGATGAATAAGGGATTGTAGGTGTGTCCTGGGCTTTTGGAGACTGCTAAAGCAGCTGCATGTGCCAATTCATTGTTTTTGCCCACAATAAAGTTAGAGAAAATGTATTTGGGATTCAAATTATGGGTTTTGGGTTTTAAATTGTCAGACTCCACCACTGTTTGTTTTGGAGCAGTCGTAACCTCCGGTTTGGGGGTGAATAAATTGGATTGCTGACCGGCCGGTAAGCTTTCTATTCGGTATTCAATGATTTTAATTGGGTGACTGGTCACGCTTCTTAAAGCTTTGAGTATCGGTTGATGATATTTTTTTTCCAACCATTCTTTGGTAAAATTGTTTGGCACGTAAATGACCACCTTATCTGCCTGGTAGTCATGAATACCCGTGTTTTTAAACCAGGTCGTAAAATTGGCTTTTGAGACTAGCAGTTCCAATTCACCTAAAACTGCCTGCCAAATTTGCTGGTTATCCATGGGATGAGAAAATTAGATAATAAGACTTTAAACATTTTAACATAAGATTATAAAAATGAAAATAGTCCACATTTAATCCAGAATGTTTATAATCTGTTTATAATCTGTTGATGATTATATGTATATTGACTAACTATACAAAAAGTGTTACTCTAGGAGTATTGATTAATCTTAATATAGACAGATGCCGAAAAGAACTTATCAGCCTAAAGTTAGAAAAAGAGCCAGAACTCATGGATTTCGAAAGCGCATGCAAACTAAAACTGGTCGCAGAGTGTTGAAGAGCCGAAGAACCAAGGGTAGAGCCAAACTAACAGTTTAAAGTTAGCTATTTTTCATGTTAGCTTCTAAATATCGTTTATCCAAAAAAACAGATTTTGACCGGGTTTTTAAAATGGGACGTCGGGTAATGAGTCCATATTTTGGTTTAAGGTATCTTAAAAATGATTTGGAACATTCCAGAATCAGTGTAGTGGTGTCAAATAAAGTGTCAAAAAAAGCGGTCGAGCGCAACCGGCTCAAAAGACAGGTCAGAAGTATCATTGAACAGTCTTTGCCCAATTTTAAAGCTCACTATGATCTGATTATTAACGTCATGTCTCAAGCTTTAAACCAGGATTATCAGGTTTTAAATCAAGCACTCTTAAAACTTCTTACTAAGAATAAAATAATTTAATGCTGTTTTTAGGTAAATATTATGCCAAGCAGACCGCGCTTATACTGATTAGAATTTATCAAAAAACATTGTCGTTAGATCATGGATTTTTTAAATTTCTTTTTCCTCATGGCTATTGCAGGTATTATCCGACTTGTTCCAATTATGCCATAGACGCTATAGATAAGTACGGTGTTATTAAAGGAGGATTAATGGCACTGGGGCGTGTTCTGCGCTGTCATCCTTGGTCAAAAGGCGGCTATGACCCAGTTAAATAACTCAACCATCTCATGCTTCAATTTTTTACAGTTGTTTTTTACCAACCCCTGTTAAATCTATTGGTCTTTTTCTATAACGTTATTCCCGGTCAAGATATTGGCTTGGCCATTATTGCCATTACTTTGGTCGTTAAAGTGGTGCTTTATCCTTTTTCCATTAAAATGATGAAATCTCAAAAGGCCATGCATGAATTGCAGCCCAAAGTGGATGCTTTAAAAAAAGAATACAAGGATAATAAGGAACAATTGGCTCAGGAATTAATG
Organism: uncultured Gammaproteobacteria bacterium; assembly: GCA_964558935.1. Lineage (GTDB taxonomy): Bacteria > Patescibacteriota > Patescibacteriia > 2-01-FULL-39-33 > 2-01-FULL-39-33 > CAZLFP01. The sequence goes on along the minus strand of CAZLFP010000009.1, from coordinate 8,718 downwards.
AGCTTGTATAAACAAGAGAAGATCAATCCTTTTTCTTCCTGTCTGCCATTGTTAATTCAACTCCCCTTTTTAATAGCGGTTTACCAAGTTTTTAGAACCGGTTTGAGTAACGGTGATCTAATACTGTATTCTTTTGTAGCTCATCCCGGACAGATTAATCCCATTGCTTTTGGTTTTTTGGATTTATCTCAGCCTAACGTTATTCTGGCAGCTTTGGCAGCCATTGGACAATTCTTACAAGCCAGAACTTTAGTCACCAAGAAACCGGCCATTAAATCTCAGGGTAGTCAGGATGAAGATATGGCTGCCATGATGAATAAGCAAATGATGATTATGATGCCGGCACTGACTTTTTTTATCGGTATCGGTTTGCCGAGTGGGCTGGTCATGTATTGGTTTTTACTCACGGTTATTACCGCTTTACAGCAGTATCTGACTTTTAAATTTACCAAACGTCATAAAGATGATCCAGCTGTGGAAATTATAGATCCACCTACATCTATGACAAGTTAAAACCATGTTAGTTAAGACTAAAAAACTACTGGGATTGCCAGTTCAAACAAAAAACGGTCACTCTTTGGGCCGTTTGATCGATTTGGAAATAGAGACAGATACTTCTGATGTTAAAAAATACATTGTGGGAGCAGATAATTGGCTTAAGCATCAGTTGGTACCGGATTTAGTGATAGATAGCAGTCAGGTTATTGAGATAACAGATCAAGCTATAGTGGTGGAAGACGGCTTACTGAAAAAGCCGGCTTTAAGCCAGAGTACTTAGAAAGGTCTTTTCTTGCCCACGATCATTCTGAGTTTTTTAGAATCAATTTTTACCTCAGCCGGAGTTTTAATAATTCTTTTCTCGTCATTGATTAAAATGGGTAAAGTCTTGCCACTTGTAATTTTAATTGCTTTGTTTCTCAGGTTACTCAAGCTAGCCTGTTTTTTATTCCAAAAGCCGGTTGCTTTCACTTCCACAAACAAATCCAACAGCTCATCATCCGGCTTAGCCATATGCTGGTAACAAAAATTTAAATTGCTGATATTTATCACAGAGTTGCAATCCAGATTTACAAAGTAATTATTATCGCATTCCAATAGAATATCCTTACCTCCCAATTCTAAACAGGTGAGGAAATAATAATTATTAACCTGTCCCAAATCCAGTCTTCGAATGATTCTGGCAGATAAAACATCACACGCAGCTTCACCCAGAGGAATGCCCAGGAGTTGAGCGACTCGGTTCTGGTTATCGACTGGAATATAGCCAATGGCAACGTTTAAATTGGCTAAGGTATTAATAATTTGGTTCAGTGTTTTGTCATTGCCAACCACCACTACAGTCTTAATGCCACGCTTAACTTCTTCTTTAACTGTTTGGTTGATGTTTTTTAATAAGGATAATCTGTTAATCTTGCCGTTAATACCTAAATCCGTTAATCTGACCTCAATTTTAGCCAACAGATTCTTATATTTTTTTTCGTTTAGAAACGAATCATAGATGTAATAATACATACAGTCTTAAAGAGTTTAAGACTTAACTTTTTTTACCCGTGGACGGCTTTTTAACCGTTTTAGTTTCCTGGTCGCTTAAGGGAATTTTTTCTTGCTTGGAAAAATCCGGTTTGGCAGATTTGGATTTGATGTCTGTCATCTGGCATTTACCATTTAAGATGGCACCGGCTGCCATGGACAAAACCTTAACCTTAACATCTCCATAGACTTTGGCTGAAGCAGTCATGTCCAACTTGTTGTTAACCTTTAAATTGCCTTGAACTTCTCCCGCAATTAAAGCGTTTTCACAGCTGATATCTGCAAAAACTTTAGACTTGGAGCCGATTTTCAAATTGCGAGCTGTTTTAATGGTACCGCAGACAATACCATCTATGATGATATTACCTTCAGTAATAAAGTCACCTTCCACTTTAACTGAGTGCCCGATAATAGTCTCAGTCGCATTGACCGGCTCAGGGTTGCGATTGGCTACCGGTTGGTTATCGCGGAACATAAAATGTGTTCATTTATGAATTATTGATGTAAGTTATTGTAAATCAAAGTCACTCTCTTGTCAAAAATAAAAAAATATGCTATATTTTAGACAGTTACTAACTAATTTTGAGATTTATGCCAATTAAAAAATCAGCCATGAAAGCTTTACGGCAGGATATTAAAAAAGCTAAAAGAAATGCTAAAGTTAAGAAAGATGTTAAAGGCTTAATTAAATCAACCAAAAAGGCACTTGGCTTAAAAGATAAAACTTCAGCTACGGATAGGATTAAAAAGGCGATTAAAGCCATAGATAAGGCAGTACAGAACAAGGTGCTTAAAAAAAACACCGGAGCCAGAAAGAAAAGCAGACTGATGAAGGGTTTGAATAAATTGGGTAAGTAATTTTCTACACATTAAACAGCGCTGTAAGGCGCTGTTTTGTATTTGACTAAATTTATCACAAGCTGTAGACTGTATTATCCAGCTGACTGACAGTTGGAATAATCGCAACGGGCCGTAGTGAGCCTATTCCAGAAAGGAGAATCACGGTGAGTAAAAGAATCAGCATAACCATAGGTCCGGCGCTTGTCAAACTCTTGAATACAAATTCCTATGAAGGAGATCAGGAAAAGTTCAAGCACGCCTATTATTTCATTTATGCCCTGATGCTTTTTAATACCAGTAAGTGCAGAAAAAAAATTTACCCAGATGATAAGCAACCGATTGCCAAGTATTTTGACCCCTCTTGGCATGAAGGCAAGAAGCTGTTTGAAGCCCTACGTCGGGCTCATCGAATTACGATAATTATTCTGCCGAATATTTCAGACACTCTCAAGGTAACTGTCAGATTTTACGACAAGGATTCCAAGACGCATTTTCATCAACTGGATGTTTGCTTCTCAAATCAGGGAATCACATACCTGGGAGGCAGTTACTGAATCCGGTACAACCACCCGTGTCAACAAGCTTGGCACGGGTTTTTTAATTCTTCTAGTCTTGTTTAGCGATGAAGAGATCAAACAGCAGTTCTTCATTATTAAAACCAGACTTTAATTGAACCTCCATATCCATCAGACGATTATTCAAATTCATCAATTGATCCAAAGAAAAGTTCTTGGCTTGGGTGTTGGCTTTTTGAAAAACAAAGGGGTGAACACCCAGATCCGTAGCTGAACTGGCTCCGGTTTTAATCCGGATCAGGATCTTAAACTGACGACTCAGTAGAGTTAAGATCATCAGCGGATGAGAACCGTATAAGATTTGTTTTTTAAACAATTCCAACGCTTGGTCAGTTCTTTGATTGGCTATTGCATCGATTAAAGAAAAGATATTGTCTTCATACTGAGCATGCACGAGTAAATTCACATCATCAATAGTTATTTCTTGGCTATTAGCATAGGCTTGCAATTTAACCAATTCATTGGTCAATGAGTATAGATCAGTACCCACCAAAGCCACCAGTTGCTTAAGGGTTGTTTGACTGATATGAATATCCTGTTGCTTCACATAATCAGCCAACCAGGTCTCCACCTGGTAATTTTTCATCAACATTAAATTCCAACAAAACTCTTGTTTGGTCAGTAAGGAAAACAAAGGATTTTTCAAATGTATCTTGTTGCCTCGGTATTTAATTTCTTCCGGATCAAAGAAATCCACAAAGACCAGAACATTATCCAATTCTTTAATTGATTCCAAAAATTCAGCAAGGGGTTTTAAAGCCTTAGCCGGCTGAGAAAATATATTCTTAACCACGATCATTTTTTTTTCTGCCAAAAAAGGCACAGTCATCACCTCTTGTTTTAAATGATCCAGTTCCAGCTTGTCTCCGTTTAAATTAACAATATTAAGACCAGACTTGTCTCTTTTTTGAATAAAGCCGTCTTTTAGGTCTTTGAGTTTTTGGCTGATCCGGTAATGATCAGTGCCGTAGATGAAAGCGAGCATAAGGGTATTTTAATTAATTTCCAAGTTTAAATCAATCAATCTTGACAAACCAGATTATCCATGCTATGCTAAGCTGGTTTGGTAAAGCACAACAGGAGGAATTGCCATGCAAAAAACCGAACATCGCTTCTACTTCTTTGGACCAGCCGAGATGGTTATCAAGAGGATGGATCTGGCTTTGGAACACTTCAGGCAGCAGTCTGTCTGTTCCCAATCAGTCATCTTGGGCAGATTTCACCAACCGGAAAACACTGAACAGTCTGCTGAGCAGATGGAGGTGATGCTGAGATTCATCACGGGCAATTAGTCGTTAAACAATAAAAGAGCTTGACCAGCTCTTTTTCTTTTTGGGAAAGATTATTTATTGTTCATCCAGATTCTTTTAAAGATTGGCATGGATAGAGTAGATAAGATAAAAGCCAATGCGGGAACAACGGCGTTAATTAAGGGCTTAGGTAAACCGGCAAAGTAAAAGAAAGTTACAATAACGGCGTATGTCAGAATAATAATGATAATTTTTTTGGTCAGACTGGTTTCCCACGCCTTGTCCAATTCAACTCGCTTGTTGCGGTCTTTAAGCTGTTGTATTTCCCGTTCTACATTCATTTGGTTTGTTTTTTCATTTTTAAAATCTTGCCCACTCGGTATAGTTCGCCATCCTGTCTAAAATCAATGTTCTTGGTTTGAATCAGATATTGGCCTTTGCCAATTATATCCAAGGGTAATTCAATGATACCTTGGTTGGAAGCGGATAAGATAATTTGGTTGACTTGGCTCTTGGACAATTTAAAGATGTCAAACATGGTCAAAGAGCCCTCGTTCAAAGCTGACTGGTTAATGGGGGTGAAATCGTATTTGGTCATGATGTCTGCCTGTAGCCAAATAATACTAAAGTCATACAAGCTATAGATATATTCGGCATCCGGCATGAGTTTTTTGGCTTTGGCAATGACGGTTTGTGGCATAATATTTGTTATTGATATTGACATTGAAACTGACAGGCAAAACAGCCCTGAATACTCATGCCGTCCTTGCATTCCAGCGGATCAGCGGAATTTTTGGCTTGCAGCAACTGACAGTCTTCCATGTTTTCCAGCTCTTGCATGATCAGGCACATATCCCTGGGATCTGTTTTCATGTCCATCAAATCTGAGCGCGGAATGGATCTCCAAAAAGAAGTATCCGGATTAAACATGGTTTCAGCTTGAGTGTAGATGAAATAGAATAGCAGAGTAAAACAGATGATGCTAATGATAATGATATAAGTGAGATAGTCAAACATAAAAGGGGAGTAAGTGGTTTAGTTTGGGTTAATCACATAAAACTTTAGGTCCACTGCCGGGTCCGATCATACCATAACCTGTTGACTGGTACCAGTCTTCGGAAAATTCCACCTGGCATTGACCGTCTTTTACCAAATCCGCGTAACAGTGGATTCTATCTGAAAAATAGCAATAGTCAGATTTGTCACCGTTGCATTCAGTGATTTCAATCAGTTTGCCTCCGGCTTGTTGGCATTCTGACCCAGGCTGGTTTTTAACCGTAAAACCATGCCCGTTAATGTTAAGAGGCGGTTCCATCTCAGGATCAATATCCTGTTGAGGATTGGATAAATACAGCCATGTGCCCAGCAGTATCGGGCTGGCTATCAGTAGTAGAACAACCAGTGTGTTTTTCATAATTATTGAATTAGTTCCATTTTATTCCAATTGTTACCCACTTGCACCTCTGTTTCAATGGGAGCCCTGAGCTTGTAGACACCGTTCATCTCTGCTGTCACCAGCTCAGCCACCCGTTTAACATCTTTATCCGGCACTTCAAAAACCAACTCATCATGCACTTGCAGGATCATCTTGCAATCTTTGGGCAGCTTCTTATCTATTTCTATCATGGCCAGTTTTAACAGATCAGCAGCCGTACCTTGAATCGGCATATTAATGGCCGTTCTCTCAGCAGCTGCTCTGACTTGTTGCACCCCGGAATTTATTTCCGGTATGTATCTTCTTCGTCCGTAAAAGGTTTCTACATATCCTTTATCTCTGGCTATTGCAATGGTTTCTGCCAAGTATTGTTTTACTTGTGAATATGAAGCGAAATATTTGTCTATAAATTCCTTGGCCTTTAGATTGGAAATACCGGTTCGCTTGGCCAGACCCCAAGCTCCCATTCCATACAAAACTCCAAAATTAACTTCCTTGGCCTGTCTTCTCATGTTGGGCGTCACATCTTTTGCTTCAACTTGATTGATTAAAGCGGCAGTCTGAGTATGAATGTCATCTTTGTTTTCAAAGGCTTGCAACATGGTTTTGTCATTAGCCAGTGAAGCTACGATTCTCAGTTCAATTTGAGAATAGTCTGCCTTAATTAGCTTATGGCCTTTGTCAGCTATGAAAGACTGTCTAATTTTTTTACCCAGATGTGTTCTAATGGGAATGTTTTGCAAATTAGGATCTGAAGAAGACAACCGGCCGGTGGCAGTGACTGTTTGGTTGTAACTGGTGTGCACTCTGTGGTCTTTGGGATTAATCAATTTGGGCAGAGCATCTGAATAGGTGCTTTTTAGTTTGGTTAATTCTCTGTATTCAAGAATTAAATCGATGATTTTATGTTCACCGACCAATTTATCCAGTTCACCGGCAGCAGTTGAAATGCCGGTTTTAGTTTTAGCTAAACCTGCAGTGGATAAATTCATTGTTTCAAAAAGAACTTCTTTTAATTGTTTGGGTGAAGCGATATTAAACTTAACCTTGGCCAACTTATGTATCTTGGTTTCCAATTTGACAATTTGTTCTCCCAAGTCTTTGGATAATTTCTTTAAAAAAGTATCATTGATTTTAACTCCATTTCTTTCAATGTTAGACAAAACTCTTACCAGTGGCATTTCCATTTCTTCAAATAAACCAAACATGCCTTCCTTCTTAAGCTCTTTTTCTAATTTCAAATAGAGTTGGTATGTCAGATCAGCATCTTCACAAGAATAATTGGAAACCCTTTCAACCTCAACTTCTTTTAAAGTAATCTGATTTTTACCTTTGCCGATTAAATCTTCAATCTTTTGCATCTCATAACCCAATTCGACAAAAGCCAGGTTGTCCAAGTTGTGCTGTCTATGTCCAGGATTTAACAGGTAGGATGCGATCATGGTGTCAAAGTAGATGCCGTTAATTTCAAAAGCATGCTGTTCCAGCAGTTCAATGTCATATTTGAGGTTATGGCCTACCTTGTTTATTTTTTGATCTTTAAATATTTGCGTTAATTCCCGTCGCACTTTATTGATACAAGATAAAGGTAGATAATGGGCGCAGCCAGCCTGCCAACAAAAACTGATACCCAGCAATTCAGCATTAAAAGGATTGGGGGAAGTGGCTTCAGTGTCAAAACAAAAGAGTGTTTGTTTTTTAAGATTTTGAATGAAAGACTGTAAATCTTTTTCTAGAACCAATTGGTATTTTTGAGATGCAAATTTCTTCGCTGTCTGACTGTTTTGAACTGTTTCAAACAAGCCGGCTTGTCCTGAAGTCGTTTTGACAGTTGCTCCCAAAGTGTTCAATTGAGAAAGCAGTCGGGTAAAATTCAATTCTTGAAACAGATTGACTAAAATGGCCTTATCTATGTGTCCAAATTTACAATCTTCCAATTTAAAATCAATCGGGGCATCTAAAATAATGGTGGCTAGCTTTTGAGATTGATAAGCATCATCTTTATACTCCTTAAGCAACTGTCTGGTTCGGTCTTTAATCTTATCTGATTCAATATTCTGATAAATCCCGTCCAAAGTCTTAAAATCATTAAGCAGATTAATCGCTCCTTTTTCTCCAATGCCTTTGACTCCGGGTATATTGTCTGACGGATCACCTCTTAGTGCCTTGTAATCTATTAACTGGTTCGGTTTTAATCCACCGAACTTGTCTTTAACACCCTTCTTGTCATACAAGATTGTCTCGCCCAAACCCTTATGCGGAGATAATACTTTGGTATTGCTATCTACCAACTGCAAAACATCCTGGTCACCGGTTAAGATAATCGTTTCAATATCCGGACGGTCTACACTTTTAAGGTGAGCAATCGTACCGATTAAATCATCTGCCTCATAACCGCTTTGCTCATAAATTTTAATTTTAAAACCGGCCAAGACTTCTTTAACTAAAGGCATCTGGGCGTACAACTCATCTGGTTGCTTTTTTCGTTGTGCCTTGTATGCCTTGTATTGTTGATGTCTGAAAGTTTTATCCCGGTGGTCAAAAGTGGCTGCTATGTAATCCGGCTTTAAATCTTTGATGGCTTTAATTAAAAGCATGGTAAAGCCATAGACAGCATTGGTTAAGACGCCTTGCTTGTTGGTTAAAGGCGGCAATGCATGAAAGGCTCTGTGAATCAGAGCGTTTGAGTCAATGATGATTAATCTGGTTTTCTTGGTTGGCATATTCTAATTATACCATAAGAAAAGCCTGAAGTTTTGTACAGTGACTTCAGGCTTAAAAAGCAAGCTATCCGAGCAATCCGAGATCGTCGATAACCGCATTGACCAGCTTACTGGTGGTTTCAGCGGCGCAGGTCAAGGGTGTTCTCAGTACGTTTTGGATCATGCCGGCCATGGCCAGGCCGGCTTTGACCGGTATGGGGTTGGTTTCCGCAAACAAGGCTCGAAAGAGCGGCATGAGTTGGAAGTGGATGTTTAAGGCATCCAATTTGTTGGGTGTATCCGCATACACTTTTTGACACATGTCTGACATCATGCCTGGCACCAGGTTGGCTGCCACCGAGATCACTCCCTGCCCACCCAAACAC
>CAZLFP010000008.1:0-42860 GCA_964558935.1 uncultured Gammaproteobacteria bacterium | reverse complement strand
TGCCTTCGGGGGTTCGAATCCCTCCCGGCCCACAATATTAAAAAACAGATCATTATGTATGACCTGTTTTTTTAATTAACTTTGTTTTTTTAGTTTACTGACCAACCATTTAAGATTTTTGTTTTCCGCCTCCAACTGAGTTATTTTTTTGAGATGTTCCTTTAATTGGGTTTTATTACTTCCAACCTCCCGAATAATACATTCAATACCTTGAAATTGACCCTGGTTTTCAAGAACTGAAGCCGAGGCTTCAATTTCGAATTTATCTTTATTCTTTTTAACGGCGGTGAAGTATTGGTTACTGACACTTTTAAGTTTGCCAGCCAGACCCATTTTAAAGAGCTGAATCGATTTAACCAAGGATTGGCCGGACAGAAAGCTGTTGTATTGCTTGCCAATAATCTCGCCGGTTGAAGTATAGCCAAACATTCTGGCAAAGGCCTGATTAACATAAGTGATCTCGCCCTTTTGGTTGGTTATCATAATGCCATCAGCTGTCTGTTCAGCTAGCACTTCAAATTTTTTCATCTGTTTCTGGGATTGTTCAATGGCTTGTTGTTGTTTGGTTACATCAGTTAAAGTTAAAACTCCCATTTCATGGCTATTGTATTTGATAAGTTGAGCTGTAATGTTTAAAATCGTTTGATTGCCTTTTTTACCCCTTAATTCAATGTGCTCCAGTCTTTTAGTTTTTTTGCTTACGAAGATATCTTGGATAATTGAAGAAACTCGCTGATAAGTTTTGGGATCGCATAATGCGTCTAATTTGGAACCAACCATCCGAATTTGGCTGTGTCGGCAGATTCGAGCCGCTTCCTGGTTGACTTCCAGAATGGTGCCTTGCTGATCAAAAATGACAATACCGTCAGTTGCCTGGTTCATTATGGCATGGTATTTTTTTTCTATTTCTTGGAGCTGAGATTGAACAATGTCTAAATTGGTGATATCCGTACCGGAACTTAAGGTACCGATGATTCTGCCTTTTTGATTTTTAAGCAAAGTGTTATGCCAGTCGATGATTTTAATTTCCCCCTTTTTGGTCATAATTGGATTTTGGTAATGTCCAATTAGTTTCAATTTGCCCTTCATGCAGTCTTTAAAAACTCTTTTTACCTCAACTTGATTGTTTTTTGGTATGACCGTATTGAACCAATTCTTGCCCAGCAGATCCCGGGTGGCATAACCAAGCAGGGTAGAGCCGTTTTGATTTAATACATAATCTCTCCTTTGGGATTGAGGGCGATGATTATCACACCGGCAAAATCTAAAAACTGCTGGCAAACAAGGTTGTCGTATTTCGGATCAAGTTTACCCTGATCAATTATCACTTCATTAATAGTCACGAGCTTCATATTAGTATAATTATACTCCTTTTTGAGACATGTCTAAAGTCAATGTGTCAAGACTCAGTCACTCTTGCAAAAAACCTGATTTTATGTTAATATGAGTTAGTTACTAAATTTAGTCCATTTGCCACCCTAGCTCAGCTGGTTAGAGCAACTGTCTTGTAAACAGTAGGTCTTCGGTTCGAATCCGAAGGGTGGCTTAGAGGTGTAAATATTAATTTTAAGTATATGTCACAGGACAACATGATTAAAATGGAGTGTACAGCTTGTAAAAAAGTTAATTATTTTTCCAGGAAGAACAAGAAAACTTTGAAGGAAAGAATGGAACTTAAGAAATACTGCAAGCACTGTAAGAAGCATACTCCGCATAAGGAAACTAAATAACGGTTATTCTTAACCGTTTTTTGGGCGATTAGTTTAGTGGTAGAACATTCCTCTCCAAAAGGAAGGGCGGGGGTTCGATTCCCTCATCGCCTGCTCGCAAATTCACCCTTATTTATAAGGGTGTTTTTGATTGGGGCGTGTGAGGTTAGAGCTAAATAAGACAAATATATTAATAAAATGCTATAATAAATGAAATAATATAGAACAATATGTCTTTAAAACCAGGTCAAAAAAGTAACATAAATGCTATATATCGGTGCAGTAGATGTGGCAACATCCATGCCATGATCAAGGGCGAGTGGCCTCTATCTGTGAGATTTGTAACAATCATGGTAAAAAGCAGAGTTGGATTGAAACAGACAAAGAGATTATTTTTATCACTAAAAATGTCAAAAAAATTATTGAAAATAGAATGACTCCGACTGATCGTTTAGCAGATAGCATAACTGCTTTTTGCGGGAATATGACTTTTGTCTACGTTCACTTAGTTTGGTTTATGGCTTGGTTAGTTTACAATTCCATAGCTGACAAGCCTTTTGATCCATATCCCTTTGGCATGTTGACGCTCATAGTGTCTTTGGAAGCAATTATCTTGGCAACATTTATTTTAATCTCTCAGAATAGACAAGGTGAAATATCTGAATTACGTTCTGAATCTGACTACCGAGTAGATCTTAAGGCAGAAAAAAAGATTACTGAAGTGTTAACCTTAATTCAGGAAATACATGCCAACCTAGTTAGTGGCAAGCAAGTTAAGAATAAGAAGCGCAAATAGTTTCAATATTTTGGCAACAGCCTGTTAATCGTAAAAAGGTCCCTGAAAGGGGATTTTTTAAATGATTAATTCAGCTTATTTTGATATAATTAGAATAATGTTATGTTGTCAAAGAAACAAAGAAAAGGCTTAAGTTTAATCGAGATTTTAATTGTCATAGCAATAATTGCAGTTATCGCTAGTGTTGTCTTTGTTGCTTTAAATCCTTTAAAGAGATTTAGAGACAGCCGTGATTCTCAAAGGTGGACCGATGTAACAACACTGGCCAGTGCTGTTGCACTCTACAGCGTGGACAATCCAACGTCGACTTTAACTGGTTTGGATGGCAGTTTAAGAATGATCGGTACAGCTTCTGACGGTTGCAGTGTTGTGTGTCGCAATCAACAGCTGGTATATTCAGGATCTTTGGCTGATTTTAAAATAGCCAATGCTTGGGAGTGGTTTAAGCCTCAGATTGCTCATGCCGATTCTCCCACCGGTTGGGTGTCACCGACTGGTTTTACAGATGCCGGAAATCAATGGATCAATGAAGCTAATAGCTACGATGGTAATGTTGGTTCTTATGCCACCAACCAATATGGATCTGCCGGTTATGGTCAATTCATTGAATTAACATTGGACAGTCCAATCATTTCAGACAAGGTTAGATTAATAGTCGATTATTTAGATATTCATATAGCTAATGTGGATATAGACGTATATATAGATGGCAGTTGGGTGGATGTTTTTGATGGTGGAGATGAAGCTACTTGGAATGTTCAGTGGGTTGAAGTGCCTTTTACTAAAGGCTTGGTAGATAAAGCCAGATTTCGCTGGAATTACGGATCAGGAGGCTATCATTATTGGCTCTATGAATTTCAATTTTATGAAACAACCGTTGACATCGAGGCACCAACTTGTGGCCTGTCCCAAACCACTTATGTAGATGAAAGTCGAGCTATTCTTCAAGGTACTTTGGAGAATGAGAATGGAGATTCGGCAGAATATCGTTTTCAATATGGAATCAACAGCAGTTATAATAACAATACTGCCTGGAAAGGTGATTATGTCTCAGGAGATACTTTCCAAGAATTAATTACTGGCTTAAATGGATTTACAGATTACGATTTTAGAATGCAATTGAGAAATTCTGCTGGTACCACTAATTGTCCCTCAGGTAGTTTTACAACTCAAGACGCTGGAGCCAGGTGGTTGCTGCCAAACAGTTCCAGCGGTGATTGGGAGAATCAAGGTAATGCGTATGACAATAATGTCAATACATATACGCGTATTTATCATAATTTTAATGATCCGGTATGGAGCGATTATCTCTATTTCAATCATTCTCCAATGTCATATGATAAAATTCAGTTTTATGCTTTAAGAAATTCTGAAGTCAATGGTGTGGATGTAGACATTTATGTGGATGGAGCTTGGCAAGATTTATACCAAGGTAATTTTACAGATAGAAGTTGGGTGGAATTATCATTTCCTGAATCAACAGTCACTCAGTCTAGAATTAGATTTTCTACTCCATATACCAATCGTGGATTTTTTTGGCAATTGTATGAATATCGGATCTGGAGAACGGGTACGTCTGAGGTTACTTTTGTCACAGAAGAAGAATGTCTAGATATTGGTGATGAGTTGGGCAAATATCTAGCTGAGATGCCAGTCGATCCTTTGGTGGGAAGTCAGGAAAGAACGTATTATGCTATTAAAAGAGAAAATGATTTCAAAACGATTACGATAGTCTCATGCGGTGCTGAGGGGGATGACATGATTATGTTGACAAAATAGGATTATTAAGCTGATGTGTATTTATGTTTGACAAGTTGGTGTAAAGTCCTATACTTTTAATTGATATTATTGGGGGTATTTTAAATCGCTGATTAATGATATACTACAGACATGGAAGCATTATTCAACATCATTTTCTTTGGCGCGATCATTCTTTTTGTAATTGGTTATCGCAAAAAGGGACCGCATAAGTTTTTTAATCAAGAAAATGTAGATAAGGTTCAAGCTAGTATCCATAATTTAAATAATTTAAATTTAAAAAATATGTTTGGTAAAATTTCTCAAAAAATAGGCATTGTCAGTCTGATTTTTATTGGCTTGATTGTGCTTTTCAATGCCTTTACGATTATTCCGGCTGGTAATACCGGAGTGCTGCATTTTTTTGGTAAAGTTAATCCCAATGAGCTCCAATCCGGATTTCATTTCAAAAATCCATTAGCCAATGTAACTGTAATGTCCATACGAACAGAAGAATATACGATGTCAGTCGTGCGAGAAGGCAAAGCAGCTAAAGACGATTCCATCTCTGCCCTGACCAAAGAAGGTTTGTCTGTTGGTTTGGACATTACTGTTTTGTATCATTTAGATCCTCAAAAAGCTTCTGATGTGTATAAAGACATTGGCATTGACTACCAAGGCAAGATCATCAGGCCTCAGGTTAGAACAGCTATCCGGGATGTGATTGCCACTTACCAGGCTAAGGATATTTATTCTGAAAAAAGAGAAGAAGTGACGAATAAAATTACAGATAAACTGGTCTCTTTGCATGACAGGGGTATTGTTTAGGATATGATCAAGGCATGGTAAAACAAGATTTTTCGGATAAATCTGATGAAGAATTGGTTAAGCTAACCTTAGACAATCAGTATCATTTTGCTTATCTTATTCAACGCTATCAGTCCAAGCTGCTTGGATTCATTTTGCGTATCTCTAATTTTACAATAGAACAGGCCGAGGATATTTTACAGGAGGTGTTTTTAAAAGCATATTTGAATTTAAATTCCTTTGATGAATCTTTGAAATTTTCGTCATGGATTTACCGGATTGCCAGAAACCAAACAATCAGTTTGTGGAGAAAAAAAAGCAGCCAATTGGAACACATAACATGGGACATTCAAGATGAGACCCTGAATAATCTGATGGCAGATATAGATTTGGATAAGCAGATAGATCATGATCTGCTGAAAAAGACGCTGTCACAATCTTTGGGTCAGATTAATCAAAAATACAAGGAAGTGATCATCTTAAAATTTTTTGAAGAGAAAAGTTATGAAGAAATCGCCGATATCATCAAGAAACCACCCGGTACGGTAGCGACTTGGATAAATCGGGGTAAAAAACAGTTAAAGCAAATTTTACAAACATATGCAGGATATTAGTCAACACATCATACAAGTTATCGATGAGAAGCATCTGAAGCCCAAACCAAGGTGGCAGTTTTTGCTGACTAATTATTGCATGTGGATTATTACAATCTTAACTGTTATTCTAGGTGCTTTGGCAACGGCTGTAGTTCTTTTTGAAATCACCCATAGTCAATTTTTGGACCTGGCTCCTGACTTCAGTCCTGTAAATAAGTTGCTCTTGGCCACTCCGTTTTTTTGGATCATTCTGCTTATTATTTTTACTGCTATCGGCTATTACAATGTCAGGCATACTCATAAAGGCTACCGCTACCATGCATATTGGATAGTCATCTTCAGCATCATGCTCAGCATCAGCATGGGATCCATTGTGTACGCTTTGGGTGGAGGAGAAAGACTGGAAAGTTTTTTCTATCAGAATATTTCCTGGTACCGCTACATTGTCAACACTCAAACCGGCAGTTGGCAGTCGCCCAAGCAGGGCAGACTAACAGGCTATCTGGTTGACCAACCCAGTTCCAACCAATTAGTCATCTGGGATGTTAACAAGCGGGAATGGCTGGTTTTGGCCCATCAGCCCTTGCCCAAGCTGCCTTTGAAAATGCGTTTAGTCATTATTGGGCAGCAGATTGACGACCATAAGTTTGTGGCTGATAAAATCATGCCTTTTTTCCGGCTGAGGCAATGGAATATCATTTTTGAAAGAAAATAAGTTCTACTGGCGTAGTATTGAGTGTCAGCCGGTTAAGCTAACCATGGAAGCGATAATTGGCCCAGACATCTAATTAATTACCAATCATCATGTCTAACAAACATTATTTAATCGCCGCTTTAGGCGGTCTGATCGTAACCACTTTGACGGTTTCACTGGCGGTTTCAGCAGCTCCGACTAACGACCTGAATCAGCCAGAATTGAAGCAGCACATGCGAGAAGAACAGCAATTGATGCGACAAATTATGGAAGATCAGGATTATGGGGCTTGGTCTCAAAGAATGTCTGAACTGGCAGATAAACTCAGAATTCATGCCGATCAGATTGACGCGAGTATCAATGAACAAACATTCGACATTCTGCTGGAAGCTTATGAACTGAAACAAAATGGCCAATACGAAGAAGCTCTGCAGTTGTTAAAAGAGAATAATGTGGAGTTGGGTTTTGGACCGGTTAAAGCTTTCAAACACGGTTTCAGAGCCGGTAAAAGAGCTGGTCAAATAGCCAACTAATTAAAATAAAACCTTCCAGATAAAGTCCCGTTAACCAACGGGATTTTATTTATCCCTCAATTGACACTTAAGTGGCTAAGAGTTACAATCAAAGTTGCTCATTGGTTGGGTCGGTTTATGGCTGACAGGAGGAATAGCATGCGGTTGTACGATAAAGTGTTAGGCTTTGTCAGGAGTAGGAATACCAAATGCCTCTGGGTGTTGGATAAAAGATTGGACGGTCAGTACGATCGGGCTTTACGGCAAATTGAGGTTAATCCCAAGTCAGAGATTGTCAATGTCATTTGCCATGAAGCCTTGCATGGTCTTTTTCCTAAGTTGTCAGAAGAGGCAGTTATCCGGACTGCGGATAATTTGACTCAGCGTTTAACTCGCAAACAGTCGGTTTTGCTCATAAATGCCTTTGTCAGAAAAGCAGCTAAGCGTCGCTACTAACCATGAAGGGAGGTGGTTATGTCGACTGACAAACACGTATGCGTCAAAGTGGATTGCCAATGTCCTTTTGCTCCAGACTATCTGTTTTACCCCAATCATTTGATTGGCTGGCATCAAGTTGACTTAGACGATCCCAGATTGGAAATGGGAGCTGCATGGGATCATCAGCAAGCTTGTGCCGGCATGCTGGATTCGCAAGCTTGCGACAATGAAGAATGCTGGCCGGCCGGTCGGGTAGTGGACATTCGCTATGACTGCTCAAACTGTCCTAACCGGACAGCCTGTGGGTGGTTGATAAAAGCTTGATTTTTACCCGGAGCGGTTGTGACTGCTTCGGGTTTTTTCTTTACTGTGTTTTTAGGGTATAATGGATAATATGGCTTTAGTCAAACCTAAAAATATCCGCGTCAATGACAAGATGCAGCAAGAGTATAAGTATACTTTAAGTGAACCGGTGGGTCGTAATTTTGATCCGAAGTTTCAACCTGAGTTAACACCGGCTGAAATGTTGAAATTGGGTGTGTTTGGCGGCAAGTATATGACAGATTGCCAAAAAGAGTTCCCCAAGAGTTGGTTTAAAGATGCTAAGTTAAGTCCCAAAAAAAGTAATCCCAGTTTAAACTATTTCAAGATTAATGCCAGTCAGCCCTTGAAGGTTTGGCAGCAAAAGGGTTGGATTTATCCGGATGATCCCAGAGGCTGGTTCCAGTGGTATTGCCGCTATTATTATGGTCGCAGAGGTCCGGATGATAGCAGGCAAATTGGACGCTGGAGGTCTTTTAAAAGGCATTGGTCAGCGGTTCTAAAGAATTGTAGGAAAAAAGATTATGCTTGTCGTCCCAAACAGAGGCAAGCTTTGCTACACTGGGCGTATGACAGTCGTAAGATTTAATAAACAGTCTTTGCTTGACAATAATATATATGTGCTAAGGTGACACATTGCCGGAAATGGTCTGGCAATCTGCTGACACGGCGGTTTGCGTGTCAAAGGACAGCAGGAGAATAGTCGTGGTCAATTCCAGGAAAGGCGAAATCGCCTACCAAGCTTTGAAAGAAATTCTGATGCACCAGGGTTTGCAGATCGGTTCCGGTCTCAGGGAACGGGTGATTCGTGAAGCCGACCGCTTGGGCATCGCTCAGGACGAGGCCTTGGAATTCGCACACAATTTGGCGCAAGAATTGGTGGCGGAGACTTTTGCCACCGAATAGCCTTTTTAACATCACCCGCATTGTTATCTACAGTGCGGGTTATTTATTTGTGAGACAAGACAGATTTGGGTAAAGTCTGCTGATTTGTATCTGTTTATGAGTAGTCAAGGTAATAGGTTGACAAAAATATATAAATGTGTTAATTTTGAATATCTGGCGTATATCAGAGTGTGTGGTATAATGTCAGTGGTTCTTTTAAAAAGGATAAGAAAGGAGTCTGTCATGACCAACCAAGACAAGGCGATGGCTTCGACTCCTGCTGCAGGGGTCAAAAAAAGGGGATGGTCGTACGGTTTGCGCCTGCATACCCGTAGGATTGCCTTGGAAATTATCAATCTAATTGTCAATCATGATTGGTTATTCTACTTAATTGGAAGAACTGGAATCATTGAATCAGTGTTTCTGGTTTATCCGGCCAATGATAAATACGCTTTGGCTTACGTGTATCCCAAAAGACTTCCTAAGGTTCGTTGGAATCCGTGGCCAGGTGGTTTATTGTGGCAGAATGGTCGTCTAGGAATCATGTTTGTCATTTCAGCGAATAACGGTTCCTTTGTTGACCAAAGCAATCTTGATAATTTGCGTCATGTTGTTGAGCGCATGGAGCGTTTACGTCAGCTGCTTCGAGCAAAATACAAAACTTTTGCTGGAATCCTGCCGGGCGTATTGCAATCTCAGGGATTGCTAAAAACAGCACCTGAAGCTGAGATCACTGCACTAGCCGTTGTTCAGGCCATTGACAAGATAAGACGGCTTGAAGCCTTATCTTCAGATGTTCCGGTCGTTGTGCTGGGCGGGTCTGGCTTTATTGGCCGGAGAGTAGTTGGCTTGCTCAAGGATCAACAGGTTTACAGTTTGGATACTGCCGTCGGACAAGGCAGACAAGATTGGCCCAAACACCTTGTTGGTCAGCCATTGATAGTGGTTAACATTACAGTCAAGAGTGCAATCAGTGATTACATTGACTTAATGTGGCCAGGTACAGTGGTTGTCAATGAGGTTTATCCTGAACCATCCTTTGAAGTAGCAGATCGATTGAAACAACAAGGTTGCTCTCTGTGGCATGTGGTTGGAGTCAAAGCGCTGGCTCTACCCGCTTTTCCGCGAGCCTACCAAGGGGCGATTCCTTGTTGTGCGGCTTGGCCTTCTTCTAAGATGGAAGTTAAGGTTAGGAAACTTATTTAAGGTGTTAATGCTTTTTCGAGTATTACGCCTTTTTTTTATGCATATTTATGTTATAATATAGTTATGACGCCATTATTTGATATCGTTAATATTTGTTTATTACTGACTGTTTTTCTCAACTTGTCATTGGGGTTTTTTATATTATTCTTTGGTTCCGGTTATAGAAAAAAAATTAATCTCATATATTTTATTAATATAATAGCTATTGTATCTTGGTCAATAGCTATGTTTATATTTCGGTCTGCTTCTTCAGAAACCAGCTTGTTTTGGTGTACGGTTTTATATATAACGCCAACATTCATTGCCAGTACTTTCTTATTTTTTACATATATTTTTCCAACTCAAATCGATAGCAGAGTTAGAATCAAAACACTGTTAATCTTCACGATAAATATAATAATCATAATTCTGGTTGCTTGGCCCGGATTCATAATTAAAGATGTTATTGTTCGACCAGGTTTGGAGAAAGAGATTATCTTCACTCCATATTATATTGTATATTTCTTATATACTCTCATTTTTTTCTCTCATGGTTTTACCCGGCTTTTTATCAAATATTTGAGAGGCTCTGGCTTGGAGAGACTGCAAATCATCTATCTATTAATCGGTTATGCAACTGCGGCCAATCTCGCTTTTGTGACTAATTTAATACTGCCTTGGATGGGTATTTTTGCTGTGAATTGGTTGGGTCAGATTTTTACAGTTATCATGGTTGCATTCACGGCCTATGCTATTCTTCGCTACCGCCTGATGGATATTCGCATAGTTGCCCGTAAAGTCTTTATTTATTCAGGCCTGGCATTCTTTGCATATGTCTTTTTCTATTTACTGATCTGGCTATATTCACGATACTTGGGTGGGTTTTTTACTCCAGCTACTTTGGCCGCTGGAGTTGTGGTTGCTCCTTTGTTTGTTTTGCTAATCACTGGTTTGGAAAGATTTTTAGAACGCATATCTAACACTTATTTTTTCTATTCTTTATACAATTACCAGAATACGATTAACAAACTGACTACGGAATTAAATTATTATATTGATTTAAACAAGATTAATACTGCCATTGTCAACACCATTAAGGCAACCATGCAATTGGACCGGGCGGGTATCTTGCTGATTAATCAGAGTGTTAAACCTGTCCATTACCAGATTGCCAAGGTGATTGGTTTCAATGTAAATAACGGCATATCCTTGGTCAAAGATAATTTTTTAACTCGTTACTTGCAAAAAAACCAAAAGCCACTGGTGAGAGATGAATTGAAATTATTGGCTAGAGATGCCAGAAGTCAGAAAGACAGCCAGAGTTTTTTAAAGTTGGAAAGCAACATGCGGCATATTGAAGCTTCTTTATGTTTACCTCTGATGAGCAACAAAAAACTGATCGGCATCATTGTTTTGGGAGCTAAACTCTCAGGTGACGCTTACACGCATGAAGACTTAGAGCTGCTTAACACGCTGGCCAGACAAGCCGGCACCGCTATAGACAACGCCAGGTTGTATAAACAGGTTGAAAGCTTAAACAAGAATCTGCAGCAAAAAGTGGATGAACAAACCAAGGAGTTAAAAGCCAAAGCCGATCATTTGGAAAAATTATTGGTTATGCGATCTGAATTTTTAGACATTGCTTCTCACCAGCTTAAAACTCCCATCTCAGTCATCTTGGGTACCTCCTCTATGTTTAAAGAAGGATCTATGAAAAAACTGTCCAAGAAAAAACAATTGGAATTTATTGATCATATTTTCCAAAAAGCTCAGAAGCTGAGTAATATCATTAACGATATCCTGAAAGCATCGGAATTGGACACAGAGAGTTTTGATTTCAGTCATAAAAGTGTCAGACCGGTAAAAGTCAAAGAATTGGTTGAGCGGGTGATGTCGGAACTGCAACTGGAAGCAGATAAGAAAAAATTAGATTTTCAATTGATATGTCCTAAAGGTTTTAATCCAATGGTCAAGTCAGATTCAGAATTTTTAAGACACGCCATTTTTAATTTAGTTAACAATGCCTTAAAGTATACCAAACAAGGCCATGTCCATATCTCTCTTAAACCAGTTCAAGACAGTCTTAGACTGGAAGTGGAAGATACCGGAATCGGCATTCCCAAGGCAGACCAAAAAAGAATGTTTCAGAAATTCGCTCGAGCCAAGAACGCAGTCAACATGTACACGGATGGTTCTGGTCTGGGCATTTTCATTGTTAAAAAAATCATCGAAGCCCATCCTGAAGGCAGAGTTTGGTTCAACAGCCGGGAGGGTGTGGGCACTACTTTCAGCCTGGAGCTACCCTTAGTTAAATCTTAATCTAATCATATGCCAAAAGTCCTATTAATTGAAGATGATCCTGACCAGATTCAATTATATGAAATGGCTTTTGAAGATTCTGGTTTACAGTTAATAACGGCTGGTAGCGGAAAACAAGGTTTAGAGTTGGTTCAGACCAAGCCCAACCTTGTTCTGTGCGATATTATTTTAGGTGACAAGCAGGGGATTGAGGTTTTAAAGCAGATTAAACGGAATTCTAAATTAAAAAAAATACCCGTGGTCATGTTGACGAATTTAACTAAAAAGCATGTTGTTGAAGCAGCGCTTAAAGCCGGAGCTGAGGATTTCTGGGATAAAACAATAGTTATGCCTTTCCAAGTGGTATCCAAAGTTAAAGATATTTTACATGACGCTTAAATTGGCTCAAAAATGAACAGAGTTAATCACGGGGGGTTAAGTGTTTAAAACAGTTACATATTTTGGTATAATATAGTCAATTAGTATGAGTAAAAAAATTACAGCTCAGATATTACAAGAACCTGAATTTATCAGCGTCTTTTTTGACATGGCTCCTGATGCCATGTACATTACGGACATTAAGGGTAATTTTATCGATGGCAACCGCAAGAGTGAAGCTTTGCTTGGTTACAAAAAGGCAGACATCATTGGTCGTAACATGCTTAAGGTTGGCATTTTGCAGAAAAAGGATCTGGTAAAAGCCGCTAAGTTGATGTTATTGAATGAAAAAGGTAAACCGACCGGTCCTCTTATTTTTGAATTGGTCAGAAAAGACGGCAGTCTGGTGTCAACCGAAATCATTTCAACTCCCATTAAAATTAAAAACAAGCGGTATATCTTTGGCATTGCCAGAGATATAACCGAGCGGATTAAAGAGCAGAAGAAACTTAAAGAATCTGAAGCTAAATACAAGGCGGTTTTCGAAGGTGCTTTTGACGGCATTTTGGGAGCTGATTCCAAAACCCAGGATTTTTTGTTTGTCAACCAGAAGATGTCAGACATGTTGGGTTATACTCGTCAAGAATTGACTAAAATGACAGTACCGGAGATTCATCCGCCGGAATCATTGGCAGAAACCCAGAAGGCGTTTGAACTGCAAGCTCAGGGCAAGATGCCGGTTGCCAAAAACATGCCCCTGTTAACCAAAGAGGGTAAGGTCATATATTGCGATGTAACTGCCTCCTTAATTGAACTAGAAGGCCAGAAAATTCAAGTGGGTTTTTTTAGAGATGTTACTCAGCAACAGGAATCTGAAGCTAAGTACAAAATGATTTTTGAAGAATCCCATGATATTCTAGTGTATCTCGACATGAAAGGTAAGATTGCTGAGATTAACAAAAAGGTTGAGTATTATGGCTACTCAAGAGAAGATTTGCTTGGTCAGCATTTTAGCAAATTAACAAAGATTTTTACAAAAAAAAGTTTAATGCTCATGATGACTAAATATGTTCAGCGCATGGCCGGCCAGAACATTAAGCCGTATGAAGTTGAAGCCACGGCAGCCAATGGTGACAAAAGAGTGTTGGAAATCAATTCCAAAAATGTGACAAACAAGCGAGGCAAGGTGATTGGTGGTATTATTCTGGTTCATGATGTCACAGACTTAGTTGAAGCCAACCGGAAATTAGTTGATCAAAATAAGGAGTTAGATCGTTTGAATCAATTAATGGTCGGTCGCGAACTTAAGATGATTGAAATGAAAAAAAAGTTAAAGAAATTGAAATAGTATAATTAATTAACAGCTGTGTTTGACACAGCTGTTTTTTTGTTGAATAATACTGACCAGGAATAACGACAGGAGGGTAGTTGAGTGATCGTTCAAAAGCCGGAACAGAAGTCAGAATTAATTACAGACATGTCGCTGCTACGGTTTCTGTGGGAATGTCTGGTTTGTCTGTGTTTGTTTGTGTACTGTTTGCCTGAGTTAATTAAGCGACGATGGGTCAGAAAACATGTTAGGAGGAAATTCTAGTCATGATTGTACGTAAACTGCTGTCAGCAGTAGAATATGTTTATGTAATGTTGCTTTTGATTTGTGCTTTGGTCCTGCTTCTCATCTTACCGCACGACTCAGAACCAACTGACGATTGCCTCTGAGCCCTTACCCGCTGTCAATCAACAGCGGGTTTTGTTTTTTTAGAGCAAATGTATTAAACTTAGAGAGTAACGATATTGAATGTCAAAATATTTTTTGCAATCTCAAGACCAAATTGATTTTAAAATCAATTATCAATCTGAGTTAAATCAGGAGCAACTTAAGGCGGTCACCTCAGGTGACGGCCAATCTTTAGTTTTGGCTGGAGCCGGTTCGGGTAAAACTCGGGTGTTGGTATACCGGGTGGCATATTTACTGGAAAAAGGAGTCAAACCTGAACAAATTTTGTTGGTCACTTTCACTAACAAGGCATCCAAGGAAATGCTGTCTCGCATTGAACAGCTATTGGGCAGTAAACCGACCGGCTTGTGGGGAGGCACTTTTCATCATATCGGGAACAGGTTACTGAGAATGTACGGTCAAACGATCGGTTTGGATCAGAATTTTAATATTTTAGATGAGGAAGATGCAGTCAGCTTGCTTAAAACCTGTTTAAAACAAGTGAATATACCTCAAGACAAGTTTTTTCCCAAGCCCAAGGTGATTAAGAAAGTCATCTCCTTAGCTGTTAATTTGGACTGTTCGGTTGAGCAAGTCTTAGCTAGTCGCTTTGCGCAAATACCGGAGACGTATTCCAATATTATTGTCCAGATTGCTGACACTTATGCTGAAAAAAAACGTATCACCAAAGCGGTGGATTTTGATGATCTGTTGTATTTATGGAACCAGCTTTTACTGCAATCTGAGGGGGTTAGGCAAAAATTGCAAACCAAGTTTCGGCATATTTTAGTGGATGAATACCAAGACACTAACCCGATTCAAGGTCAGATCGTCAAGAATTTAGCGGGTATTAAATCCAACCTCTTGGTGGTCGGAGACGATTGTCAGAGCATTTATTCCTTTCGCGGTGCAGACGTGGCCAATATTCTCAAGTTTCCGGAAACCTTTATCAATTGTCAAACATATTATTTAAACACCAATTACCGCTCGACTCCAGAAATTCTTGAATTAGCCAATCAATCCATTGTTAAGAATATTAACCAATTTAACAAGCAGTTACAGACTGACAAAGCTTCTGACCAGAAGCCGGTTGTGGCTTGTGCCACGGATGCATCCCAGCAAGCCGCTTTTGTTTGTCAAAGAATTTTAGAGTTATCCGACCAAACAGGTCGAAGCCTGTCGGATATGGCTGTTTTGTTCCGAGCCCACTATTTATCCCTGGAATTGGAATTGGAGCTCAACAAGAGAAATATTCCGTATGTGATGCGAGGCGGATTGCGTTTTTTTGAGCAGGCACATATTAAAGATGTGGTTGCGTATCTGAAAATCTTAGCCAATTGTCAGGATGAAGTGGCTTGGCAACGGGTTTTAACGCTGTTTGACGGAGTGGGTCCGGCCACAGTCGACAAAATTTGGCGTCAGGTAAGTGGCAGTCAGCAATTGGAGCAGATTTTAGCTCTGGATTTAAGCTTGCCAGGCAAGGCTGCGGTTTCCTGGTATAAAGTAAAACAGGTTTTACAGAGATTGCTGGAGACCGACCAGGCCAAGTTGCCGACTTTGTTGGAAATCATAGTGACGGCTTATGATGGCTATTTGAAGAATAATTTTGACAATTACCAAGATCGACAAGCAGATTTGGAGCAATTGATCGTTTTCAGCGGTAAATACGCATCTTTAGCTGATTTTTTAGCTGACGTAGCTTTATCTGAGGGTTTTAAGGGAGAAACGGTCACTGGCCAGTCTCAAGGTCAAGATGAGGCAGTGACTTTGTCCACCATTCATCAGGCCAAAGGTCTGGAATGGCCGGTGGTGTTTGTTATTGGCCTGGCAGATGGTCAGTTTCCCAATGCCAAAGCCTTTGACAAACCTTCAGATTTGGAGGAAGAAAGGCGCCTTTTTTACGTGGCAGTGACCAGAGCTCAAGATGATTTGTATTTAGTGTATCCCATGTTTTCCAAATTTGGGGATACCATTAACCAGGTATCCGTGTTCATTAAAGAATTGCCAAAACATGTTTACCGAGAATGGGACATTGATGAAGCCAATGGTTCAAATAATCTGATTTGCGGTTCAACCGACGATTTACCCACCATCGATGTTGAAGAAGATTTAGCCGCAGATTTTATGCGTAAATTTAGACAAAGATTATCCAAGTAACTTATCCACATTGTCAATCTTAGATAGGGGTGTTAAGATGATCTAATAAATTATTTTTAAATGATTTATCAATGGGTTGTGAGTCAACAATTTGCGTTAAGTGGCTAATCAGATAAACTGAGCTAAATAGTTTTGCTCAGTTTTTGTTTAGGATAAAAATAGTTTATATATAGTCACTAGGTAACAAGATTTAGTCCAAATTTAGCGAAATAAGTTTTCAAAGGTCGACTTGTCAAAACTTAGGTCAGCTAGGTATACATAAAAAGCTAAATCAAGCCTAAATAAAAATTAATAAAATAACAAAATTATGAAAAAGATTGTATTTTCATTAGCAATCATTGCTGCTGTTGGCGCAGTCGTTGTCGGTGCTACCACCGCTTATTTCAGCGATACTGAAACTTCAACCGGCAATACTTTTGCTGCTGGTACTTTAAATCTTACCGTAGACGGAAATGATGGTGCTAACACCTTAAAATTCACTGTCACTGATGCCAATCCAGGCGCTTCAGGTTCAGATACATATACCTTGGTTAATGCCGGTACCATTGATGGTGTTTTAGACATTGAAGCAATTTCTGTGACGGATTATGAAAATGACTGCGTTAGCGCTGAATCTGATGCCGGTGATGTCACTTGCGGTGATCCGGGTGCCGGTGAAGGTGAGTTATCTGCTAATTTGAACATTGATGCTTTCTGGGATATTGATGGTGATGGCGTGTTTGATGTTGGTGATGGCGATAACTACATTGAACAGGATACTTTGGATAACTGGGCTGCTAATTACGAAGAAGATGTAGCCTTAGATTCAGGTGATACCACTTACATTACTTTTGAATGGAGTGTTGACGGTGCTGTTGGCAATGACATTCAAACAGATAGTTTGGAATTAGATCTAAGCTTTGAAATGGGTCAATTTGCCGCTCAATAAGTTTAAATCCTTTGCTCTCCTGTCTCAGTTGAGGCAGGAGCCACTAAGGATTTAAAAATTGACATGCCAAAAATACTCAAGATCATTTTAAATCTAGTTACAGTAATTATTATTTTAATTGCTGTGCTTCTAATAGCTTCCACCTTGCCTATTCCCGGCAATTACCAAGTTAGAATCGTGGAAACCGGCTCGATGGAGCCAACTATTTTAACGGGTAGTATTGTCGTGATCAAGCCTGTTGAAAGCTACCGGATTGGAGACATTATTACTTACAAGGACAAGAGTCGGAGCAATAAGCCAGTTACGCATCGAATTCATGATATGACGTTGCAAGATGGCAATCCTGAATATATAACCAAAGGTGATGCCAATGAAGATGTAGACACTAACCGTTTAGCTCAGGCAGATATTATCGGTAAAGTTTTGTTCCATATTCCGTACTTAGGTAAGGTTTTAGCAGCCGTAAAAACACCAGTCGGTTTTATGCTGGTGATCGTTGTGCCCGGTATTATTATTATCTATGATGAGTTAAAAAAAGTAATCGAGGAGATTAAGAAGATAATGAGAAAAAAACAAAAACCTGACAATCCAGAAGACCAGCTAAAGCCCGAAGATCAGATTAAAACTCAGGAAATAGAAAATAAATCAGTAGAAGATAATTTAAGCGAGTGAAAAAATCTATTTACAAAATTATCACAGTCAGCTTGATCATTGCTCTCAATTGGTCAGGTTTATCTGCTATTGGTTATACTCTGGCCAGTTTTAGCGATGTGGAGGATTCCACGGGTAATAGCTGGACAGCCGGCAGTTTGGACATATCTTCATCGTCAGCCGGAGATTTTAATCCAGATATTACACCTTACCAAACAGCCACCCGGAGTGTAAATATTACCAATGATGGCTCTTTTAATTTTGACTATGCTCTGACGATTGAAAATATTGGCACGGACGTAGATTTGTGTGACAAAGTTATCTTAGACTTGGACAGAGATGGTGTACCCATATATTCCGGAACTTTAGCCGCTTTTAATGTTGCGACTTCGACTTTAAATGCCGGTGATCCGGATCAAGTGTTGGATTTGGAAATCACTTTAAACAGTGAAGAAGTCAGTTTATGGCTCAAAACTTGTTCTTTTAATTTAGTAGCGACTGCTTTTCAAACAGACAAGATGGATGCCAGTGAGGGTTTTTCTGATATCGAAACAATTAGCAATGCAGTCAGCAGTGACGCTTGGGGAGTGGTGATGAATGAAGTCTTGCCAGATCCAACCGGAGCAGATGATGCGCTTATGCCAAATGGAGAATGGGTGGAGTTGTATAACAATGACAGTTTTGCCCATGATTTGACCGGTTGGAGAATTCAGGATTTGGAGAATAACAAGATAGATATTACCGCTATAAATACCGATTTGGGAACCACAGTCATTGCTGCCGGTGGTTATCTAGTCGTATACATGAATGCTGAGGTATTAAATAATAATGGCGTTGAAACCGTTGCTTTAGTGGATAATAATGATGATTTTCAAGACGTTTATACCTATTTCGGACCTGTGCCGGAAAATAAAACGAATGCCAGAATTCCGGATGGTACCGGAGATTGGGTGGATCCAGTTCCAACACCCGGAGCACCAAATATCTACGATCCAGAATTCGATCTTTTGGCAATGGAGAATCTAGAAATGAAGCTGTTGGCTTTGATGGAAGAATATACATATGAAGAACAGGAATATGAGATTAATCCGAATTTAACGCCAACCACCACTCCTTTAATGTCGTCTGAAGAGAATCTGCCAGTTTCAGAAGTTACGGTCGATAATGCCACAACCACCCCCTCAGAAGTGCCTGCCAATCAAACCACCTCTACACCTGTCATTATAGGTGATGAGACAAATACTGATCAAAATTTATCTCAAGATGAGTCCAGTGGTCAGACAGAGGGTGAACCAGAACCTGCCTTGGAAACTGAACCCGTCGATGAAACTCAACCCAATACCAATTTAAATGACGACCAGGAACCAACAACAGAGTTGGAAACCGAGTTGGAAACCGAGTCTCTGACAGACGAAAGTGAGACGACAGGTGAAACACAGACTGACACGGATCCTGAGGTTAATAACCAACCGGCAATCGAAACCAACCCGACACCGGACGATCCATGTTCAGTTCCTGAGGAAACCGAAGTTAATAACTCAGAAAGCAATCAGAATACACAGTCTAATGAGCCTACTTTAATGATTGAACCTCCGATGGAGAATATC
The DNA here is from genome assembly GCA_964558935.1 of uncultured Gammaproteobacteria bacterium. GTDB lineage: Bacteria > Patescibacteriota > Patescibacteriia > 2-01-FULL-39-33 > 2-01-FULL-39-33 > CAZLFP01. The sequence continues at coordinate 23,444 of CAZLFP010000008.1, read as the reverse complement.
GACCAGACTGAGTCTGAGCAAAGTATTGAAATGCCTAATCAGACTGAAGTTCAATCTGAGGTAAGCACAGAGATTAGCGACAACACAACTCCAGAAGTGAGCCCTGAGCAGTTCATAAGCAACCCAGCGCCGGCAATCATTGAAACAGCCCCGGCTCCGGTACCGGTTGCAACTCCAGATACTGCTCCAGTCGAAGCTGTACCGGCTGTTGTCTCAGCACCAGTTACAGCTCCGGCTGTGACAAACGGTCCGGATACCGGCGATCAATAATATATAGCATGTTTAATATTATAAAAAAAACCAGCTTTGCCATTGGTAGCATTCTCATGTTAGGCTGTTTTTTTATTCAACCGGCTTTTGCTCAAGTGGATGAGTTGGAAGTCATTTTTAATCCGGATCCTTTGTTTTCCCAAGCCAATTTTGCTCCCGGTCAGGCAGTGACAGCCAACATAAATGTGACTAACAATACAGATGCTGTGCAACCAATTGCCATTGAAGCCATTAATGTCAATGATCCGGATAATTTGGGTAGTGCTTTGACAATAGAAATCAGTCAGGGAACTAGCCAAGTGTATACCGGTAGTCTGGCAGATTTTTTTTCAGCGGGTGAGGTGTATTTATCTAATTTAAATTCACTGGCGAATACGACATATAATGTAGAGGTGACATTTAGCGAGACAGCTGGTAATGACTGGCAAGGTAAAGTCTTAAACAGTTTTGATGTTTTGGTTGGATTTTTAGGTGAGATGCCTCCACCTCCACCCCCACCTCCCGCACCGTCTGGCGGTGGCGGAGGAGGCGGTGGTATTACTCACGGTTTATCTATTTTTGACGAAGCAGAATTTGAAGTTACCGACACCACAGCTACCATATCCTGGAGAACCAATTATTTTTCAACTAGTCGGGTCGTTTATTCTCAGGAGTCTGAACCGCATGATTTTAATATTTCCGACCTGCCCAATTACGGCTATGCCCATTCTTCAGTGGAAGATACCAACAAAGTAACAGCCCATACCGTGGTTTTGACAGATCTAGAACCTAACACCACCTACTACTACCGAGTGATTTCTCACGCTTCACCTGCCACTGTCAGTTTACAGCATACTTTTACCACTCTGGGATCTGTTGCGGAAGAAGAAGTGGCAGAAGACTTAGAAATTCCTCAAGAGTCAGATGAGCCTAGGACAGAGTCAGGTGGACAAACTGATCAAACCTCAGCTGAAAGTTATCCAGTGTCCGAAGGGGAGTTTGGTTCGGGTGAGAGTCAAGACGGATCAGGTCAATCTTCAGATAATAACCAGCCGATTATCACTGTAGATGATAGTGGTCAAGGAGGAGAAAATCAAGAGCAAGATGGTCAAGTGGCCGGTACCGAGGATCAAAGAGACTGGCCTTGGTGGTTAGTATTACTGATTGTCGTGGATTATTTGGTGCTCTTAAGTCTTAATTATTTTGCTAAATCTAGCACTCAAACCAAACGTTGGTTTGCAATTCTCTTGGCCGCACTGCCCATGATCGCTGTAATTTTCTGTACTGGTTTGGCGTGGTGGATTTGGTTTTTGCTGGTAATTATGTACCTGATGACTTTAATTGCTTATGTGGCCAAAGCGGAATCTGATTCCGTGGTCAGTGTCTTGTTGACTATGCTGGTGATTATCGTTTTAATCATCTTAAGACAGTATCTGGCCTAGTATCTTGTCTTTTTTAACAGAAAAGCGTATAATTACGGATAGAATTTAATATTAATAACTAACGAGATTCCTTATGGCAAAGATGACCAAATCTCAAATGCTGACAGCCTTGGCTGAAAAAACAGACATGAGTAAGAAGGACGTCAGTGACTTTATGGATAAGCTGGTAGAGATGGCTTATGCTGAAGTCAAGAAAAATGGTGAGTTTACTGTTCCAGGTATTGGAAAATTAGTCAAAGCTCACCGCAAAGCTCGCATGGGTCGTAATCCGGCAACCGGAGAAACGATCAAAATTGCTGCTAAAACGGTTGTAAAATTCCGAGTAGCTAAAGCAGCTAAAGATGCAATTTTATAAGCAGTGCGGACTAAAAAACTCTGTTTCATTAAACAGAGTTTTTTGGTATAATTGAAATACGGTATGCAGTACTACATTGAGTTTTCCAAAGAACACATTTCAGGAGATAAGTCCATAACCATTGATTTGGATACGGCTCTTTTTAAAGTTGAAGAAATGATAAATGCTTCCGAACCCAATTCTTTTATTGGTTTTATCAATGACGCAGATCAGACATTGCAATTTCAATATATCAATCAGGATAAGTGGTTAATGGATGAACCAATTTTAAAAAATGGTCAATATATTTCAAGTCGGCAAACTCATTTAAGTTCAGATCAAGTTAAGCCAAGGATTGAAGATTTTTTTAACAGTCAAGGTGAAATTATTCAACCGGAACCACCACGGCCCACAGCAACGGATTATGTGAATCATACTCAAGAGGCAAGTCTGAAAATTGCCTTGGCCATAGCAGGTGTCGCTCTACTGTGTTTAATGATTGGCGGTTATTTAGCTGTGAGTTCTTATTCTGGGTTTAAGGCAGAGTATTTGAATTTTTTTAATGAGGTCTGGCAAGAGATAGAACAGTATGGTGACGACTTAAATGATATTGCTATTGAAGATTTCCAAACGGATACCGAGTTTTCAACTTTAAACAATCCAACTCAGTATCTGCCTGACCTTGAAGAATATCGACAACTGATTGAATATGGCCATATTGACCAAGCAATTGACATGATTTTAAACAGTCAATTAAGCTTGGATAGACAGGTAGATTATTTGGCAGAATTAGTCGGTTACTTCATCCAGCAAACAAATTACGACTCTGCCATTAAAGCCGGACAGGCAATGGTTAAGATTTATCCGAATTATTACTCATACAACTCTTTGGGTTGGGTGTATCTGGAACAGGAGGATTATGCCACCGCCATTAAGTATTTTAATCTGTCAATTGAAGACAATGACAGTTTTCGTTCCGCTTACAATAACTTGGGCATCTGCTACAAAGAATCTGGAAACTACCCCAAAGCCGAGGAATCATATCTGAAAGCCATTTTATTAGATCCGTCTAATCCCAAAGCTTACTCCAACCTGGCTTATGTGTATATCAACACGAACCGGAATGAATTGGGCATTGAATTTTTGGAAAAAGCCTTGTTGTTGGATAAAAAAGCTCAGATCTTGGAGACTGAAATCTATTCTTCTGCCTATTGGTGGTTGGGTTATTTGTACTACACCCAGCAAGATTATGCGCTATGTGCACATAATTTCAATCAATATTTGAAATATGAACCAGAGGATACTTCGATTGATCAGATGTTAAATACCTGCTTGATTGAATCCACAGCAGCCAGAGAATAATAAATATGATATAATATTAATATGTCTAAAGGAGGAAAACACAAAGCTTGGGTTTTGACCGTGGACATGGGCTATGGTCATCAAAGAGCCGCTTATCCCTTAAAACATTTATCTCAGAACGGGATAATCACTGCCAATAACTATAAGGGCATTCCCAAGAGAGATAAGCAGATTTGGGAGGGCAGTCGAGAATTTTATGAATTTATTTCTCGTTTCAAAAAAATTCCCATTATCGGTGAAAAGGCTTTTAGTATTTTCGATAAATTACAAACCATTCCCAAGTTTTATCCCAAACGAGATTTATCCAAGTCAATTTTCCAGGTAAATCGTTTTTATGATCTGTTTGATCGTTTTAACTGGGGCAAGCATTTAATAGATAAGATGGCTGAGAAGCCGGTGCCCATTATCACCACTTTTTTCACGACCGCCATGATGGCCGATTACTATGATTACCCCGGAGAAATATACTGTCTACCGACAGATACGGACGTCAGTCGCAGCTGGGTACCTCCAGAGCCCAAGAAAAGTCAGATCATTTACTTGGCGCCCACCAAAAGAGTCAAAGAAAGATTGAAATTGTATGGAGTTAGGCCAAGCAAGATTTATTTAACCGGTTTTCCTTTACCTGAGTGTAATGTGGGACAGAACTTATCTCATTTAAAGTATGATCTGGGCAGAAGATTGATTCAATTGGACCCTGACAAAGTATTTTTAAATCAGTATGATAAAACTTTAGGTCGGCATATCGGTAAGAAATATCTGAGAAAACGAACGGTCAGACCGTTAACAATAACTTTTTGCGTCGGTGGTGCTGGTGCTCAGAGGGAGATTGGAGTTACTATTGTCAACAGTTTGAGCAAAGAAATTAAAGAGGGCAAGATCAGGATGAATTTAGTGGCTGGTACTCACAGCACAGCGGCCAAATTTTTTAAAGACAGTGCGAAAGAAGCGGGTTTAACAAGTCAGCTCAACAAGGGTGTCAGCATTATATACAACAAGGACAAATATACCTATTTCGATGAGTTCAACAAGATATTAAGAGAAACAGATATTCTTTGGACCAAGCCAAGTGAAATGTCTTTTTATTGCGCTTTAGGCATTCCAATCATCATGGCACCTCCAATCGGTTCACAGGAATTCTACAACCAAGATTGGTTAAGAGCAATTGGGGCCGGGATTAGCCAGTTGGATCCGAGATATGCAAATGAATGGCTGACAGATTGGTTGAAATCCGGTTGGCTGGCTGAAGCAGCTATCGAAGGCTTTTTGGAAGCGCCTCGTTTTGGTACCTATAATGTCGAAAAGATGGTTTTCCATCAATACAAGCAGGCCAAGAAGATGAAAACTGTCTTGCAATATTAAATTGGAAAGAGTAGGATAAAGAGGGTTAAAACCAGCTTTAACCCTAATTATGCTGCTTTTTTTGTCTCAAGATCTATGTCAGATTTTTACGTTATTTGCGATAACCTCCGCAGTCTGTACAACGTGGGCTCAATTTTTAGAACCGCAGATGCATTGGGTGTGACTAAAATCTATTTAACCGGTATTACTGGTACGCCTCAACAGCCAGGCTTAACCAAGGTGTCTTTGGGTGCTGAAAAATCTGTAGATTGGGAGTATGTGAAAAGTGCCTATCGGTTGGCAGATAGATTACACCAACAGGGAATTAATGTGGTAGCTTTAGAACAAGCTTGTGGTAGCATTGATATAAAGAGATTCAAACCCAATTTTCCATTGGCACTTGTCTTGGGTAATGAGGTGGAAGGAGTTTCGTCCAGTGTCTTGAAAAGATGCCAGTCTAAGATACACATTCCCATGGTCGGTATGAAAGAATCTTTAAATGTCTCAGTCGCTTTTGGTATTGCCGGCTACCAAATTTTGAACCACCGCTAGATTGACTAAAGCAGTCTTTTTACATATAATAATAGTATTGTAAAATAACTAAATTTAAGTAAAAAATGTCTCAAATTAAACATTTAGGCATCATCATGGACGGTAATCGCAGGTGGGCCAAGGAACAAGGCTTGGCTCCTACCGAAGGCCATACTGCTGGCTATGAGAAGTTTAAACAAATTGGAGATTGGTGCCTGGACCAGGGTATTGAGTACTTAACCGTCTATGCTTTTTCAACTGAGAACTGGAAAAGACAGGCCACTGAAGTTAATTTTTTAATGACTTTGTTTAAAAAAGCCTTATCGGATGAATTAGACTATTATTTAAAGAAAGATGTAAAATTGAATATTCTGGGAGATAAAACAGCCTTTAGCCCGGAATTGCAAGCTTTAATCCAACAAGCTGAGGACAAGACCAAAAATGGACGCAGAGGCACTTTGAATCTAGCCATTAACTACGGTGGAAGAGCGGAAATTGTTACCGCCATTAAGAGAATAATCCAAGACAAGAAAGCCATAGACCAAATAGATGAAGATTTGGTTGCCAGTTATTTGTATACGGCCGGACAGCCTGATCCGGATTTAATCATTCGCACTTCCGGTGAGCAAAGAACATCTGGCTTCTTAACTTGGCAAGGAGTGTATTCAGAACTGTATTTTTTAAACAAGCATTGGCCAGCTGTTACGACCCAAGATTTAAAACAAGCTGTAGACAATTATGCCAAACGACATAGACGTTTTGGAGGCAATTAATATGGGATAAAGATTAAGGGCCACCTTAGGGGGTGGTTTTTTTAACTGGCTCTAGTTTTGGTTAATCTTTTCTTGAGGAAGATTGTGTTATACATAAATAATCCCTGTCAGTCTAAACCAACAGGGATTAGCATCTAGTCGAGACGGACCAGATATGAATGTGGGATGGTGTACACTCGCATCAACTGCGAGATTAGAATGATGGCAGAACCGGCCAGAGACACGACCAAGGCCCAGTCTTCCTTGGTATCAACTAACAGCCAGCTCGAGAAAACCATACTAACACCCAACCATTCCATTGCGTACCTCCTTTGAATGTTAAAAACACAAAAATTATTTTATCATATAATTCATAATTTGTCAAGAATATGTTAAATTCAGATAAGTACTGTTATTTAAACGGTCAGATGATTGTGGAAAGAGATTTAAGAATTGATCCGTACGATTTGGGCTTTTTACGAGGGTATGCCGTTTTTGACTTCATGACTACGGTTAACCTCAAGCCTTTTTTGCCGGAGGGTCACTATCAAAGATTGGTTAAATCGGCTCAAACCCTGAAGCTTGAAGTGCCGGTTAATTTTCAGGATTACCAGCAAATTTTGAATCAATTACTTAAAAAAAATGCGATCTATCCGGCTACCATCAGAACGATTATAACCGGTGGCGTGTCTCCGGATGGCTTATCTTTGGGACCACAGCCCACTTTCTTAATCTTAATTAAAGAATATCATCCTTTTCCTGCGGAGCTGTACACTCAAGGAGCCAAAGTTATCACTGTGGATTATGCTCGGTATCTGCCCTTAATTAAGACCACTCACTATATCGAAGCAGTCAGACATCAAACGGCTAAACAACAAGCTCAGGCCACGGAAATCATCTATACTAAAGATAACCAGGTGTATGAAGCATCGACCAGTAATGTTTTTATCGTCAAAGATGGTCAAATCAGCACGACTAAGGAAGGCATTTTAAGCGGTATTACACGGGGATTGGTTTTGGATTTGCTGCATAATCATTTTAAAGTGCAAGAAAGAGAGTTGTCGGTCAAAGAGTTATTAGCGGCCGATGAAGTTTTTTTAACCGCTTCGGGTAAGAATGTGATGCCGGTGACTCAGGTGGACAAGCAACAGATTGGAACCGGTCAGGTTGGTGAGATGACTAAAAAAGTCATGCAGATGTATGCTGACTATTTAAAAAAGTATTAGCTTTAGGTATAATACACATATGATACATGAGAAATCAGCCGGTGTGATAGTTTTTAGAATTCATCCCAAAGAAGGGGTGCAGTATTTGTTGTTGTATCATCGGGGGACATACTGGAATTTTTCCAAAGGACATGTCGAACCCAAGGAAAGCGAAGCTAAAACCGCTTTAAGAGAATTAAAGGAAGAAACCGGTCTAAGTAACATTAAACTGGTCAAAGGCTGGAGACAGTCGACTCATTTCTTTTTTAAAGAAGATCGCAAAGGTAAAAAAGAGTTAATTCGCAAGCAGTTTATTCTGTTCTTGGCAAAAGCTCCGCATACGGTCGAGGTAAGACCCTGTAGTAAATATTCATCCAATGAAGTGATTAATGGCTATGCCTGGTTGGATTACGAGACGGCCAGTAAATATTTGAAGTTTAAAAATATGAAAGAAATACTGGCTGAAGCCAATTCTTACGTTCAGGATCGTATTGCAACATATCGCGGTAAAAGGAATAATAAACAGTCATGAGTCGGAAATCCAAGCTAATCATTCACACTTGTTGCGCGCCTTGCAGCGCTTTTTTGGTTGAAAAATTATCCAATGATTACCAAGTGACTGTCTTGTATAACAATGACAATATTTATCCAAAGCAGGAATACTTCAAAAGATTGACAGAACTTAAGAAGTATTTTTTAACTAAAAAGGTACCGGTTATGATTATGGAATATGACCATGATCAATGGCTCAGAGCGGTTCAAGGCTGGGAGGGTGAGCCGGAAAAAGGCCAACGCTGTCTCGTTTGTTACGAGTATCGTCTGAGGCAAACCGCTCAGTTTGCCAAACAGCATGGCTTTGACTGCTTTGCTTCGACCTTGGCTATTAGTCCCCATAAATTAGCACAGCATATTAACCGCTTAGGTCAGACAATAGCCTCAGAATACCAAGTCAAATTTCTGGCTGAGGATTGGAAAAAACAGGATGGCTTTAAACAAGCCATGATAGTAGCTAAAAAACAGGGTTTTTACCGCCAACATTACTGCGGTTGTGAGTTTAGTTTCAAACATTTACAGAACCGGTCTTAAAGTGGTATAATGCAGGTGTATGCAACCAGATAAATGGCAACAAATTAAAGGTCAAATACTGGACACTTTTCAAGATATTGAAGAATTGCAAGAGGACTTGGTGGAACCGGAAAGAGGATCCAAGCAAGTTTTAATGTTTAACGGACCCTTGGGTAAAATGCGAGTTGAATACATTTCTCGACCGGTTGTTATTGACAAAAAAACCCATGGCTCGAGACGGATTGGCTCTGAGACGGCAGTTGAATATGTGTATTCTGAAGATGAATACAGTTACCAGCTTAAAGTGTACAAATGGGATGAAGGTCAAGAGGAATGGGTTGAAATTGAAGGTTTCAAAGAGTCATTTAATATCTGATCATGCCCAGAAAAAAGCAGGAAGACATGTCTGTTGTTGTCAGACAGGGAATAATTGCCGGCATCTTGGAAGTCAGCTATATTCTGTTGGCCGCCGGTTATGTTTTACTGTCAGAAGATTTATGGCAACCCGGGTCCAGAAGTCTAATTTTTGGCATTGCCTCCGTCTTAATTATGTTGGTCACTAGTGTGGCCGTGTCCGGTTTGTTGGTGTTGGGCTATCCTGCCTATTATTTTCTGCAGAAACAATACCGGGCTGGAGTGGTGTTTTTGAGCTCTTGTCTAATAACTCTGTTAATAATTTTTATCTTAATACTCCTGGGAGAAATATTTATTTATTAATAATCTAGATATATGGGTTACGTTATTTCAACTATGATGCTCCTTGGTTTTTTTGCATTCTTTCTGTTCGTATCTGGCCTGCGGGTTGTTAATCAGTATGAGCGGGGAATTGTGTTGACTTTGGGCCGTTATTCAGGCATTAGAAATCCAGGTTTAAATTGGATTTTTGTCTTGTTTGGTTGGCAAAAATTGATCAAGGTAGATATCCGGGTCAAAGCCGTTGATGTACCTGACCAGGATGCCATCACAAAAGATAATGTCACGATTAATGTCAATGCAGTTCTGTATTACAAAATATCCGCAGCCGAAAAAGCTGTTTTGGAAGTGGAAAATTACAACTATGCTGTTTCTCAATTGGCTCAAACCACCATGCGGGACGTGGTTGGTGAAGTTTCATTGGATGAATTACTCAGCAACAGGGAAGAGATTTCCAACCGGATTCAACAAATTGTGGACAAAGCTACTGATCCCTGGGGCATTAAGGTGTTATCTGTTGATTTGAAGCACATTGAATTGCCTAAGGATATGCAAAGAACCATTGCTAAGCAAGCAGAAGCAGAAAGAGAACGTCGAGCTGTAATTATTAAAGCTGAAGGTGAAGTTAAGGCAGCTGAAAACATGGCCAAAGCGGCTAGTACTCTGTCTAAAATACCGGGAGCTTTGCATTTGAGGACTTTGCAGTCAATCAATGATTTATCTTCTGACCAGTCCAATACTGTAATATTTGCCATGCCACTGGAAGTTTTAAGGGCTTTTGAAAGTTTTAATCACAAGAATTCCAAATAATCTTATGCCAGCTATTGAGGAAGTGCCGATTAAATCCAATTTGGCCACTAAACTGATCATTGCCATTGTTGTCGGCTTTGTATTTTTAGCCGGTTTAATATTTGCTTTGGCCAGATATTACCAAGTAACCGGCAGAACAGCTTTTGAGATTGCCAATGAAACCAGGCAGTATAACCAGAATCTGGCAGCTGTACAGGCTGAGTATCGTCAAAAATTTAAATCTTTGATTAATCAGTATTTGGATCGATTAGATGACCAGCAGCTAACTTCTCAAGCTAATTTGGCTGCCAGTCAAGAACTGCATGATCAACTGCTGGATTTAACTGTACCAGCGGTTTATACGGATTATCATTTATCTGCGGTTTTGCTGATGAACAGGATCATGACTAAAATTGAGGAACAAGCAGTGGAAGAAGTGCGGGCCAATCTTGAACAACTGGAGGATTTAATCAGTCAATTCTAGTTATGTTTTTTGCTCTACTTAGGTTTTATCCGGTTGTATTTACGCTACTACAAATCATCGTTGTGAGACTTTTAATTTCAACCGGCGGTGGTTGGTATTGGTATCTGGCTCTTTTAATGAGTTTGGATTTAATTTACTTCATACTGCTTAAAATTAAACTTCAGTCCAAACATACCTATCTGCTGGCTCTACATTCCTTAGTGGTTTTAAGTAGTGGCTATGCCTTTATTTTGATGATTAGCGGAGAAGTGTTTCTGACCATGTTTGTGCTTATTTGGTCTGGTATTGTCTTGATTTACTTGGAGTCTGTTTTTCATTATTGTTACCAGAGTCGTAAACAGGTTCTGTTTAATTTAAGCAATGTTGTTAGCTACACAAATTTGATATCTTTTTTCGTAGCCATAGCAGCGGTCTTTAATCTGTATATTTTTTTAGAAATCAGTGGCTGGTGGGTTGTGGGTGTCACTTGGCTAGTCAGCAGCTTGTTATTGATGAATTATTATTTGATTCATAAAATCAGCTGGCGGACAAATCTTATCACCACGGCTGTACTGAGTCTACTTTTGGTTGAAATCGTTTCCGGCCTGATATTTTGGCCAGTCAGTTTCTATGTCTTGACCTTAATACTCACTATTGGTTATTATATCTTTAGTTCATTGAGTTTGATGTATTTGCAAGAAAAGTTAACTTTTGTCAAGGTCTGGCAATATTTAGCTTTCAGTTTTTTGTTAATTGGCGTTACTTTATTAACTACTATTTGGCTATAATATGAAAGGTATCAACAAAAATTTGCTTCTCATGATTATTTTTTCGGTCGCTTTTGGTTTTGTGGCTGGTATTTTAGGTTTTGTCTCAGCCGGTTCCGGTGGTTTTAGCTTGCCGTTTTTCGGACAGATTAAATTCTCAGATATGGATTTGGATCGTCAGATTGTGATTGACCAGCCCAGAAACGTGGTAGTGGAGCAAGATTTACAGCTCAAGCAAATTGAAAATGATCTACTGCCAACCTTAATTGGCATTTATAAGCAAAAAACAAGCCAGCAGGTTTTAAATCAGGTCTATCTAGACACGGATAAATTAGGCCAAGGTTTTGTTTTAACGGCTGATGGTTGGATTGTGTCTCATCAAGACGTAATATCAAACAACACCGACCAATACGTGGCTTTTGGTTACCAAAACAAACAGTATCCAATTAGCAATTATGTCGTAGATGAGGTGACTGGTTTGGTTTTCAGTCAAATTGAAGCTAATAATCTGCCAGTTGCCAAGTTGGGAAGATCCGATGACTTATTCGTCGGTCAGACGGTGGTGGTGGCTTCAGATCGCGACCGATTAGATATTGCCCATATTAGTAAAATTGGTTATGAGTTTAATTCGGCTCAGGAGATTATACAAAGCACTCAGGCTTTAAACAAACAGCTCTGGTTGGATATCGATATTAATCAAGCTCATACCGGAGCCGTAGTGACAAATCTGAAGGGCGAGATTGTGGGAGTGGTCAGCCGTGACAAAATTATTTTAGTCGATTATTTCAGAGATATTATTGGTCAGGTTTTAGATAGTCAGCAGATTACTCGAGCCAGTTTAAATCTGAATTATATCGATCTAGCTCAGGTGGAAGGACTGTTGACATATGGGGACAAAGGGGCTTTGGTTTATGGACAAATTCCGGCTACCAGCCCGGTTTACAACCAATTAAAAGCCAATGATGTGATTAAAAAGATAGATGATGTGGAAATCAATTCCTACCAAAGTCTGTCAGAGTTAATCAATACCTATCGCGTGGGCAATACGGTTGAATTGTTGGTGCAGAGAGGGGACCAAGAATTAACTTTTGAGCTTAAATTAAACTAACATAACCGTGTCATTTGTACACTTACATACCCACTCCCACTATTCCATGTTAGATGGCTTGGGCAAGATCGACGACCTTATTAACAAGGCCGTTGATTTTAAAATGCCGGCTTTAGCCCTGACCGATCACGGTGTCATGTACGGAGCGGTTGAATTTTACAAAAAATGCCGGAAAGCCGGTATCAAACCAATTATCGGTTTGGAAGCATATGTGGCCAAAGGCAATTTTACAGACAAAGGATCTCAGCTCGACAATAAGCCCTATCACTTAATACTGTTGGCCAAAGATGAACAGGGTTACAAAAATTTGGTCAAGTTAACCAGTTTGGCTCATTTACAAGGCTTTTACTACAAGCCGCGTATAGATTTTAATTTATTGACAGAGTATCATCAAGGCTTAATTTGCTCCACCGCCTGTTTAGCCGGAGAAATGGCTACTTATTTAACGGCAGATAATTTGGCAGCTGCCAAGGATATGATCCACAGATACCAAGCTTTATTCGGACAGGATAATTTTTTCTTGGAAGTACAGCATAACCCGAATTTGCCTGCTCAGGATAAGGTTAACCAACATATCTACGATTTGTCTCAGAGCCTGGGTGTTCCCATTATTGCCACCAATGATGTACATTACGTTGAAAAAGATGATGATCAGTACCAAGATATTTTACTTTGCATCCAAACAAAGAAGACATTGGCGGACGAAGATCGATTATCAATGATGGGCGAAGATTTTTCTTTCTTGGCAGTCGAGGAAATGCAGGCCAATTTCACAGCTCATCCAGAAGCCATTGCCAATACCCTGAAAATCGCTGATGCCTGCAATTTTGAAATGAAGCTGGGTCAGACGGTTTTACCTCACTTCCGGTTGCCTGAAGGTAAGAATGCCGATGAGTACTTGAAGGATTTATGCCAAGTCGGTGCAGTCAAACGCTTCCAAACCCAAGCTCAGGATCCTGAAGTTCAAGAGCGTTTGACTTACGAATTGTCTGTCATTCAAGAGACCGGCTATGCTGGCTATTTTTTAATTGTGGCAGATTTCATTAACTGGGCTAAAGATCATGGTGTTATTGTCGGTCCGGGACGTGGCAGTGCAGCTGGTTCTCTAGTCTCTTTTTTAATTGGCATTACCAATATTGATCCCATTAAATATGATTTGGTTTTCGAAAGATTTCTGAATCCGGAAAGAGTTTCCATGCCGGATATTGATACGGATTTTGCCGATGCCAGGCGGGATGATGTCTTGAAGTACGTGACGGATAAATACGGACAAGATCAAGTGGCTCAGATCATTACGTTTGGTACTATGGCAGCCAGAGCAGCCGTTCGAGATGTGGGTCGGGTAATGGGATTGCCTTACACCTATTGTGACAAAGTGGCCAAACTTATTCCGATGTTCACCAAATTGAAAGACGCCATTGAAAGTGTGGATGAATTCAAAGCCATCATGCAGGAAGAGGATGGCCGGAAATTAATTAAAGCGGCTGGCAGGTTGGAAGGTGTTGTCAGGCATGCTTCAACCCATGCTTGTGGAGTGGTGATTACTCCTCAATCCCTGGATAACTACAGTCCTCGTCAGTTTGGCAGTGGAGGAGAGAATTCAGTTGTAGTTCAATATGAGGGTCATTCAGTTGAAGATTTGGGCTTGCTTAAAATGGATTTTTTAGGTTTGTCCAATCTCACTATCATTGAGCAGACTTTGAAAATCATTCGTAAGATACATGCCAAAGACATAGATATAGAAGCCATTCCTTTGGATGACAAGCAAGCTTTTGAACTTTTCCAGCAAGGCAAAACAACTGGTGTTTTCCAGTTGGAGTCAGCCGGCATGAAAAGGTATTTAAAACAACTTTTACCGACAGATTTGGAAGACATTATTGCTATGGTTGCTTTGTACCGTCCCGGACCCATGGAATACATCCCGGATTACATCAACGGCAAGCATGGTCGCAAGAAAATTGAATATTTACATCCAAAATTAGAGCCTATTTTAAAGAAAACTTACGGTGTGGCAGTCTACCAAGAACAATTATTGCAAATCGCCAGAGATCTGGCCGGTTTTACCTATGGCGAAGCGGACATATTAAGGAAAGCAGTGGGTAAAAAAATTAAAGAGTTATTGGACGAACAGGAGGTTAAGGTGATTGAAGGCATGATTAAAAATGGAATCAACAAGAAGATTGCCAGAAAGATTTGGGAGTTTATTCTGCCTTTTGCTTCCTATGGTTTTAATCGTTCGCATGCCGCCTGTTATGCCATGATCGCTTACCAGACTGCTTATTTAAAAGCTAATTATCCGGCTGAGTTTATGGCTGCTCTCTTAACCGCTGATTTCGATAATTCAGATCGGATTGCCATTGAGGTAGAGGAGTGTCGCCAAATGGGAATCGAAGTCTTACCACCCGATGTCAATGAAAGTTTTGGCACTTTTGCGGTGGTGGCTGACAGTTTAAAAACAGACACGCCGCGGATTCGTTTTGGCCTGAAAGCCGTCAAAGGCTTGGGAGAGAATATTGTTCAAGCCATTATTGAGGAAAGGAAGCTCAATGGTCCTTACTACACACTGGAAGATTTCCTGACTCGAGTTAAAAACAAGGATTTAAACAAGAAATCGCTGGAATCTCTGGTTAAATCCGGCAGTTTGGATAGTTTGGGAAGTCGTAATCAGTTACTGGATAATATGGATAAGGTGTTGAATTTCGTACAAGAGGTTAACCGCAATTACGGCTCTGGCCAAGACAGTTTGTTTGTAGATACCGATGCATGCTTACATAAATTAATTCTTCAAACCGCTCCAGATCTGGAAAAAAGGCAGCAGCTTGCCTGGGAAAAGGAGTTTTTGGGTATATACGTCTCAGATCATCCAATGTCGGAGTTTCAAGACAAACTTAAACAATATACGGCCAGTTGCCTTAATCTCAAGCAGTGTGCCAATCAAGCTCAAGTCAGATTAGCCGGGATTATTACTTTTATTAAAAAAATCCAAACTAAGAAGGGAGAGAATATGCTGTTTGCCAAGATCGAAGACACTGACGGCGATGTCGAGGTTCTGGTGTTCCCGAGAATACTCTCAGAACGTCCGGAAGTCTGGCAATTGGACAAAGTGGTGGGCGTAAGCGGTAAAATTTCAGATAAAGACGGTGAACCCAAGGTGATTTGCGATAAAGCAGCAGAGATTAATTTGGATAATTATCAGGATGTGTTTAAAAACTACCTGATGGTCGTCTCAGAAACTGACAGTCGACCTTTTTGGATGAGAAAGAAACAGTCAGTTAATCAGCCGGATACCCAGCCTAAACGATTTGTCACCTTGGAAATACATGAACCCTTGGATTATGAGGTGTCCAGGCATTTAAAGCAGATTGTCAGTCAGCATCCTGGTCAGGCTATTTTACAGCTTTTAATCCATCGTCGAGCCGGAGCTAAACAAAAAATCAAAACCAGTTTTAAAGTCAGCGACAGCCCAGAATTAGTTCAGCGTCTGAAAACTTTGTTTTAGGATTTGTTGCTGACAGACAAAATATGGTATAATATCTGTAACTTATCCATAAATTACATTTATGCCTTTGGAGGTGGGACTAATTCTAGGTTTATTGGTTGTCATGGCACCCTTGTTGTGGTTCCTGTACCAAAAAACCTCAACGCAGTCAGGTGGCATGTCAGTCGGTGGAAGCTTGCCAGTTTTAGCTAAATATTCGAGAGATTTAACTAAAATGGCTCAATACAAAGAATTGGATCCGGTTATTGGACGTCAAGAGGAAATCGCTCGGGTTATCCAAATTTTATCTCGTCGTACCAAGAATAATCCGGTTTTAATTGGCAAAGCCGGTATTGGTAAAACAGCCATTGCCGAGGGTTTGGCCATTGCCATTGTCAATAAAAATGTACCTGAAGTGTTATATGACAAAAAGGTTCTAGCTCTGGATTTAACCGGCATTTTAGCCGGTACTAAATACCGAGGGGAATTTGAACAAAGATTAAAGAAAATCACTTCAGAGATCATTAATGCTCAAAGAAATATTATTTTGTTTATCGATGAAATTCACACTTTGGCAGAAGCCGGAGAAGCAGAGGGTGCGATTAAAGCAGCAGATATCTTAAAGCCTTTGTTGGCTCGTGGAGAACTGCAAGTGGTGGGGGCTACCACTCAGGATGAATACAACGCCAATATTAAGCAAGACAAGACCCTGGATCGTCGTTTGCAGCCGATTTATGTCAGCGAACCCACATTGGCCCAGACCAAAGAAATCTTACAAGGCATTAAAAAAGTGTATGAAGATTATCATCAGGTGAATATTCAGCCGTCCGCTATTGAATCAGCTATTTCTCAAACCAAGAGTATAAAAAACAGATCTTTACCTGACAAAGCCATTGATGCTTTGGATGAAGCCTGTTCTAAGGTTAGAATCAGGTATATTGGAAAAAGTGGCCAGACTAAAACACCTCAGGTAACCAGTCGAGACGTGGTTCAGGTGGTTAAAGAATGGAAAGCTAATAAATATCAATAATTAATCTATCAATATGTTTTCACAAGCACCAAAAATTAATCTTTACCGCAATATTTCAATTACTTTTGTGGTGTTTACCATTTTGTTATTGGTGGCGATGACTATGTTTTTTTCGACCAAAGCCAGTATTATCATCACTCCGAACACGCAAGAGAATAATTTAAGCTTTAATGTTGAAGTGAAAGCAAATCCCGACATTAACGAAGTTCAGTCTCAAGATGTAGTGGCCGGCTACTTGGAAACCAAGCTTAAGGGAGGAGAGAATGTTTTTAAAACTTTAAGCACCAAAACCGTCAGTTCGGACATGGTGGGTAAAGTGACTTTGAAAAATGACGGTAAAACAGATCAACCTCTTTTAAAAACCACCCAGCTTCAAGCTGAAAATGGGGTGATTGTCAGAACCAATGATTTTGTCACCGTACCGGCCGGGGGACAAGTTGAGGTTGAAGTTTTTCCCAAAGATCCGGAATCTTTTGAACCGATTGAACCGGGACAACTCACAATTATTAAGCTTAATCCCAGTCTGCAAAGTGTGGTGTATGGAGTGGCTGACAGATTGCTGACAGATCAACCTCGAGAAATTAATGTTTTGGCTCAAACAGATATTGAACGGGCCAAACAGGAGTTAAATGATCGTCTGGTTAAAGAATTAAGGGCTGAAATGGGTTTAGACCAGCAAGCTAAATTAATCACTGAAATCGTAAATTACGAAACCGAGCCGGCCGTAGGTTCAGAGGTGGATGAATTTACTTTGAAGATGTCAGTCAAAGGCCAGCTGTTAAAGTTGGATGAAGACCAATTGACCAATTTAATCCTGAGAAAAGTCCAAGTATTGAATTTGAGCGGTTTGACTGTAAATGAGATTAATATTTCGGATATTGACTATATCATTGTCAACCAAGATGAAGCCGGTAGTGTGGTGGTTAAGATTAACTATGAACTGGAAACCAGCTTAGCTCAAGATAATTCTTTATTGGATGAAACTAATTTCTTAGGTCAATCGCAACAAGCCGTGATTGATTATTTATCTGAAAGCGAACTGATTGATGAAGTGGAAGTCTTAGTATCTCCAGCTTGGAGAAAGACTCTGCCCAATTCAGCTAACCGGATTAAAGTGTATCTCCAATAATATGACCAAGCTTAAAACCAAAATTAAAACAGACATCAGTACCAAGAATGTAGCTATCTATACATCCATGATCATTGGCTCTAGTTTGATCATTGGAACTATTTTAACTTTGATGTTCAGTTTTTAAACTGAAGACAAGAGAGTCAGACAAGGCGTTGCCAATAACGCCTTTTGTTGTTATGCTTGTTGTATGCAAACTCCATACTCACAATACTATCTGATGGTACTGGGTTGTCAAATGAATTATGCGGATGCAGATCGGATCAAAGCTGTTCTAAGTCAGCTCGGTTTCAAGCAGACTGATCAGATTCAGCGGGCAGATCTGATCATTGTAGTTGCCTGTTCCGTCAGGCAACGGGCTGTGGATCGGATAGTGGGCAGGGCTAATCATTGGCAAACAGCCAGGCAAAAAGGACAAGTTTACACCATTCTAACCGGTTGTGTTAATGAATCGGATAAAGTTAAACTAACCAAGTATTTTGATTTAATTCTGCCCATTCAACAGATTACGCACTTGCCCCGAGTTTTGAGTCAACTTCAACCTTTGGCGGTTAAGGATTATTTTAAGATTCAACCCGAATATGCTTCAAAATTTCAAGCTTATGTGCCCATTATGACCGGATGCAATAATTTTTGCAGTTATTGCATTGTACCTTACGTCAGAGGCCGGGAAGAGTCTCGTCCGGCTTCAGATATTGTGTCGGAAGTGAAACAATTGTTAGCGGCGGGCTATCTGGAAATAACCCTGCTAGGCCAGAACGTCAATTCCTATCGTTCCGGATCAAAGAATTTTGTCAGACTGCTGAAGCAACTTGATCGACTGCCTGGCAAGTGGTGGCTGAGATTTTTAACTTCTCATCCCAAAGATTTTTCAGATGACTTAATCGCTCTTATGGAGGGCGGACAGCACATTACACCGTACTTGCATTTGGCTTTGCAGTCCGGTGATGAGCAGATATTAAAGAAAATGAATCGTCATTATACACCGGATGATTATATTAAGTTAATTAAAAAAATCAGACAAGCCATACCTGAAATTATGATTTCAACTGACATTATTGTCGGTTTTCCATCTGAAACCAAGCAGCAGTTTTTAAATACTTACCGCCTGTTTCAAACAATTGAATTTGATATGGCCTATATCTCTCAATATTCTCCCAGACCAGGCACAGCTGCCAGTCAGCTGATGGATGATGTACCCATTATGGAAAAAAAGAGACGTGATCAAAAATTGACTCAGCTGTTGGAACAAAGTGCTTTACGGCATAATCTAAAATTCATCGGCCAAGAAGTGGAAGTCTTAATTGAAAAATGCTCTTCAAAGAAGTGTCTGGGCAAAACAGCAGATTATAGAACTGTGACTTTTCTGTCAGATCAAGATCTGGCAGGTCAGTTTAAAACTGTCAAAATAACCAGAGCTGACAGTTGGGGATTATACGCTGAATCAAAAAAAGACCCCAGGCGTCAGGGTCTTAAAGCGAGCAGAGCCACAAATTGCTGGTCGTCACCGCCACGGCGTGAAAAGTAGCGGTTGTCGCAACGTGTGCACTCCAAGGACAAGGTAATGCGTTGTCGGTTCAAGCCAGCCGACATCAGTAGCTGAAGCAAGGCCACATTCAGATCAATGTGGTATTTTGTTCGTTGAGGAGGAGCTGGGGGCAGAATAACATCTTTGGGCCGAGGCAACAGCTCATTGAAGACATCAACCACATCCAGATCCACTTCAAAACAACAGGGTCCGATACCGGGCCCTATTCTGACCCACAGGCTGTTATCCTGACTGTGGTCAAAGCGGGCAATGAATTTCTGGATCACACCCTTGGCAATCGCTTTCCAGCTACCATGGGCCAAGCCAATCGCCGGCTGGCTGTTGATCATACCAGCGACGCTAATGGGTGGACAGTCAGCTGCCGGCATGGCCAAACAGACCCGTCGGTCAGTAGTGATGAGAGCATCGCAGGTTTGAATGGCTTTCTTGACTTGCAAATGCTCAATCTGAATCAGTGACCGAGTGGCATGATCTTCCGGATCCATGCAGACTTCTGACTGGTGATCAATGTTGGGAAAGATCAGGCAACTGATGCTGGGTAATTGCTGAGCTAACAACTCAGCTGTTCTGTTAAGAGCCGGTTGAGGCTTGTCAGCCTGAAAATCCGTTGTCCGGAAAGATCCCACTTGGCAGGTTGAATATGCCATCCAATATCTGTGATCTTGGTTTAGACAATCAAATCCCATGACATCCACCATGTCCAATCCCTCCTAGTGTTAATGTACCTGTGTTTATCTTGTCATTTTTTGTTGGATTTAGCAAGTTGATGCTGTGGCCAAGTATCTCAAAAGGTTGGCGGTTAGGAAAACGAGTCAGGTTAGAATTTTAATTCTTTGAAATCATGAATGTTAATGCCATATTGCTGGTAAATCTTAACATTGCCGATTGAGACAGTATCTGACATGGTATAGCCAAGTTTTTCCACTACATTCTGTATTTTATCAATTGAATCGGCTTCAAATTCCACGTAAGGCGGAATCTTGGGCCAACTGTCAATTTCAATTTCAACTCCTTCATATTCATAACTGGATCTCTTGTTTTCCTGGTAGGCACGATGCTGGTAACCCAGTTTGTTCAACATTAAATCTGTTTGGTCAAAATCATCGACCACGATTTCAGTTTCTTCTGTGCCGTCTATGTCGTCGGAATGAATTTCCTTAACGGTCAAAGTCACTTTTTGACCATCATCCCGCAGTCGAATCCATCTGTTTTTATCCTGAGGATCCAAATCATATACGTATCTGCGCTGCAATCTGTCCATAATTTTACTCGCTCCGATTTCCGCTAGTTTGATTTTAAATTGTTCTGGATCTATGTTTAAGATCCGACACTCGATTTCTGTTGCCATATGATATGTTTTTGTTAATTAGAGACCATTGGCTGGTTTTGGGAATTTTGTTTTTTGGGGTAATTAGTGTCTTATCTATTGACAAAATATCAAATATATGATATTATAATGAGTTGTTAAATCTAGGTTAACACTAAGGAGGAGCCCTATGAGTATTCTAAAGTATCGGCGCAAGCTCTGGCGCCAGAAGCAGCTGGAAAGAGGAGTGAATAAGTTGGTGGTGAATTTGAAGAATATCTGCTGGGAAATTCACTGCCTGAGGTCTGTGGCGGCCCATGACGAAGTTCTAAAGCAGGAGCTGGTTGCTAAATGGGATGCTGCAGATTCGTGCCTGGAGGCCATTATTCGGAAGCTTAAACTGCTTCATCCCATGGCCAGGCACGAGGTCCAGACAGAGCTAAAATTGGCTCTCAGCGACCTTTTCTAGGTCAATTTAACCCGTTTTACCTCAGGTAAGCGGGTTTTCTTTTTATGTCAATTATATCTAATTTCTTAAATAATTCCAACCTTGACTCATTAATGTGTTCATGTTACTGTATCGTCAGAACACAGGAGAAGTACAGGAGGGATTGATAATGGATGCCACCTACAGTCTAGCTATGACTCAGCAGTCCAAAGCTCCGATTTTGGCCTGCATTTTTCCGCAAGGTGAATTTGGAGACGAGAATTATGAATTCCTCAAGCGTCTGACCGAGGCTATTAACCTGGTCAGACTGGCCGGTCAGTGTCAGCTCATTCTGTTTTTTCCGCAGTGGGTCAAGCATGACCCTAAGGGTTTATCAGACACTGCTCGTGCCAGAATTCAACCCCTGTTGGAAGCGGTGGGGGGAGTCGAAATTCAGGATATGAAGTTGGCCAGCCGTCAGGAGTTGGTGGTCATTTTTACCTCTCAAATCTAAGCAGTTTAGGTCCGTCGTCAGATGGACCTTTTCTACTTAAAAGTTGTTTATGTTATAATGCCAATATGTTTAAACCTCTAATTGTCATAGTTGGACCAACCGCTTGCGGTAAGACCAAATTAGCGGCCAAATTGGCTGCCAATTTTAACGGTGAAATCATTTCTGCCGATTCCCGACAAGTTTTCAAAGGCATGGATATTGGAACGGGTAAAGATTTGATTGACTACATAGTCAACGGCTTTAAGGTGCCATATCATTTAATTGATGTGGTTAGTCCTAAAACAGAATACAATGTAGCCAAATACCAGAAAAAGGCGTACGCTGTCATTGAAGATATTCTCCACAGAGGTAAAATTCCGTTTCTGGTCGGTGGTACTGGCTTGTATGTGGATGCCGTGATACAGGGTTATGTTTTTGTTCCAGATCAGCGGACACAACAGGCTAAAAAGGATTTGAGAGCCAAATTAGATCAGTTAAGCCTGACTCAGCTTTTAATCAAGTTAAAAAAAGTAGATCCTCAAACCTACCAACAGATAGATAGGCAGAACAGAAGAAGAGTGCAAAGAGCAGTGGAAATTTATGAACTGACCGGCCAAACCAAGTCTACCCAAGTAGCGAAAGTTAAACCAGCTTATACCACCCTGTGTTTGGGTATTAAGTATCCGCTGGAAGTCATTTACCAAAGAATAGACAACAGACTGCAAACAAGAGTAGATGAGGGTATGATTGATGAAGTTAAAGCTTTAAGAAAGAAAGGAGTTACTTGGCAAAGGTTGGATGATTTTGGTCTGGAATATCGTTGGGTATCCAAGTATTTGAAGGGCGATATAGATAGGGAGACGATGTTAAGAGAGCTTAAACAAGCCATTCATCATTTTGCCAAAAGGCAACTTACTTGGTTTAAGCGTCATGATAAAATAAGATGGATTCAGAATTACACTCAAGCTAAGAAAATCATTCAAGATTTCCTTAAATCAAACACCGCCCGGTAGGCGGTGTTGTGTGTTAAGCGGCTTTCTCAAGCCCTCTGTCTCTCCAGATTCTATCCTGTAGCTTATGGGCAAAGTCGTCAATCTTAGCCTTGGTTTTTGCATCTACCTCGCGGTCGTTTTTTAGATAAATTTCGACCGCCTTTTTAATTTTATGGTCTCGATCCAAGTCAACTTCGTCCACCTGAGTTATTTCCACTGCTTCTTCGAGGGTAGAAACAGCTTCTTCCAAAGTCTCCGGCATATCTTCTTTAATCATTTCATCTGAGATTTCATTAATTGATTCCAAATCAATGATATTAGAATCATTGTCTGAAGAAGGTTGGCCTTCGATTTTTCTGAGCATAATGGTTGGTTATGATTAAAATGGTAAGTTAACTTGAGAGCCTCCGGTTTTAGGTTTGGACAAAGAGTTTAATGATTGTGTTTTGGCTTGTTGTTCGGCTCGAGATTCAGCCATTCTTTCTCTTAAGTGTTGTTGCTTAATTTGACCGATACTGCTTTTTCTAACCCTTTCTTTTTTTTGAAATTCCCTTAACATAATGTTGGGACTGAATGAATCAAAGCCCTTCATTTCGTTCTGATGCAAAACAGACATTAAATTTCTCATGTCTGAAACTTTAATTGGTTCATTTTTATCGACAATCTCATGAATCTGTCCATCCGAGTATTTAGCCTGTTTCAGCAAATCTTTAACCTGCTTTTTAGCGTCATTCGACATTTTATCGGCTCTGGCTCCGAATTTGTAAACTTCCTCCAATCTGATAGTATTGGGTTTTTGCGGTTTGGTAAAACGTTCCACCATGCTAGCTTAATTTTTGTTTAAATAAATCGTTAATGGTTTGTGGGTTGGCTTTGCCCTTGGTTTCTTTCATGGCTTGGCCAATTAAGAATTTGAGAGCCGCTTCTTTGCCGTTTTGG
>CAZLFP010000007.1:0-43029 GCA_964558935.1 uncultured Gammaproteobacteria bacterium | reverse complement strand
CAAGTTGTCTTTGACCAAGAGTATGCCTGGCAACCGATTATTGTCGTGACGCCCAAGTCTAGGCGTCAGGGTGCCAATTATTGGATCGCGGAACAAACTAACGATGGCTTTGTCATTGAAATAGACCGGAATTTAAACACCCCTTTGGACTTCAATTGGAAAGCCATGCTGATCAACCAAGTGGTTGAACACAATCCGGCTCAGGTTGAATCTTTAGGTGTGAGTACGACCACATTAGAATTAGCTTCTGCCATATAATTAACAATAGCTTAAGCATTTGCTTAATTAGGCTTATTATTGCTAAAATTAACTAGTTATGCCCAGACGTAAAAAAAGAGGATTATTTGGAGGACGTTTCAGCAGCTACCAAGTCGGTAGTTTGTTTGGAGTGGATTTAAATATCAGCCCTGAAACCAAACGAGGAATTGTGGTTATAGCACTCTTCACTCTTTCCGCTTTGTCCATCTTGGGCATTTTAGGTTTGTATGGAGATAATCAATTTGGAGTAATTGTGAATCAGAGTTTGGGTTGGTTGTTTGGTGATTTGAAATGGCTGTTTCCGGTTTTAACCGCTGTCTTTGGCTATTTTTTACTTAAAAGTGATGTTTATGAAGTAACATTTATCAATTACGTCGGCGCGGCTTTAACGGTTTTAGGTTTAACTGGTCTATGGCATGCCAGATATCAAGTGTATGAAATAACATGGGCTGCCAATCAGGGTTTAGGCGGTGGGTACTTTGGAGTACTGCTTTCATACCCCTTGCTTCAGTTTATGGGATTCTGGGGTACTTTAATTGTGGCTCTAGCTGTTTTCTTAACCGGAATTCTTTTAACCTTTGAGATGTCCATTAACAGTTTGCTCTGGCCGCTTAAGCTATTTAAATATGTGGCGGTCAAAGCTAAGGAGATTTACCAAGCCGTTAAAGACAAGCAAGAAAATATTGAAGAGGAAGATCAAGATGAGGAGTATGAAGAAGAGGAAGAAGAGGAAGAAATTGAACCGGAGCCAGAGATTGAAGAAGAAGCAGAAGTAGCGGCTCCACAATTTAGTCGAACTCAGATTAATCAGCAGCCAAATCCAGATCAAGCTCAAGAGATGATAGCTAAGCCTAAAAAATTCGGCAGGAAAATTGAATTACCGTTGAGTTTGTTGACGAATAAATCCGGCCAACCAACCAGCGGAGACATTAAGAACAACCAGCTTAAGATTAAAAAGACTTTAGCAAACTTTGGTATTGAAGTGGATATGAGCGATGTGAATATTGGACCGACTGTCACTCAGTACACTTTTAGGCCGGCTGAAGGTGTTAAACTGTCAAAAATTGTTGGTTTGAACAATGATTTGTCTCTGGCTTTGGCAGCTCATCCTCTAAGAATTGAAGCCCCGATTCCAGGTAAGTCGTTAGTGGGTATTGAAATACCCAATAAGATGGCAGCCAAAGTCACCATGAATGAATTATTATCTTCTAAAGCTTTTAAGAAAAGAGAATCTCAGCTGGCCGTTGCTTTGGGTAAGGATGTGTCCGGCCATGCCTGTTTCGGTAATTTGGAAAAAATGCCTCATTTGCTAATTGCCGGAGCTACAGGTAGCGGTAAATCAGTCTGTATTAATTCTCTCATCGTGAGTTTGCTCTACCAGAAAAGTCCGGATGAGCTGAAGTTTATTCTAGTTGATCCCAAAAGAGTGGAACTCCCATCTTACAACAATATTCCATATCTTTTAACTCCCGTTATTACCGATGTCAAAAAAACCATTAATGCTTTAAAATGGACAGTGGCAGAAATGGAAAGGCGTTTTGAAACCTTATCTAAAGTGGGCAAAAGAAATATTGAAGCTTTTAACCAGGGTAATCCCGATAAATTACCCTATATTGTGTTTGTGATAGATGAATTAGCTGATTTAATGACAACTGCTGCCAATGATGTGGAAGGTGGAATTGTCAGATTGGCTCAAATGGCCAGAGCAGTTGGTATTCATTTGGTCTTAGCCACCCAAAGGCCGTCCACTGATGTTATTACCGGTTTAATTAAAGCCAATATTCCAGCTCGGATCGCTTTTTCCGTTGCCTCACTCATTGATTCCAGAACCATATTGGATGCGTCCGGAGCCGAAAAGCTGGTTGGCAGAGGAGATATGTTGTATTTAGGACCTGAGGTTAGTAAGCCGAAAAGAATCCAGGGTGTTTTTTTAACTGACGAAGAAATATCTAACGTCATTGGTTACATTAAACAGCAAGGCGAAGCAGATTATATTGAAGGTTTGGCAGAAAAGCCAACGACCGGACCTGGCGGACATTATGTGGATGATGATGCGGATCCGCTTTTATCTGAAGCCAAAGATATTATCCGGGAATCAGGCAAAGCATCTGCTTCTCTTTTACAGAGAAGGCTTAAGATTGGTTATGCACGGGCGGCCAGAATACTGGATTTACTAGAAGATCAAGGCGTAATCGGTCCAGCCGATGGTGCCAAACCCAGGGAGGTTTTTTTAGATAAGTTGCAGGGTATTACGTCCGTTGAATTTGCCGCTAAAGAATATGGTTTGGAAGGTGAGTTGGTGCCAGCTGATAATTTGGATTATACGGAAGAAGAAGAGGAGGATGATGGAGCGACTAAAGTGGTTTTCCAGACCGAAGAACCAGAGGAGGAAACAGAACCGACTCAAGATTTAGAGACTGATCAGCCAGATCAAGAAGAGGAGATTGAAGTTGAGGAGTCGGAGATAACAGAAGATGAAGGTCAAGAAGTGGAGACGGTGAAGAAAAAAGCAGCCTTTAAGGAAGATGAATGGACATAAACTATGACGGCATTTAGAAGTAAAACTATAGTCAAAGCTAATGATTTGGGTACGATTCTTAAAGAGGCCAGACAGACGAGTGGCAAGTCTTTGGAATCGGCAGCCAAGGATTTAAAGATTGCTTACAAATATTTGGAAGCATTGGAAAACAATCGCCCGGCCAACTTGCCGGGTCCTTTGTATTTTAAGCAATACCTTAAAAGTTACACAGACTATTTGGGCTTGGATTTTAAGGAGTGTTGGTTAAAAGCTAAGAAAATGCGTTCCCAGGGTTGGCTGAACCAGTCTCAAGTGGCTAAGTATGATTTACCGGTATGGCCTCGCATTATCCGTCGCTTTGTCATAGGTCTGACAATTACCGCAGTTGTCTTCTTTTTAGCTCTGAAAGTGGAAGAAATATTTGTGGCTCCTCCTTTAGATATTCTTGAACCTCAAGATGGTATAGCGGTCAATGACAAACAAATTACCATTATTGGCCAATCTAAGCCAGAAGTTGAATTAATTATCAATAACCAAGAGGTTTTTGTGGATAAAGATGGTAAATTCGAGGCAAAGATTGACTTGCAAAAGGGTCTGAATTTGATTAAGATTACAGCTAAGAAGAGGTACAGTCGAATCAATGAAGTCCAGATTAGAGTGCTAATGAGTCAGATGAGCCCTTAGGAACTGGGAATTAAGAGTTAGGCGTTGTACCTAATTCCTAACTCCTAATTCCTAAATTGCAATATATGCCAAAAACAGATAAGGAGGATGTGACTGGCAACGAAGGTGACAAATTAAAAGCTATAGATTCGGCAATCAGTCAGATAAAAGAAAGATTTGGAGACGGTTCGATCATGAAATTCGGAGAAGCCAAAACCATGCAGGTGGATGCGGTTCCGACCGGTTGTTTGTCGCTGGACATTGCTTTAGGCGTAGGTGGAGTGCCGAGAGGTAGAATCATTGAAATTTTTGGTCCGGAAGCATCCGGTAAAACAACTTTGGCTCAGCATATTGTGGCTGAGGTCCAAAAAATGGGTGGAGTGGCCGCTTTTGTGGATGCTGAACATGCCTTGGATCCGGATTATGCCAGAAAGATAGGCGTGGATATCAATAAGCTGTTTATTTCCCAGCCGGATACCGGTGAGCAGGCTTTGGAGATCGTAGAAACTCTGGTCAGATCCAATGCCATGGATGTGGTAGTGGTGGATTCGGTGGCTGCCTTGGTGCCTAAGGCGGAAATTGAGGGCAATATGGGAGATTCCCATATGGCGTTGCAAGCCAGATTAATGAGTCAGGCCCTCAGAAAGCTGACAGCTGCCATTTCCAAAAGTAAGACCGTGTTGGTTTTTATTAACCAGACTCGACAGAAGATAGGAGTCTTCTTTGGCAACCCGGAAACCACTACCGGCGGGATGGCTCTTAAATTCTATTCATCGGTTAGAGTTGAGGTTAGGAGAAGTGCCCAGATTAAGCAAGGTGACAGGAGTATCGGTAACAGGGTTAAGGTTAAGATTGTTAAGAATAAGGTGGCACCGCCTTTTCAGACTTGTGAGTTTGATATCATGTATAATGAAGGTATTTCCATTGCCGGTGATGTCTTGGATCTTGGGGTAGCTTCTGGCGTCATTAGCAAATCCGGTAATTCCTACACTTACGGAGAGGAAAGATTGGGTGTGGGTAGAGAAAATGCCAAAGCTTATTTAAGAGGTAATAAGAAGCTGTTAAAAGGGCTGAAAAAAGAAATTTGGTCAGCCATTAAGGCGAAAGATAAAGAGGAAGAAAAGTAAATTGTTTAAATAAAATGACCATCGGTAAATCTGATGGTCTTTTTTTGAAAAAGAAAACACCCCTCCTCCTCACTCGGTGTGAGAAGAAGGGGTGGTAGGGGTTAGTCCGTAAGGCGCGGCCCAATCGTCTGGCCTTCGTAGCCAGCGTACCAACAGGGCGAATTCGGGGTGAGAGTCCAAATCATTTGACTCCCATTGAACCATAGCATGGGATCGCCATCGAAGTTGTCTTCCAACTCGATGGCTTGTCCATTGCCACTGTTGTAACAGTTGGTCTGACCGATGCGGTAGAAGTAATTGCGGCCAATGCTCATATCGTCGACGCTGTCGACCGTAATTCCTCTGCACACCCCAATGATAATCGAGTTGCGCACCGTCAGATTCTCGGCTCGAACAGCACAGATGCTGCTCGAACAATACGTATCGTCGGGAATACCATTGCCGGCACCGGGTCCCAGCATGGCCGTTTGGTCGATCAAGACGAATCGGTTGTCACTGGAATCCAAGCAACCGGCATTATCATTGTGTACCAAGCAATGACGGATCGCCACGTGGTTGCTTTGCCAGATAACCAGACTCCGATTGGTTTTGTCCTGACCTCTGACACAGACATCTCCCAGAACAAAGGAATCTGCGCCTACGGCGTAGACAACCGGATCAGTATGATCTGTCAAAGGCACAAGCTTGGTCTTATTCACGCCCAAGCCGTGGACAGCCAGATCTTGGCCAACCAAATCAGCCACAAAGCCGGTGTATTCGCCCTCGCCAAGATGGATATCCCAGCAACCGGCATCGACGGCCGACTGAAGGGAATCATAGTAGAAATTCCCTTCGGTATTGATTCCTTGGATGAAATCGTTGGGTTCCGGTCGGTTGATGTTTACGCCGACGATCGAAACCGAACCGGTGGCGAACTCGACTTGCGGTGGGTCTGAGTTCAGTATTTCGACGAAATTCGTCTCAATGCGTCCCGAATACTCAGTGTCACCGTGACCATGGATGGTCAGGGTGCCGCCGTCGAAAGTCGGAGGAGCTGAGATGTCAACTCGCAACCGACCGCCGGGAACTTCTTGGTAGTCAATAACGTCAGCCCCAGTTAGGCTGACACTGGTGATGCCACGGGAATCTAATCCTTCAGGCATGGGCACGTAAAATTGTCCTGTGAGACGCTCCCGCAGATACAGATCGATGACGACCTCGGAAGTTTGTCCCGACGTTACCGTCACCGTCTGCTGATCGCCATTGGGATCGTAGTTGTTAAACAGTCGATCCAAATCGATGTTACATAGAGCCAGATAGATGTAGTACTCTCCAGGAGGCACAGGACCGGAATCTCCGGTCACAACACCGTCGACTACATCAAGGTCGAATTGGACACCACCTGAACAGCCGCCCTTTTCAGGCGGCTGTGTAGCCACCTTGTCGGATTCCACCGGACACAGGGCCACGCCACCTCGGGTAACCGATCTCAGTGCCGCTTGTTCGACGTCACCGATGTCGACAGCCAGGGCCGTCATCGACACCAGAGCCAGAATCAGAGTCAACATTACCTTCATTCTTCCGTTCTCCTTCGGGCATTTGCCCACTTGGTGCCTTAGCACCGACTTGGAAATAACCAACGGCACCACTATGGCACCGTTGAAGTGGGGGACTTGTGTGATCGTAAGCGGTTTCCCCATAAACAGGGGTTAAATTGTTCAAGTACTGCCCAATACCATATCACATATATTGTATTTTGTCAACATTTTTAGGTATATTTTATCTTAATTTAGATAAATTTAACTAAAATACCCGGTTTTTAACCGGGCATTTAAACTGTTTTTAGGTTTTTTAAACTCTTTCCATATACTCTCCAGTTTCCGTATTGATCTTAATAACATCGCCTGTTTTAATAAACAGAGGCACTTGGAGGTTGAGGCCGGTTTCCAGTTCAGCTGACTTGGTCACCTTGCCTTGAGCGGTATTACCCCTAACGCCTTCCGGAGCAGAAGTGACTTTTAACGCCACCGTATTGGGCAGTGACACAGCTACTGGTTTGTCATTGAAATACAGGGCATCTACCTTATCTCCTTCCAGTAAATAGCCTAAGATGGTTTCTAAGTTATCTTTTGGTAATTCAAATTGTTCGCAAGAGTCAGGATCCATGAAAAAATAATTGGCCCCATCATTGTACAGATAATCCACCTTTTTTCTCTGCAGATCCGCTTCCTCAACCTTGTCTCCCGGATGATAATTGATTTCTACCACTTTACCGTTGAGCAGATTTTTAATCTTGGTCTGCATGACCGGTTTACGCTGTTGCATTCTGACAAAATGCGCTTCAATTACGGTGTATGGTTCGCTTTCATGAACAATATTCAATCCTTTTTTAATATCGTTTAAAGTTGAAATCATGGGATATGTATTTACAACTAAAAACAGGTTGGACACCTGTCTTTAGTTTATGATTACTTAGTTACAAAAGGTAAGATAGCCATGATTCTGGCTCTCTTAATGGCAGTAGCCAATTTTCTTTGGTGTTTGACGCAAACGCCACTTCTTTTGCGAGGTACGATTTTAGAGTAGGAAGAAATAAAGCGTCTTAACAGTTGCTGGTCCTTGTAGTCTATGTATTTAATATTATTGACGCAAAAGTGACAATATTTGTCTTTTTGGTTTAAATTTTTGGTTTTAGTCATACTTATTTAATTAAAAAGGTATATCCTCAATCTTAATGTCTTCATCTGAATCTTCTGATTTAACTGGTTTGGCAGCCTGAGCATTGGATTGAGCTTGGGAATAATTATCTCCGCCATTGCCACCTCGAGGTCCTAATTGGATATTCTCGGCAATAATCTCTGTTTTCCAATGTCGGTTGCCACTTTGGTCATCCCAGCTTCTGGTTTGGATTCTGCCCTCTACCATACATAAGCGACCTTTAGCTAAATACTGACTGACAATCTCTGCCAATCTGCCCCAAGCCACAACATTATGGAATTCAGCTTGTTCTTGCTTTTCACCTTGCGGATTATTCCAGACGCGGTTGGTTGCGACGGTAAAAGAAGAGACTGTTTGGCCATTGGGAGTATTTTTGGTTTCTGGATCCTGAGTTAAATTACCAATGATAATGGCTTTGTTAAGATTCATACGATTATGGTTATGATTTAGATGATGGTATCGTCATTTAAGATTTCATCTAACTTTTCATCCAATTTTTCCATACTCACCTTGTTTTTGGTGGTGGTGGTTTTAGGCTTTTCAGCCGGTTCTTCGGGACTGACAGTTGGTTTGGAGCTGGCGGTTCTAACTCTAGTTGATTCAGCTTGGGTTTTGGGTCGAATAATGATCATGTGTCGTAAAATCTGGTTATCCAATTTCAGTAGGTTGTCCAATTTTTCAACTTGAGTTTTGTCGTCTAGCTCGAATTCGGTGACGACGTAGTAACCATGAGCCACTTTGTTGATGGGATAGGCTAGTTTTTTCTTGCCTAAAAATTCTTGGTAGCCAATACTGCCGTTGTACTGGTTAATTAACTGATCCACTTTATGTCGAATGTCAGTCAATTCATCCTCAGTGTATTGGTTTGATACAATGTACAGCAGTTCATAAGTATTGTTAGCTGCCGGTTTGGTTGCTTTGTCCATAACTAATGTAACAGATTAAGGGTTAATTAGATTTAAAGGGGGTATAAAAAAAACCTAAAGGCACACCCTTAGATTAAAACTAATGCAGTGATGTACCTTTTCCTGTCTTAGATTCATGACAGGATATACTTGGGAAAGGTATTTTTTATATACCCACAGCTTACCATGACTGGATTATTTTGTCAAGATGGGGTATAATCCTGATGTATGCCAAACTATATTTTTATTCTAGGTAATAATCCTAAATTATCTAAAGCTGAAATTGAGTCATTTGTCACGGATTGTGAGATTATTGACCAAACAGACCAATATTTGGTGGTAAACTCACCCATTTTGGACTGCCAACAGGTGTTAGATATCCTGGGTGGCAGCATTAAGCTGGGTCAAGTGATAGACAAGCCATTAACAGCAGAGAATCTAGCTCAGCATGTTCAACAATCCCAACCTGAGGGCAAAGTCAAATTCGGTTTAAGCTATTACAACCGAAAACCAGATCGTAAACTGGGTATGGAAGTGAAAAGAATGTTGAAACAAGCTGGTATTAACAGCCGTCTGGTTACTGCTCAAGAACCAGCCTTGTCCTCAGTCATTGTTAAGAAAAATAAATGTGTGGATTTTTTAATTCTACCCAAGATTTGGGGTGTAACGTGTGCGGTCCAAGATTTCAAGACGTACAGTCAACTGGATTACGGTCGTCCCAGAGCTGATGCCAAAAGTGGTATGTTACCGCCTAAATTAGCTAAGATTATGCTGAACCTGGCTCAGTTGGAACACACAGCGTCTGTACTGGATCCTTTTTGCGGTTCAGGTACGATTCTGATGCAAGCGGCAGCCTTGGGTTATACCAATTTGCTTGGATCAGATGTTTCAGATCGGGCGGTGGCAGATACTCAGCAAAATCTGTCTTGGTTAAGGGATAAATTTAAGTGGCAGTTTAAATCTCAAATTTTCCAATCTGATGTTCAAGATTTGGTCAGGCATTTAAAATCTGTGGACGGGATTGTTACGGAACCGTATTTGGGCAAACCTTTAACCGGCAAGGAGTCTAATTTGGAGATTGAAAAGAATATCCAACAAGTTAAAGCTGTCTATTTACAAGCTTTTAAGTCATTTAAGAGTGTATTAAGGAGTCATGGTAAGTTGGTTATGGTTATGCCACAATGGCACATATCCGATCAGGTACTGGGTTTGAATTTGGATTCACAAATTGCCGAGATGGGTTTTAAGTTGGCAAAGACAGATAATTTAATTTACAAACGAGATAAGCAGCATGTTTGGAGAAGAATACGGGTGTATGTTGCAGAATAATTGAGATAAAGAGAAAACCCCGCCTCAACTGCGTTCAGTTGTGGCGGGGTTAAAGTCATTACTGACGGAACGGGTTCTTCCGTTCCTTGGCCTCGAACCATTTGGCCCGAAGCCGCTTGATCTCCTCGCGGAGACCTCGGTTGGCCCCCCACGCGGCGCCGCGGATCTCGCCGCAGGGCTGGTTGAAGGCGAATCGGATGACGTCTTGGACGTCATCGAATTCGCCACTCTTGACCTCCTTCTGCTGCTCAGGATTGTTGTCCACTATCGTGGCAACAATCTTGAGTCGGTTCATCGGATCCTTCTTGGCGAAGAGGATCCGGCATCGCGTGAACTTGGGGCCGGAGCCGATCCCGAGTATCCGGTGAGCCTCATACCAAGACTCACCGTTGTGGTCGACACTCTTGGGAGTGGTCGGGTCAGTCGGGTGGCGGGGGATCCGTCTCTCGGTGAAACCCTCGACAGCGACGTACTCGTCGCTCCAGAGGTCCGCGATCACGCGGAATACGAACGACTTGACTTGCCTCAAACCATTCGTGGCCGTCTGGTCAAGGTGACCACCCTTCTGGCTGTAGGCGATGCCGACAGCCTCGGCCATGGTCTGGACAACCTTGGGCTGTCCAGTCAATTCGGGCTCCACGCCGTTTCTGAACCGCTTGACGCGGTACCGAACGTCGTCGACGTCCCGGCTGGTGACCGGGAACAGGATCTCGATAATCGAGAATTTGGGCACGAATCCATGCCCCAACACGAAAGTGATGACCTCATAGGTCTCACCTTCGTATTCCTCCGTCGGCAGATCAGCCAGATCTGCCGGCAACTCCTGCGTCTCCGGGACTCGGGACAGCAGTTTGATATCCCCGTTGGGGGGATTCAATTTTTCCCAGAGATCGGCGGCCACCTGGAGGATCTGCTCCAGGCTCAGGTCGTCTCCGATGACCTGGAGCTGGCCATTGAACAGCCAGCCCTTCAGACTTCCGGGCAGTTCCATCTGCCCGAGAGCCTCTTGGGCTTGGTCAGCCAAGCCCTTATTCACTTGCAGCTGAAAATTGGGCCAGCTGCTGTACTGATCGTTGTTCAGGGGGCAGTTCTCGATGATGGCGAAATCTGACATGTTCATTCTCCTTTTTTTCACTCCCCATCTAATAGGGAGTAATTGGGGTACTTGGAATCTATGCTCAACCCAATCTGAAACAGTCAGACCGGGGTAAGTCGAAGTCAAAGAACAATCACTTAACGTGATATACCACTATAGCATATTATATTAATTTTGTCAATATACAAGCTGGTTATTTATTTAAATTTAAACAAAAAAACAGCTATATTAAGCTGTTTATGAGTATATGTGTAATTTGTTTAAAAAGTAATGTTAACACTTTCCATTAAGAGTTTTATGAGTGGTTGGACAAAACTTTCCCAAATTCCAACAATGACTATCATAGATAGCACCAAAATACTGTAAAACAAAAATTTTAGAACTGCATCATCATCCATACTCTTGAACACATTATTTACTAAAATGGAATAAGGCTACGTCTCCGTCTTGAAAGACGTATTCTTTACCTTCGAGACGAATCAATCCTTTTTCTTTGGCTTGGGTTTCGCCACCGGCTTGCACCAAATCTTGCCACTTAATGACTTCTGCCTTAATAAAGCCTTGTTCAAAGTCAGTGTGGATCTTACCGGCTGCTTGCGGTGCTTTGGTCCCCTGGGTAATGGTCCAGGCCCTGGTTTCTTGCGGACCGGATGTAAAGTAAGTGATTAATCCGAGCACATTATAAGCTTGTTTGATCAATTTGTCAAGGCCTGAAGAAGAAAGTTGCAATTCTTTCAGGTAGTCTTGCACTTCTGCTGGCGGTAGTTCAGATAGTTCCGCTTCAATTTTAGCGGATATGGTAATGTAGTCAGTGTCCTCAACTACATTATTTTCATCAACATTTAAAACATAGATCATGGGCTTAATGGTTAAAAGGTGCAGATCTCTGATTAAGTGTTTGTCTGCTGGTTGTGTCAGAATATCTGAAGCTAGTTTACCATTTTCCAAACCTTGTTTCAGTTGGTTTAAAATCGGTTGCAACTGTAGAGCTGCTTTGTCATTGGCGTGCAAGTCTTTGTTGTTTTTGGAAATCCTGTTCTCTACCGTTTGCAAATCAGCAAAAATCAATTCCAAATTAATGGTTTCTTTGTCAGATTCAGGATTAACCTGGTTATCTACATGAGTGACGTTCTTGTCGCTGAACTGTCTTAAAACTTGAACAATGGCATCCACCTCACGGATGTTGGCCAGAAATTTATTACCCAAACCCTCGCCTTTATGGGCTCCCTTAACCAAACCCGCAATGTCCACAAATTCAATGGTAGTGGGGATTTTTTTGGCAGAATTCGAGATGATGGCCAACTGATCCAGTCGTTCATCCGGTACTGCCACCACTCCGACATTGGGATCGATGGTGCAAAATGGGTAGTTGGCAGCATCAACTTGTTTCTTGGTTAGGGCTTTAAAGAGGGTGGATTTGCCGACATTGGGTAGGCCGACAATGCCAATACTAAATGACATAGGTTAAATATGAGTCTTATCTCCTCAAGTATAGCTTAAAATGTCAGAATTATCAATATTGCGCTTCTGCTTGATATGGTTTAAGATATACTATTATGCAAGCTAAGTATCAAAAATTTTTGGAAACTGAATTTACTGTTTTCGATATCGAGACAACTGGACTAAATCCGGCATCGGATGATATTTTGGAAATTGCAGCTATCAGGTTAAGAGGCAAGCAGGAGATAGCTCGCTACGAAGCGTTGGTGCAACCCTTAAGATCCATTCCACCTGAATCGGAAAAAATTCATGGGTTGAATGAATTTTATCTGTTGGTGAATGGTCGGAAAATAGATCAAGTCTTACATGATTATCTGGAATTTATTGGTAACTCCATTGTTGTTGGCCATAATATTCGTGAATTCGATTGGCTGTTTATCCAAAACCAGCTCAAGAAAATGGAGCTGCCAATTTTAGAGAATAAGCTCATAGACACTTTGGAGTTAGCTCGTAAACTGTTGAAATTACCCAGTCATACCTTAACCAATGTGGCGAAACATTATGGCTTGGAGCATAAGAATGCTCACCGGGCCATGCCGGATGTGGAAATCAATACACAAGTGTTTTTGCACCTGATGGAACAGATTTTGTCGACGGAAGCGATCACCAACCAGTCATCCAATCTGTAGGAGGCAGTATGAAAAAACAGCGCAGCATCGATGGTCAGGTCATTGAACAGGATTGTTTGGAGATTAACGGACAGGAGGTTTTTCTGCCAGTCACTGAGGAGGAAGCCAAACAACTAGTGGCTGAACACAAACCAGTACCCCCGGAACGTTGGTTGTGGGATAATTAGGCCAATTACAACCTCTGCTCGGCAGAGGTTGTTTTATTATTGACAAAATTTAGTATATGTGCTATAATGTCGAAACATTGTTGGTTATATTGAAAGAGGAACTATGAAGGAGGAGAAAATGAATTCTCATCAACGTCGAGTCTACCGCCGTCAGTGTCTGCGGCGGGGTAGGTTTGTACCTGTTTGGGCGCGGTCTCCGCATTTGGAGTTTCGCCCCCTCTACACAGCCACTGTTAACGCTCCAGTGGCTGCCCAGACCAGCTGGCTGAGTCAGCTGGTCATCAAGATTCGGCGGCTGTTGGCCGCCTAAGCATATGCCCCATCTCTGCAGTTAAGAGATGGGGCTTTCTGTTATTGAGACAGTTTATAGGTGTTTTCCAATAAATGAGCCACGGTTAATGGTCCAACCCCGCCCGGCACCGGAGACAGGAAAGCGGCTTGTTCTTTTACTTTGGGATCCACATCTCCCACCACTTTGCCGGTGGGTGTTTTGTTAATGCCCACGTCTATGACAATGGCCCCTTGCTTCACCTGGGATTTTTTTAAGGCTTTAGCCTGACCCAAGGCGATGATGATAATATCAAAGTTTTTAGCATTCTGAGGAATGCTTTTTCTGCGGGTAATTTTTTTTAAAGGCAATTCTTGTTGCAGGTATTTGTCTAAACTGTTGAGAAAGATATCTGCCTTGCCAATGATTAAAGTCGACAACTCAGACAAGTCTTGGTGAGTGGCTTGCAGCAGACTAATAATGGCTGCAATGGGTGGGGGAATTAATCCGGTTTGGTCAGTCAAGAAGCCATCAACGTCTTTTTGAGGCTCAATGGCTTGTAAGACTTTGCGACTGTCGTATTTTTTAGGCAGAGGCAGTTGCACTAAAATACCATCCACCTCTTGATCTTGATTTAAAAATTTAATTAGCTGAATTAATTCTTGTTGACTAATATCTTGGTAACATTGTTCGTTGCATAGATATTTGTGGAAATTAATTCCCACTGCTTGGGCGGCTTTTTCTTTTAAGCGTATGTACAAGCCAGAAGCGGGATCACTGCCGACTAAAACGGCTGCTAAGCCCGGTCTGACCCGGGCAGAACGAATTTGTTGAGCCAATTTTTTAAGGATGGCATTGGCTAAACCTTGGCCATCCAAAATGGTAGCGGTTTTATTCATGGTAGACAGGGAATTGTTTGGTTAGCTTATGGACTTGCTGTTTAAGGTCTGAGATTAATGTGTCATTGCCAATATCTTTCAAAATTTGCACAATCCAACCCGCAATGGTTTGCATCTCTGGTTCTTGCATGCCTCGAGTGGTCAGAGCCGGTGTGCCAAGACGAATTCCGGATGGATTAAGAGGCGAGGCAGGATCAAAAGGAATCATGTTGGCATTGGTGTAAATATCTGCTCGAGCTAAGGCGTCGGCCGCTTGTTTGCCCGTAATGTTCAAAGGCTGGCAATCTACCAGCAGTAGATGGTTTTGAGTACTGTCGGCAATTAACTTCAGTCCCTGATCTTTGAGTGCTTGAGCCAAGACCTGAGCGTTTTTAACCGTTTGTATTTGATCTTGTTTAAATTTTGAGCTTAAAGCTTCCGCAAAACACATGGCCTTGGCAGCGGTGACATGATCCAAGGGTCCGCCTTGCATGCCCGGAAAAACCGCCGTATCTATGGCTTTGGCCAATTCAGCTTTACAGATAATGATAGCACTTCTGGGTCCGCGCAGAGTTTTGTGGGTTGTAGTAGTGACCACGTCAGCATACGGAAAAGGTGATGGGTGTACCTCGCCCACGACCAAGCCGGCAATATGGGCAATATCTGCCAGCAGATACGCATTGACTTGGTCAGCGATTTGACGAAATTGCTTGAAATCTATGAGTTGGGTATAGGCAGTTGCTCCGCATACTATCAGTTTGGGCTGTGCTTTTTGAGCAACTCTTAGTATTTCTTGGTAATCCAATGTATGTGTTTGGGAATCGACAGTGTAGTATACGAAGTTAAATAATTTGCCTGACCAATTCACCGGACTGCCATGAGTCAAATGACCACCGGCTCCCAAATCCATACCCAAAATGGTATCACCTGTTTTAAGTAAGCCCAAGTAAGCTGCCAAATTAGCCGAAGAACCGCTGTGGGGTTGGACGTTGACATGCCAGTCTTGAGGGTTGAGATTAAAGATTTTCAAAGCCAACTCTTGAGCCAGTGATTCAATGTCGTCGATGTACTGGTTGCCGGT
Organism: uncultured Gammaproteobacteria bacterium; assembly: GCA_964558935.1. Taxonomy (GTDB): domain Bacteria; phylum Patescibacteriota; class Patescibacteriia; order 2-01-FULL-39-33; family 2-01-FULL-39-33; genus CAZLFP01. The sequence continues at coordinate 27,913 of CAZLFP010000007.1, read as the reverse complement.
GTAGTATCTTTTGCCTGGGTAGCCCTCTGAATATTTATTGGACAACGGGGTACCCATGGCAGCTAAAACATCCGGTGAGGCGTAATTTTCTGAGGCGATCATAACCAGACCTGTTTGTTGACGGCTGATTTCTTGCTTAATTAATGAAATAATTTTGTTTTTGTGCATAAATATATCTTAACTTATCTGACAAAGAAGATCAATTCAAGTTTTTAACCATGTAAGTGCCTTTAAGCTCATAACCCAGCTTGGCATAATACTGTCTAACGCCGATGCCGGAGATAACCGCCAGCTTGGCGATGTTTTGGGTTATACAAATTTCCTCCGCCTTGTTCAGCAGCCGTTTACCCAGTCCGGTGTGCTGCACTTGCCCGGTTTGTTTAAGAGCCGTGAGTTGTCCGTAAGTGTGAACCTCTCTGACTAAAGCAGCTTGTTTAAGTTCCGGTATGAAATTAGCTGACTGACGGTTAATCCTTAATCTTAAAAAAGCATACAGCACTTTCTTATCCAAGGATTCAAAGCTTAAAAAGAATTCTCTGCCTTGACTGGCCGTATATTCCAGAATTTGAATCTCATCATTAAGCGGACTTAAGTCGGTCTGGTGTCCGGCTTCTCGGCAACGAATGCACTGACAGCTCCAACCCTGTTGTTGACTGAGATCCCCGATCAGCTGTCTTAAATTGGTAATCTTGTTGCCGGCTTGAATGCTTTCTGCCGGAATATCTCGAATCAAACGGGTTATTCTAACATATGAAGGAGTGATTTTTTTAATCTTAACCAACAGGGCGAGCAGTTGTTTGTCTGTGTATGGAGTGTAACCGCCTTGTCGGTAGATTTCATACAATTGAGAATCTTGAGTGACTACGCAGGGGTAGATTTTAACCATATCCGGCATCCAATCGGGATGAGTATAGATGGTTTTAAACATCTGGAAGTCTAAAGTCGGGGTAGACCCGGGTAGGTTCAACATCAGATGGTAATTGATTTTAAAGCCGGCTTGTTTGAGCAAAGCAATCGCTCGAATGCTAGTTTTAACATCATGACCGCGACAATTATGCTTGAGAATATCCTCTCTGATATGTTGGATGCCCAATTCTACTCGGGTGCAACCCAATTGTCTCAAACGCTTGATCTCTGCCTCATTAATGTAATCCGGCCTGGTTTCCAAGGTTAAACCAACACAGCGATGTTTGGCGGTTTGGTTATGCTGATGGGCTTGGGCCAAATTAGTGGCTTTTTTGCCATTTAATGCTTCAAAACACTGTTTAATGAACCAAGATTGGTATTGAAGAGAGTGGCAGGACCAGGTGCCGCCCATGACAATCAATTCAATTTTGTCAGTCGCATGACCATTATCTTGTAAAGCTTTCAGTCTCATTTTAATCTGTTTGAAAGGATGAAACTGATTTAAGATTGCTCGCATAACAGCCGGTTCATTCGCCAAATAGCTTTTAGGCATAGCCGGTTGAGTGGGGCAAAACAAACATTGACCGGGACAGTCAGCCGGTTTGGTTAAAACCGAGATTACAGCCACGCCTGACATGGTTCTGACAGCTCGTTTGGTCAGCAGCTGTGCAAGCTCGGGTTGAGCCATAATTTTTTTACTTTTAACCAATTTATGGTATGCTGACAACAGATCTGCTTTTTTAGGTGGGGCTGTTTGAAGTCGGCTGGATATGCGCCGAACAGCTTTAACCAGCTGGTTTTGGTCAGTTGGTTTAGCTTGAATTAAATCTTCAATAATTAAATTAAGTTTTTTCTTTTCCATCCCGTTTATTATATGCTAGCTGATAATTAATAGCAATTAGATGAGACCGCAAGATATACAAGCCATTTTAGCTCAAACTCATAAGATCTACAACCAGATTGCGTCAGATTTTTCCAGTACTCGCAGTCGGTCTTGGCCCGGTTTTAATTTTATTCAAGATTATGTTAAAGACGGAATATCTGTTTTGGATTTGGGTTGCGGTAATGGCCGGATGGCCGAGTTGTTTAAAAACTACCGACTGCAGTATCTGGGATTGGATGATTCCGAGCAATTAATTAGATTGGCTCAAGAACGTTATGCAGACTGCCGGCATCTTCAATTCCAAGTTAAAAATATTTTAGAGCCAGGCTTAGCTGATAGCCAGTATGATCTGGTGTTGTTAATTGCTGTTTTACATCATATTCCTACCCATGAGTTAAGATTAAAGGTGTTGCATCAGATTTACACCAGCCTTAAGCCGGGTAGCTACCTCATTGTATCGACTTGGAATTTATTTCAACTCAAATATTTCACTCAATACGCACTCAGTTGGTTTAATGTCAAACACAAACTCAAGTACCGTGCTTGGTCATACCAGGATTTTTTCGTACCTTGGAAAATGACCGGGGATGTCAAAGTCAGGTATGCCCATGCCTTCACCAAACCTGAATTGAGACGGCTGTTAAAGCAGGTGGGCTTTGAGATTAAAACCCTTGACTACCAACTTAAAGGACGGCCCGTCAGTCGATTGCAAGGTCATAACCTAATAGCCGTTGCTTACAAAAAATGATATAATACCATTATTAATATACATTCAATCAATCATAACAATTGACTATGTTTAAACTTTCAAAACACTGGTTAGCGGTCATGCTGGTGGCTATTTTTTGTTTGCCTTTAGCAGCTTGGGCTGGTCAAGACATGATGTCTGACAACTACCATTTGGCTCAGGACCAAGTTGTTAATCAAACCTTGCTTAAAGCCGGAGAATCCCTGATCATTGAAGGTCAAGTTAAGGGTGATGTTATTCTGGCCGGTGGCTTAATTACCTTGCAGGGGGATATTGATGGTGATGTCTATCTGGCCGGAGCCAATCTTACCCTTAACGGTAGCGTTCATGGTAACGTGTATGCGGTCGGTAGTAATATCGCCATTAACGGACCGGTGACCGGCAGTGTTTGGGCGGCCGGTAATAATGTGGTGGTGAATTCACAAGTCGGCAAGAATGCCAATTTATTCGGTGCAAACGTTATTTTAGGCGAGGAATCGCAAGTGGCTTGGGATGCTTCCGGTTTTGGTGCAGCAGTGTCTTTCAACGGCCGAATCAACCGTCACGCCAATTTGTTTGGAGCAGCTTTACTGATTGCCGGTCAAGTGGACGGTGATGTTTATGCGGAAATGGAAGAAGAGGGTAGTTTGTCTTTAAGTCCACAGGCAGTTGTTCAGGGCAATTTGACATACAAAGCTGTCGACAGTCAGCAATTGTCTTTGCATGGCAGTGCTCAGATTAACGGACAGACCAGTTATGTGCCATTGGATACCCAAGTAATAATCGGTCAACAGCAGTTGGAAGCTATGATTATGTCATTTTTAGCTTCAATTTGGCTGGTCATGTTTTTGGGCTGTTTGGCAGTGGGTATCTTGTACTTGATTTTGTTTAACAAGCTGAGTACAGAGATGGTGGTTAGAATGAAACAAGAATTTTGGTCAACATTGGGTTGGGGTACGGCAGTTTTCTTTGTCACACCTTTTATCTTGTTCATTTTAATGATGACTGTGATTGGATTGCCACTGTCTTTTATTCTATTGGGTATTTACTGCTTATTATTCTACTTAGGTACTGTGATGGCTTCTATGGCGGTCGGAGACTGGATCATTAAAAAGACGGTTCAAAAAGACCAAGTGCATTTAATCTGGAAATTTATGCTTGGTTTGGTCCTGATTAACATTTTAACTTTAATACCTTGGATTGGTTGGTTGTTCAGACTGATTATGATTCTGTGGGGCATGGGAGGTCTAGTTGTAACCAGTCGTTTGGTTTACGCTAAAATTAAGTAATGTCTCAAATTGATCCTACAATTTTCAAATCTTACGATATCCGAGGTAAATATCCGGCGCAATTGGATGAGGAAGCTGCTTACCGAATCGGTCGAGCTTACGCCCAGGCTTACCGACCCAAGCGGATATTAATCGCAAAAGATTTCAGACTGGAATCTAAACGAATCTGCGATGATTTTATTCGTGGTGTCAGACAAGAAGGAGTTAAGGTATATGATTTGGGAGTGGATAGTACACCAGTTATGTTTTTTGGAGTGGGAAACAAAAAGTTAGACGGCGGTACGATGGTGACTGCTTCACATAATCCTCAAGGCTATACCGGTCTGAAAATGTGCGGACAGACCGGAGTTTTAATTGGCTTGTCTACCGGATTGGACCAAATCCGGAGTTTAGCTCAAGCTGATATGCCCGACGTCAAGGGTCGGTTGGGTGGTTATGCTCAGATTAATCTGTCTGCCGACTATTTCAGGTTTATTAAATCATTTGTTAACTTTAATACAATCAAGGGCTTTAAACTGGTGGTGGATAACAGTAGCGGTTCCGGTGCCAGATTGTTGGATTATGTGATGGTCAGGTTGAATTCAAAAGTGACTAAGATGAATTTTAGACCTCATGACAAGTATCCGGATCATGATTTAAATCCGATGTTAGCCAAGAATCAGCAAAGCATTCAACAGGAAGTGAAAAAGGTACAAGCGGATTTGGGCATTCTTTACGATGGTGATGCTGACCGTTGTGTTTTTATCAATCATTTGGGACAAGTCATTCCGCCGTTTTATTTAAACTGCCTGCTGGTTAAGATTGTTTTAGACAAGCTCAGAGACAGCAAGGTTTACCATCCCAAAATCGTGATTGATGCTCGTCTGCCGAAGGCCTTGTCAGTCGAGATTCAGGCCCATGGGGGAGTACCGGTTATTACTCCGGCCGGGTATTCCAATATCGTTAATTTGATGTATAAGCGTAAAATCTATTTCGGCTGTGAGAATTCTGGTCATTACATGTTTAATTTCAAGTTTCAGGATAAAACAAGAAATTATGTGTATGGTGATGCCATTATACCGGTCTTGCTTGTTTTAGAATATCTGGCTGAACATGCTTTGTCTCTCAAGCAAGCGCTGTCAGGCTATCTTAAGAAATATGCGATTTCAGGTGAATTGAATTTTAAATTAAAGCAGACCAGTTTTGAGCAAATCAAAGTTAAGATACTCAGGAAATACCAAGCTTACAAAATTGCAGAGCTAGATGGTATCTCAGTGGATGGCGGGTCCTGGTTTTTCAATCTTAGACCATCCCATACCGAACCATTGGTTCGCTTAAATATCGAGGCTTTGACCAAATCAGAGGTGGTTAGGATAAAACAACAGGTTGTTAAGTTAATATCATGAGTTTAATACCACTGAGACAAAAACCAGATCGTTCTCTCTATGCTTTGGTGGCGGTTAATTGTTTACCGATTTTAGGCCTCGTTTTTTTTAATTGGCAAGCTATTGATATCATGTTGGTGTATTGGACTGAGAGTGCGGTTATTGGTTTTTACAACATACTTAAAATGTTCAAGACGGATAGATTAGTTAGTTTGGGCATGGTGCCCTTTTTTTTGGTGCATTACGGTATGTTCATGTCTGGCCATTTGTCTTTTATTCTCATCATGTTCGGCGGGATAGGTCAGGTTCGGAATGCAAATTTAACAGGTTATCTAGCAGGCAGTCAGTCGGTTATTTGGTTTTTGTTATCTTTTATTTCCTTTTTCATCAGTCATGGTATATCCTACTACGAGAATTTTTTAGGTAAGCAAGAGTACCAGAAGCTGAGAATTACTGATATTATGTTTCAACCATATGTTAGAATAATTGTGATGCATCTGACAATTTTATTTGGCGGTTTTATCTCTTTAGCTTTGAATAATTCTAGCTTGGTTATTTTTGTCTTTGTTCTACTTAAAATTTGGTTGGATGTGGGTGCACACAACAAAGTGCATACCTTAAAAAAACAACCCCTTAAAGCAGGGCTGGGGTTTTTCAATAATGTAAGTGGAAGAAAAAAATCCAGTTGAGAGCTGGATTTTTTTATAGCTGGAGTCCAATGATTTCTTTAACTTCTTGCAAGGTTTTGTCTGCAATGGGCTTGGCTTTGTCTTGTCCCAGTTTTAAGATTTGTTTGATGTAATCTTGATCTTGCATGATCTTGGTTTTGGCTCGTCTGAAAGGAGCAAAGTGATCCGCTAAACCTTGACTGATAATCTGCTTGGTTTCAGACATCTTGTCCGCATCAAATTTGCCCGGCATGCTGTCTTGGAACGCTTTGAACAAACCTTTAAGATTCTCAATGCCTTCGGGGGTAGAGGCGGCTTTACTGATTTTTTTGGCAATCATCTCCGGTTCTTCATCAATGCCAATCCAATGCTTGTCGCCAGCCGATTTGGACATTTTATGCTCAGGACTGACCAGACTCATGACTTTAGGTGTGGTTGTCAGCAAGGGTTTGGCTTCCGGAAAATATTTGGTCTGGTATTTGTTGTTAAACCATCTGGCAATATCTCTGGTTAACTCCACGTGTTGGACTTGGTCCTGTCCAACCGGTACGTAATTGGCGTGGTAGATTAAGATATCTGCAGCTTGAAGTACCGGGTAGTCGAACAAACCCAGATTAATATTCTTAAGCTGTTTGTTGGATTTGTCTTTAAATTGAGTCATGCGCTCCAATTCAGCGATCGGAGTGACTGTATTGAAGATCCAAGCCAGTTCAGTGCAGGCAGGAACTTGAGACTGTAAAAAGATGGTGGATTTTTCCGGATCCAAGCCGGCTGCCAAATAATCTGCAACCAAGTTAATGATCTGTTGTTGTTTGTCTTTGGGAGCGTAATTTTCAGTGATGGAGTGGTAATCGGCAATAAAAAAGAAGCAGTCGTAGTCGTGACTGTTTTGGATTGCCACCCAATTGTGCAACGCTCCCAGGTAATTGCCCAGATGAAGCTGCCCTGAGGGCTGCATACCGGAAACGATTATCTTTTTACTCATATGTATTATTTTAGCAGGCGGATTGACAAAAAACAAGTAGAAACGTATAATACCAATTGTCGCGTCCTGGAGGTAGAATATGGTTACAAAAAGAACACATCTGTGCATTCCGGACGGTCTTGATTTGCCCCCGAGGGTTAATCGTCATGACCGCAAAAGAAGAGACCGTTCTTTTGACAAGTTCAAGCAGCAAGTGGCTGTCTGTCAAGACCAAGGCCATCTTCAATCAGAAACTGGGATTATTTTTCAGGATCAAGATGCTAATTACTGTCTTCGTTTTCTGTGTCAGCGATGCCATCTGCCGGTGGAGCGTCCACTGGATCCGGATGAGCTAGCTGCTCACGACTTACTCGAATTTGAGGACTGCTAGTCAGTCTTCATGGCTGGACGTGACACAACGTATTGGGTGGAATCAGCGCTGGTTCCACTCTTTTTTTATACCTCAATGATCACCGGCAAAATCATGGGACGCTTTTCCGTTTTTTGAAAGAGAAATTTACCAATCTCGTTTCTTAATTTATCTTTGAGTAACTGATCATCCGGAGCTGTGGTCGGATTGTTGTCACGTAAAATCTTCTTCACTTTCTGCCTGGTCATCTCGATCAGTTTTTTATTTTCTTTCATGTAAATAAAGCCACGGGAAATCAGATCCGGATTATGTAACAGATTGCCTGTTTTGGCATCTACTGTGGCAATAATCACCAACATACCTTCTTCGGCCAACATTTGACGGTCTCTTAAAACCACGTTGTTGCTGTCTGTAATGCCCAGACCGTCTACAAAAACATAGCTGGAGGGCACTTTTTTGTCAGTCAGCTTGGCGTAATGTCTATTAAACTCCATGATTTGACCGTTATCTGGTACAAAGACTTTTTCCGGCCGAAAGCCATTACTGATCGCCAGTTGAGCCGCTTCTTTCAGCATGTAGTGGTTGGCATAGACCGGTATGAAGTAATCCGGTTTGATTTGTTTGAGCATGTAAATAATATCTTGTTGGTTGCCATGGCCTGAGACATGAATATCCATCAGTCCGCCGTGAACTACGTTATCGCATTGACGATACAAATTGTCTTTCAGTCTTTGGATGGTTCTTTCGTTGCCGGGAATAATGGAAGAGGATAGAATAACGGTGTCTGTTTTTCTTAATTTGACATGCCGGTGGCTGCCGTCAATGATTCTTGACAGCACGGCATTGCCCTCACCTTGAGCTCCGGTGCACAGGACAATAATCTTGTTGTCTGGGTGGTCGGCGAGCTTGTCTATCTTGATAATGTTTTGCTTATTCACCTTGATGTAACCCAGTTTTTTGGCAATTTCCACGTTGGTTTTCATACTATATCCATCTAAGGCGATTTTCTTGCCCAGTTTTTGAGCCAGTTCCATAATCCAGCCGATTCTTTCGATTTGGGAAGAGAAAGTGCCCACCACCACCCGTCCGGGTGCTTTGGAAATTAAATCGGTTAAATTCTTTTTCATCTCTTCCGAGGAAGCGCTGGGTCTGACATCAATGGCACCCAAGCTTTCCAACATTAAAACAGTGGGTCTTTTTAATTTGGCTAAAAAACTGAAATCTAGTCTGGGTTTACCTTTACTGTCTTTTTCCAAGGTCCAATCTCCCGGGTGAATGACAGTCGCAGCCGGGGTGGTGATAATTATGCCGACGGCATCCATCACCGAGTGCTCTATTTGAAAGAAGCTGATGTCAAAAGCACCCAGTTTAACCTTTTGTTTCAGGTTTTTAATGTTAATAACTTTTAATTTTTTGGAGCTGTCTTTTTTGTAATCCTCCTGTCGATGCTTAGTCATGGCAATCGTCATGTCGCGTCCTACAATGGGGGGGTTACCCAATTTTTCCAGCAGGATGGGAGCAGCTCCAATATGGTCCAAATGGCCATGAGACAAAAGAACACCCTTGATTCTTTTTTCCTTACCCTTTAAATATTCGGTGTTGGGAATGATGTAATCTATGCCCGGCATATCCTCTTCAGGAAATTGAATGCCCATGTCTAAGATAATGATATCGTTTTTGTACTCAAACAGGGTCATGTTGCGACCCACTTCTTCGCAACCACCTAAGGGAATGATTTTTAAGTTATCGTAGTTGGAAACGGTTTTTTTACCGTGTTGGTTATTGTTAGACGTATAAGTCCGCGCTTTGGCCCGGGTCGTTTTTTTACGCTGGGTGGCGGTATTTTTGTGCCTAACGGTTTTTACATTTGTCATGTTCATTAATTAGTAATAATGGTAGCTTCAAAATTGAAGCTGGAGGGAGATTAGTGCCGACGGAGAGACTCGAACTCTCATGGACTTGCGTCCACTGCGACCTGAACGCAGCGTGTCTACCAGTTCCACCACGTCGGCTGATTGAAATTATTTAAAGATCCGTTTGGTTTTCAGATACCAGTCAGCTAAATTGGCAAAGCGGTCAGCTGAAACAGCAATACCCGGCAAGTCAAAGCCCTGAACTACCTGGGTTTGCGGATAGGTATAGGTGAGATTGAACAAGAAGATAGCCGGTAGTTCCTTGGCAATAATGGCTTGGAATTCTTGGTAGTATTCTATTCTTTTCTGCCAGTCATTGGTTTTTCTGGCCGCTTCCAAGATTTCATCCACTTTTTTGTTGGAGAAGATGGCAATGTTCAAACCAGGATGTTCGTTTTGTGAAGAGTGCCAAAAAGGAAAGGGGTCAGGATCTGTACCCAAGCTTTCTCCAAACAGCAACGCTTGGTATTTACGGTTGTTTATGACCTCTTGCCTGATTTTATTCTGGTCCACAATTTCCAGCTCTGTCTTAAAACCAATTTGCTCCCAAGCTTGTTTGATATACTGACCCAGTTCAATGTATTCAGGCTGGTCTACGATGGTTAGTTTAATTTCCAAGAACCATTCTTTTTTCTGTCTAATCTGCTGAGTCAGGCCATCTTGGGTGGTAGTGGCTGACATTTGCCAGCCATTAGTTTCCAATAAGCTGGCTGCCTGTTCTGGGTCATAGTCGTACTTGGTAATCTCAGGGTTGGTCTCAATGCCAGGCAGGGTTGGTCCGTCTATAATCCGTCCGTCTCGTTCAAAAATATTATCTACCAAGGCCTGCTTGTTAATGGCTAAAGCCAGAGCTTGGCGTATGTAGTCTGTCTTTAAAAGCTCATTTTCTCTTTGGTTGAAGAAGATGGCTGTGTATTGAGGTTGATCTAGTTCATGGTAAATAATATCTTTATGCTTTTTAAGTTCAGTTTTGTATTCTTTGGGCAGATAGCTAATAGCTTGCACTTCTTTGCTTTTTAAGGCTTCCACAGCTGAAATAAAATCGCCATAGAATTTAAAGATCAGCTGATTAATATATGGCTGTTGGCCGTAATAATTGGGATTTTTCTTTAGACTGTAGGATTTAATCATGCCGGCTTTGTTTTTTTTTAAGCTGTCAAACTGCCAAGCGCCCGTACCAACCGGTTTTTTGTTAAGCTCGGTTAAAACTGCGTTGGCCGGAGGTATGTTGTACCACAAGTGTTCCGGCAGAATACCAAAAGTCAGTAGTCCCAAAAAAGGAGCAAAGGGCTCTTTTAAGATGAATTTGATGGTATAGTCATCCACCTTTTCCGCAATAATTCCTCGAAAACTCCGAGACAGGGGGCTTTTAAACTCCGGATCTTGGATGGCTGCCACCGTGAAGATAACGTCATTGGCCTGGAAAGGTTGTCCGTCATGCCAAGTTACGTTCTGTTTTAAGCGAAAAGTATAGGTGAGCTGGTCTTCGGAAATTTCATAACTGTCTGCCAAATCCGGCACTAACTGCCGGTTTTTGTCGTATTTCAACAGTCCGGAAAAGATTAAACCGGCTAAATCCAGATCAACATCATTGGTTTGGGCTAAGATGGGATTAATATTCCGAGGAGATCCAATTAAACCTTCAATGTATTCACCGCCGGCTTTTGGCACTTCAATCGTCATGGCATAGTAGCCTTGCACAGAGAGTAGAATTAAGCACAGGCATATTAAGGCCCCAGCTATCCGGCTGCCTATTTTTTCTTGAGGAGTTAAAACTTTAGACAAATGCTTGAATTGTTTTAGGCTGGGAATTTTGGATTTATTCAAAGAACTGACCAATTGTTTGTCCAATTGATGCTGTTTTTTAAATTTTTTAAGTTGTTTATTAGCTGAGGAAAAAGTGGATTGCACTTTTTTGCCCCAAGATGATTTAAAGTTCACAGTGATGAAACTGGAGAGTTAAAGTATAATATTGGTCAGAGCAGTCGCAAAAAAAGCGATTGCAATGACAATGGTAGCGTAGTACAGCCATTTTTCCAGACTGCGTCTGGTGTGGTAGACATTACCACCGCCACCAAAAGCTGAGCCGAGGCCGGCTCCGCGATTTTGCAGTATAACAGCGGCAATTAACATAACCGCTAAAGTAGCTTGAATTATTTCAATTATCATAAGTGATTAGTCTTGTTATTAAATTCATTCTAACATATTGAATATAAAAAGTCAATGGTGGCAACTGGCCGGGTTGTATGGTATAATGTTCACATATGCAGCAAGTGACTTCAGAGATACAGACTAATCCACAAGCTGAGGTCAAGCCGGTTAAGCAGCCGGCTGGTCGGGTTTGGGTTTTTTTTGTTTTAATTACCGTGGTATTAGCTGCCACAGCTTTAATCATGTATTCAGCTAGCCATACCCTGGGCATTAATGATCAAGTAAACAGTCTGGCTTTGTCTTTCAACCAGACGACAGTGGCTCAAGATCCTGACCAGGCGGCCATTGAATTGTCTGTCTTAAACAAGCAACTGGCAGAAAACCCAGAACGTCCGTACTTGGGCAATCCAGATGCCAAGCTGGTCATTGTTCAATTTGGAGATTTCCAATGCCCTTTGTGCCAACAGCAGTATGCTGCCATGCGGGAATTGATGGCCAAGTACGACCAGGAGGTTAAATTTATCTATCGTCATTTTCCCAGTATTAACGAACAGTCCATTGTACTGTCTGAAGCTGCTCAGTGCGCCTATGCTCAAGACAAGTTTTGGCAGTTCCATGACAAGGCGTACCAGATTTTAAACGGTGGTCAATCTGCGACAGATGAGATAATTAACCAAATTGGCAGGCAAGTCGGCTTAAATATGGAAGCATATACACGCTGTTTGTCATCCAATTTGTACCAAAACCAGGTGGTGGAAGATGTGTACGATGCTGAAGCTTTAGGAGTTAGAGGTACGCCCACTTTTTTTGTAGATGGCTTTATGTTGGAAGGTGTTTATTCCTTTAATGATTGGGATATATTAATTCAGAGTGTTAAAGATCAATTTCAAGATGTTGGAAATTAGAATACATGGTAGAGGAGGCCAGGGCTCAGTGACAGCTGCGCATCTAATTGCAGCCGCTGCTTTTTACGACGGTCAATTTTCACAGGGCTTTCCTAATTTTGGAGTAGAAAGACGGGGTGCACCGGTCACCGCTTATGCCAGAATCGCTCAAAAATTCATTCGTTTAAGATCTCAGATTACGCAACCGGATTATATCATTATTCAGGATTCTTCTTTGATTAAAGGTGCAGACGTGTTTGCCGGGGTTAAAAAAGGAACCCAGGTGCTGATAAACTCATCCAAGTCAGCAGCTAAGTTTAAAGCTCCCGAGGGAGTGGAGATTAAGACAGTGCCGGCTACCCAGATAGCCATGGAAACAATTGGCAGACCGATTATTAATACCGTACTGCTAGGTGCTTTTGCCGGTTTGACCGGTAAGTTGAGTTTGAAATCTGTCAACAAAGCCATCAAAGAAAGATTTGAAGGAGAAGTGGCTCAGAAGAATGTTTTAGCGGCTAAAAAAGGTTTTGAATATTTAAGATAATATGCAGAAAAAAATAACAGTCAAACCCGGAACAACCCAACAAGTTAAGACCGGCAATTGGAGAGAGTTGTCATATCCGGAAATAGATCATGAAAAGTGCATTGGTTGTGGTATGTGCGAGAGAATTTGTCCGGAAGGTATTTGTTTTAGTACCGGGGACAAGAATTCCAAAGGTAAGATCTTTTTTGAAAAAGACTTGGATTACTGCAAAGGTTGTGGTTTGTGTGCCGAGGTTTGTCCGGTTAGGGCGATTGAAATGAAAGAGGAGAGAAAATAGTTATGCAAAAAATATTAATTATAACAATTTTGTTCTGTTCTTTAATCTTGACAGGCTGTCAGGATCAAGATAAAGAATCCACTAATACACCAGGAGGACCAGTAACTGTACTGCAAACGACTAATAATCAAATAAACATGGAAGAAACCAACATAACTCAAGCTGTGATTAAAACCAACTTAGGAGACATTACCGTTAAGTTTTACAATTCAGATGCTCCCAAGACAGTAAATAATTTTGTGAAATTGGCTGCAGCCGGTTTTTATGATAACACCAAATTTCATCGGGTGATTAAAGATTTTATGATCCAAGGTGGAGATCCTCAGTCTAAGGATGATGCTTTGAAGAACAGCTGGGGAACCGGTGGTCCCGGGTATACTTTTGAGGATGAGATTAACAGTCATAAGCTGGTTAAAGGTTCCTTGGCCATGGCCAATGCCGGACCCAACACCAATGGTTCCCAGTTTTTTATTGTGACTGCTGATGCCACTCCTTGGCTGGATGGTATGCATACTAATTTTGGAGAAGTAATTGCTGGTATGGAAGTGGTGGACAAGATTGAAAAAGTTGAGACACAAGGGCCGAATCGGCCGGTGGAGAGTGTGGAGATATTGGGGGTTGAATTAATTGAGGATTAAATATGAAAAAAATCTTGGAAGGATCACATGCTATTGCTCTAACCGTTAACGCCTGCACCCCGGGTGTCGTTTCAGCTTATCCAATTACGCCTCAAACCCATATTGTGGAAGATTTAGCCAAGTTAAAAGCCGACGGTCAGGCTAAATTTGAATACGTTTTGGCAGAGAGTGAATTTGCAGCCGCCAGTATTGTCGAAGGTGCCAGTGCCACCGGAGTCAGAGCTTACACTGCCACTTCATCTCAGGGTTTATTATTAATGACAGAAGTTTTGTTTAATATTGCCGGTATGAGATTACCGGTGGTTTTAACTTGCGCTAATCGGGCAGTGTCAGCTCCAATCAGTATTTGGAACGACCAACAGGATGCCGTGACTCTAAGAGATTCCGGTTGGTTAAGTTGGTTTGGAGAAGATATGACCGAGGTGTGCGATCTGCATATTTTGGCTTTTAAGGTGGCAGAAAAATTAGCTTTGCCGGTCATGGTTAATTTAGACGGCTTTATCTTAACTCATACCGTCGAACCGGTTGAGGTTGAAACTAAAGACAAGATTGGTAAGTTTTTACCTGCCTATACTCCTAAGGAATATTTGGATCCCAAGAATCCTTTGACTTTTGGAGCTTTTGCTACTCCTGAACATTATATGGAAATTCGTCAGGATTTGCATGAGGATGTGGTGGCTTCTAAGAAAGTTATTAAACAGGAAATGGTTAAGTTTAAGAAGATGTTTGGCCGGGATTTGAAGATGGTAGAATACTATGGAGATAGAAAAGCAGAGGTGGTTTTGGTGGCTATGGGTTCGGTGGTTGGGACCATGAAAGAGGCAGTGGATGAGCTTAAAAAACAAGGTAAGAAGGTTGGGGTGTTGAAAGTGGTGTCTTTGAGGCCTTTTGATGATGAGACTGTAATTAAGTTATTGTCTTCTGCTAAAAAGATTGCGGTTTTAGATAAATCCATTTCTTTGGGGACGGAAGGTATTTTAGCAACTGAAATTAAAAGAGCTTTGTATGGCTCCAAACAACAGGTTACTTCTTGCATCGTTGGTTTGGGCGGTAGGGATATTACTAAGGAGACAATTAAGGATATATATTCTAAGGTTAAGGTTTCTAAAGATAAAGTTATATTTTTTGGAAAATAATTTGATTTAAGAATGATTTAAATACTTTTTTGATGGATACGGTTGCCAGTAACTCCCTTTAGGGGAGTTTTTTAGTTGACAAAAATTATGTATAGTAATAAAGTAAGAATGTAAGATATTATGACTTTATCTAAAATTTATGACCACTATTGTAAAATCTACAACTAAGGGGCAGATTACCATTCCAGCCGGTTGGCGCAAGCAGTTTAAAACCGATATGTATATTATTGAGGCTAAAGCCGACAGCTTGGAAGTCAGGCCAATTGATCTGGATATGATTGTTAAAGACAAATATTATACGTTATTTAATGCTCGTCAGGATAACAAAGGCCAAGGTATTGATGCCAAAGACCTGCTTAAGGCTCTGAAAAAATCTCTCAAGTCCGATGGACAAGATTCAAAAGGTATTAAGAAAACTAAAGAAAAAGGATAGGCATAGATTATTGATCGCTATTGAGCGGTTGGTTGAAGGCGGGTATGATTTAGATATAAAAAAGTTGATTAACACTAATTGTTATCGTCTGCGTTCCGGTCGATTTAGAATAATTTTTCATAAGGAGGGTGATCGGATTATTCTGGATGATATAGGAATGAGAAACGATAATACATATAAATGAGGTTTAAAACATTTTAGACTTCTTTTTTTTGCTTAAAAATGTTAAGATTAATATATGAGTAAGACTAAATACAAAGCACCCTTATCTCATTTATTAAACCCGGGACATACCGCTTGTGCCGGTTGTGGCATGATTATCGCGGCTCGCTTGGTTCTTCAAGCAGCCGGTGAAAATACGATTGCCACCAATGCCACCGGTTGCAGTGAGGTGACCACCACCAAATATCCAACCACTTCTTACAAAATACCTTGGATTCATTCTTTATTTGAAAATAATTCTTGTTTGGCTTCCGGCATTTGTGCCGCTTTAAGGTATAAGGGAATTAAGGACAAGGTTAATGTTCTGGCTTTGGGCGGAGACGGAGCGACTTTTGATATCGGAGTTGGCCAGATTTCCGGTATGTGGGAAAGAGGAGATGATGTTCTGTATGTTTGCTATGATAATGAAGCTTATGAGAATACAGGTTACCAAGGCAGTGGGGCGACTCGGTTGGGAGCTTCCACCACCACCACTCCGGCTGGTAAGAAGTCGACCGGTTTTGACCAGCCTAAAAAGGAGATGGTTAAAATCGCTTTAGCCCATAATCTGCCGTATGTAGCTACTTCAGCTACTCATTTAACTACAGATATTTTAGCTAAGGTTAAAAAAGCTTTAACCATTAAAGGGTCTAAATACTTACAGATCTATACCCCGTGTGTACCCGGTTGGGGGATTGAGCCAAATATGACGGTTAAAGTATCTGAGCTGGCGGTTAAGACTGGTTTGTATCCCATGGTAGAGTATGTAAATGGTCAGTTGTCTAAGGTGATTAAAGTTTCCAAGCCGGTACCGGTGGAAGAGTTTTTGAAATTACAGAAAAGGTTTAAGCATTTGTTTAAGACGGAAGAGGGTAAAAAAGTGATTGACCAGTTGCAGAAGATTGCGGATGAAAATATTGAGAAGTTTGGTTTGAGTAAATAATTTATTTTATATAAAACACTCACTTATTGTGAGTGTTTTTTTATTGCTCATTTAATAACTTTGACATCTTTTCCGATTTAGTATATAATTACCCTGATTAAAAATAGACATCTCTCATGCAAGATCATATTTCCATCCGCGGTGCTCGCGTGAATAATCTTAAAAACATTGATCTTGATATTCCTAAAAATAAACTCGTGGTTATTACCGGCTTATCTGGTAGTGGTAAGTCTTCTTTGGCTTTTGACACCATTTATGCTGAAGGTCAAAGACGTTACGCCGAGTCTTTGTCTTCCTATGCCAAGCAGTTTTTGGATTTAATGGATAAACCGGATGTTGACAGTATGGATGGTCTGTCTCCGACTATTGCCATTGACCAGAAAAGTTCCTCTGTAAATCCGCGTTCCACGGTCGGTACCATTACAGAGATTTATGACTATTTAAGATTGTTGTTTGCCAAGGTTGGAGTGGTCCATTGTCCGGATTGCGGACAGGAGATTTCCAAGCAAACTCCGGGACAGATAATTGACCAAATTTTGAAGTTTCCAACTGATGCCAGAATCCAGATTCTGGCTCCGGTAGTTTACAACAAAAAGGGGGCGCATCACAAGCAGATTGAAGCCATTGAAAAAGCCAATTATGAATTGTTAAGGATAGATGATCATTTCTACAATATAGATGAAGCTAAGAAATTGGCTTTGGATAAAAACGACAACCACACCATAGAAATATTGGTAGATACCATTTCCTTGTCTTTAAATTTAAAGAAAAAAAGCACAGATGACTATGAATTTGACAGACTTAAAAAAGCTATTGATCTGGCTTTGGATTTAGGCAATGGCTTTATTAACGTTTATCAGCCGGATAAGGATCAGAATACGCCTTTTAATCTGTATTATGTATGTCATGAGTGCGGTACGTCGTTACCTGAAATTGAACCCAGAACTTTTTCTTTCAATTCTCCTTTTGGAGCCTGTCCGGCTTGCCGAGGATTGGGTATTAAATTAGTTCCCGATCCCAACTTAATCATTCCCAACAAAAGATTAACCTTGGCTGAAGGAGCGATTAAACCTTGGGCTCGGAATTTTGCTTCTGCTTCCTCTAATTTTAAATTGTTAGATCAGGTTGGCAAGAAGTATAAGTTTGATTTAAATGTGCCGGTTAATGAATTACCGGCTAAAGCTTTGGAAGTGATAATGCAGGGTACGGATGAAGAATTATACCAGGTAGATGACAAGAAATTGAAGTTTCCCGGTTTAATTCAATTCATTGAAGACAAATACAACGAAACCAAGTCAGAATACATGCGTAAGACCTTAGAAGACTATATGCGAACTGCGACTTGTCCGGTCTGCCAAGGCCGCAGACTGAAGCCGGAAGCTTTGTCTGTGACCATAGATAATCTCTCCATTGCGGCTTTAACCGAATTGGATTTGGACCAAGTAACTGAATTTTTCAATAATCTATCTAAGAAATGGAAAGGCAATTCCAAGGAGGCCAAGATTTCCAAACAGATTATAGTTGAGATCAACAAAAAGCTGGGCTTCTTGTTGAATGTGGGCTTAAACTATTTAACTTTATCCAGAGCAGCAAATACCCTAGCCGGGGGTGAAGCACAGAGAATCAGATTAGCCACTCAGATTGGCTCTGGTTTGGAAGGCGTGATTTACATTTTGGACGAGCCCTCCATTGGTTTGCATTCACGAGATAATGACAAGTTAATTACCACTTTGCAATCTTTAAGGGACAAGGGCAATTCAGTGATCATCGTTGAGCATGATGAAGCCACTATGCAAGCTTCAGATTATTTAATTGACATAGGACCCGGGGCTGGTTCTTTGGGAGGTGAAGTGGTGGCGGCTGGTACGGCAGCGCAAGTCAAGAAGATAAAAGATTCCATAACCGGTCAATATTTGTCCGGTGTGAAGACCATAGACATGCCGACTAAATTCAGGCAAGGTAACGGTAAAAAAATTGAAATTATCGGGGCCAATGAATTTAATTTGAAACAATTGAACGTTCAGATTCCCTTGGGCAAGCTGGTGGTCATTTCTGGCGTATCCGGTTCCGGCAAGTCCACTTTAATGACAGAGATTCTAGCCAAAGCATTGGCTCAAAAGTTTTATCGAGCCAAGGATTTACCCGGAGATCACAAGGAAATCAAGGGTTTGGATAATCTGGATAAGGTGATTAACATTGATCAATCTCCCATTGGCAGAACACCCAGATCCAATCCGGCCACCTATACCGGTGTTTTTACCTATATCCGAGATTTGTATGCCAATCTGCCGGAATCTAAATTAAGGGGTTTTAAACAGGGGCATTTTTCCTTTAATGTGAAAGGTGGAGGCAGATGTGAAAACTGCGCCGGTGAAGGCATGGTTAAGATTGAAATGCAGTTCTTACCCGATGTGTATATTGAATGTGAAGAGTGCCACGGCAGAAGATATAATAAGCCGGCTCTGGAGATTCATCATAACGGCAAGAATATTGCTGATGTTCTGGCGATGTCGGTTACAGAAGCCAGAAAGTTTTTCAGCGACCAAGTTCAGATCGTAGATAAGTTGGAAATTCTAGAAAAAGTCGGTTTGGGTTATCTTAAATTGGGACAGTCTGCCACCACTTTGTCCGGCGGTGAAGCCCAGAGAGTAAAGCTGGCCACGGAATTATCCAGAAGACCAACCGGTAAGACTTTATACATTTTAGATGAACCTACCACCGGTTTACATTTTGAAGATGTTAAGAGACTGCTTCAGGTGTTGAATCATTTGGTGGACAAGGGCAATTCTGTATTAATTATTGAACATAATTTGGATGTGATTAAATCCGCCGATTGGATTATTGATCTGGGACCGGAAGGTGGCAAGGGTGGCGGTGAGATTGTAGCTGAAGGCACACCGAAAGAGGTGGCTAAAGTTAAGCGGGGCTATACCGGCAAATATTTGGCACACATCATTAAATAATTCAAGCCACTCTTCAAGAGTGGTTTTTTGATTGAAAAAAATGTTTGTTTATGTTAATTTAATAACATTAAGATTAAGTTATTCTCTATGTCAAAACACTATTCTCCTTCTGAAATTGAAGCTAAGTGGCAAGCTTACTGGCAAGATCATCAGCTGTTTGAAGCCCAGGATGGAGATCTTAAACCCAAATACTACGCTTTAATTGAATTTCCCTATCCATCCGCTGAAGGACTGCACGTGGGCCATCCCAGAAGCTTTACGGCCATGGACATTATTGCTCGCAAGAAGAGAATGCAGGGTTTCAATGTTCTGTATCCCATCGGGTGGGATGCTTTCGGTTTGCCGGCAGAGAATTTTGCCATTAAAACAGGAACTCATCCCAGGGTTAAGACGGAAGAGAATATCCAGACCTTTAAGAGGCAGTTAAAGTCTTTGGGCATTTCTTTTGATTGGTCCAGAGAAGTCAATACTACAGATCCCAAGTATTACAAGTGGACTCAATGGATTTTTCTGCAACTGTTTAAACATGGCTTGGCCTACAAGGTAGAGATGCCGATTAATTTTTGCTTGGATTGTAAGGTGGGTTTGGCCAACGAAGAAGTGGTTAACGGTCAATGTGAAAGATGTGGGGGAGAAGTTGTTAAGAAGAATAAATCCCAATGGATGTTGAGGATCACTCGGTATGCAGATCGTCTGATTAAAGATTTGGATGCAGTAGATTATTTGGAACAAATAAAAACCCAGCAGATAAATTGGATTGGCAAGAGTACCGGAGCGGAAATAGATTTCAAGATCAAAGATACGGATCACAAGTTAAAAGTGTATACGACTCGTCCGGATACTCTATTCGGCGCAACTTATATGGTGGTAGCCCCGGAACATGAATTGGTTTTGAAGTTAAAAGATAAGATACAGAATTTTGCTGAAGTGGAAAAATATATTACTGAAGCGGCTAAGAAATCTGACTTGGAAAGAACAGAATTAAATAAAGAAAAGACCGGGGTAGAGTTAAAGGGGGTTAAAGCAGTTAATCCGGTCAATGGAGTGGAAATTCCCGTTTGGATTTCAGATTATGTGTTAGCTGGTTACGGCACCGGTGCCATTATGGCAGTGCCGGCTCATGATGAGAGGGATTATGAGTTTGCCAAGAAGTTTAAGCTGGACATTATAGAGGTGATATCTGGTGGAAACATTGCCAAACAGGCATATACAGATATAGATAATGGTAAGATGGTCAATTCTGACTTTTTAGATGGTTTAATTCCCAAAGAAGCGATTGTTAAAATGACAGACTGGCTGGAAGACAATAATCATGGAGTTAAAGCGGTTAATTACAAGTTAAGAGATTGGGTTTTTTCTCGTCAAAGATATTGGGGTGAACCGATTCCGGTAGTGTATTGTGAGTCTTGTGCTAAAAAGAAACAAAAAGTTTTGTTGATTCATGGCTTTGCAGACACCGGCGAAGGCAATTGGTTACCTTGGCTGAAGATTGAATTAGAAAAACAAGGTTTTGAAGTTTTTAATCCAACTTTGTCCAACAGTAAGGCTCCGGATTTAAAGACCTGGCTGAGTGAATTAAAAGAATATGTGGATCAGTTGGGAGAAGACGATATGATTATCGCCCATAGTTTGGGTACTAAGGCAGCTGTGCATTTAATTGAGAAAAACAAAAAGAGAATTGGCCATTTGTTTTTAATTGGATCTCTCCTCGGTGGGCAGAGACGGCATGCGGATATGTCTGTGCATCAAAAACAATGGCCGGGGACTGATTTTGAAGCCCTGTTGAAATTTAATGAAGCGCCGGTGGATTTAAAGACAGTTGATAAATTGGTTGGCAGTGTAAATCTGGTTCTGTCAGACGATGATCCTTTTATCCAAGTTGCCCCGGAATCTGATTTGCCTAAGGGTTGGATGATGGAAATTGTGACCGGCCAAGGCCATTTTCAAGTCAAAGAATCTCCTTTTATCTTAAACTTAATCTTAGATGTTAAAAATACCGGTTGGATTCCTTTGGAAGATAAAGATTTGCCTTTGGAATTGCCGGAAGTTAAAGAGTATGAGGCAAGTGAAGATGGTCAATCTCCCTTGGCCAAGCAAACAGATTGGATTAAAACCAAATGCCCTAAGTGCGGTGGAGATGCCACAAGGGAAACAGATACCATGCCTCAGTGGGCGGGTAGTTCATGGTATTTCTTAAGATACATAGATCCCAAGAATGACCGAGAATTAGCTGCTGAAGACAAATTAAATTATTGGTCTCCGGTAGACTGGTACAACGGTGGCATGGAGCATACCACTTTACATTTGTTGTATTCCAGATTTTGGCACAAGTTTTTGTATGATATTAAGCATGTGCCAACTTCTGAACCTTATCTGAAAAGAACCGCTCAGGGCATGGTGCTGGGAGAAGGTGGAGAAAAGATGAGTAAGTCTCGGGGTAATGTGGTTAATCCGGATGAAGTGGTTAAAGAGTATGGAGCAGATACGTTAAGGGTGTATGAGATGTTCATGGGTCCTTTTGACCAAGCCATTCCCTGGGATACCAAGGGAGTGGTTGGTGTTAGAAGATTTTTGGAAAAAGTTTGGAATTTATCTGAGAATATTGAACTCACGGATAAGGCAGATGATGAAACAGAAGTTTTGCTCAACAAAACAATTAAAAAGGTGACGGAAGACATAGACGAGATGCGGTTTAACACGGCGATTTCCGCTTTAATGATACTGGTCAACAAGCTGACGGAAAAAAAACAAGCCAGTAAGAAAGTTTGGGAGAGTCTATTGATTATTCTATCTCCTTTTGCGCCTCATTTGGCTGAAGAATTATGGTCTCAAATGGGTAAAGCGGACAGTGTTTGTTTAACAGATTGGCCCGCTTATGACAGTGCCAGGATTATCGATGCTCAGTCAGAATTTGCGGTTCAGATCAATGGTAAGGTTAGGGCCAAGTTAAGCTTAGCCTCAGACATTACTCAGGCAGCAGCGGTGGAGGCGGCTCAAGCCCTGCCCAATGTCAAAAAGTATTTAGCCAACAAGTCAGTTAAGAAAGTTATTTTTGTACCCGGCAGAATAATCGGTTTTGTGGTTTAAACAATTATCTCAAAGAGCCTGACAGCAGGCTCTTTTTTCAGTATTTACAAAAATGTATTTTCCAGGTAAGATACCTAGGTCTGTTGATTAGTTTGGTTAGCGACAAGGGAGGGATTAACATGAATAAGCGACAAGAGTTAAGCAACACTGACAGGCGGTCAGCTGCCAGCGTACAACACGATGCGGTGCGTATGGTAGCCAATATCAACGACAATTTGAAGAGGATGGGTTTTGATCCCGACAAGTTGGGTATTAGCCCGGACGAGGAACATGATGCACCGCCAGATAATCCGGTGGCAGTCGTTCTACTGGCTTTAAGGGAGGATTGTCTAACCTGTATTGCCGACATTCATGAGGTGCTGGTTAGGTCAGTTGAACTCTAAGCTAATTACGAGCGGTTAGAACCCGAGTTTTCTAACCGCTTTTTGTATGTTAAAATAACTGCAATGCAGATTTCTCAGATTAAGAATACAAATCAATCGGATTGGAATGATTTTGTAAAAAAACATTCCCTGGATTTTGGTTTGTTGCAGGCATGGGAATGGGGTGAGTTTCAGCAAGCTTTGGGCAGGCAAGTTGTACGTGTTGTCGCTGAAGAAGATCGGATATTGGGTGTTGCGCAAATAATCCAAATGGAGATTAAAGGATTTTTTCGGTACTGGTACTGTCCGAGAGGACCCATGGCAGAGTCTGATCTGGTTTTTGAGGCTATGTTGGTTAAGATCGCTGAATTGGCGAAAGCAGCAGGCATTGTTTTCTTAAGATTTGATCCCGCTCTGACGCAACTGCCTGGGGTGTCAAATAAATTAATCAATGTCGGACAGGTTCAACCCAAGCAAACCTTAATTTTAGATTTATGTCAGGAGCAAAATCAGTTGCTGTCTGCCATGAAAAGCAAGACCAGATATAATATCAAAGTGGCCGGTAAACACGGAGTGAGGATAGATCAGGGCAGCCAGTATCTGGAGGATTTTTGGCGATTAACGCAATTAACGTCAGATCGGCAGGAAATTACGCCTCACCCCAAACATTACTACCAAACTTTGGTTGAAATTCTGGCTCAAGCCGGTATATTAGAGATCTGGGTGGCCAAGCTGGACAACCGGGTAATTGCCGCCAATTTGATGATTTTTTTTGGAGATTGGGCCGTATATTTGCACGGTGCTTCAGATTATTCATATCGTCGCATCATGGCTCCTTATCTACTGCAGTGGCAAGCGATCTTGGAGGCTCAGTCACGACACAAAAAGTATTATGATTTTTGGGGAGTTGATCGTCTTAAATGGCCCGGAGTGACGCGTTTTAAAACCGGCTTTTGCCCTGACAACGAGTTTACTCATTACATTGGTGCCTATGATGAAGTTTATCGGGATTTTTGGTATAATACCTACAAATTGTTTCGTAAATTTTAAAATGCATGGTTAAGGCGTTTCAGCAAAAATTTGATAAGTCAGATTTGTCTTCCGGTATAACCGCTTTGTATTCCAATATTGTAATCGATCAAATCGGGTCTGGTTTGGTCGGCATTTTCATGCCGGTTTTTTTGTGGCAAATTTTTGGTAAGTTGGAGTGGGTTCTGGTTTATTATTTTTGTTTGTACTTTCTATATTTAATCTTCATGTTTTGGGGAGCCAAAGTTATGTCGGTTTTGGGCCAAAAGACTTCTATGATATTGTCCATTCCTTTTAAAGTTCTTTTTTATGCCAGTTTGTATTATCTGTCTTTGGGATATCCGGTCTTAATCTTTGTGATACTGATGCTAATTTGCATTGAGCTTAGAATGCAATTGTTTTGGATTCCCTATCATACCGATTTTGCTAAGTTTACCAATAAAAAGAGCCGGGGACAGGTGATCTCCTTTTTTAGCTCCATCTCTTCAATTGTCTCGATTTTCATTCCTTTTTTTGCCGGCTGGGTGATTGATAAACATGGTTTTGAAACTTTATTTCTGTTAGCACTGGTTTTAATTGCAACTTCGATCGTACCTTTGTTTATGGTTAGGCCGACTTACGAAAAATTTACTTATTCTTTCAAGAAAACCTGGCATAAATTATTCAGTAAAAGCTACCGCAGAATATTTGGATCTTATTTGGCGGATGGTGTCGAGAATTCAATTGGTGTGATTATCTGGCCGATTTTTATTTTCCAGCTGTTGGAGGGAGACTTTTTGGCAGTCGGCGCGGTGTCTTCAGCGATTGTACTGGTGACGGTGGTGGTCAGAATGTTAATGGGTAAGTTGACTGACAAATACAACAAAAAGAAGTTGCTTAAAATTGGTTCTTACTTGTATGCCCTTGGTTGGTTTGTGAAAATCTTTGTGGCTACCGGTTTCCAAATTTTCATTGCTTCCACTTACCATAATTTTGCCGGTATTGTAATGCGTACGCCTTTTTCTGCTTTGATATACGAGAAAGCAGCGGATGCCGGCCATTACGTAGACGAACAGAGCGTGCTGAGGGAAATGTCTTTGAATATGGGTAGATCCATCGGTATAATTCTGCTGTTGGTGCTGGTTAGTTTTGTGGGTTTGCAATGGACCTTTGTCTTGGCGGCAGTCGCCTCCTTATTCATAAATTTACTCTAGCATGCCGGGTCAGATTAAAAATTTATTTGCTTCCTTTTTTGCCAGACGGCTGACGCAGCAAGTCAAAGAACTGTATGCCGCCACTTTGATTTTGAATTTTGCCATTAATGCCATTTTAGTCTTTGAGCCGGTGTATTTATATTTGGTTTTTGCAAAAGATTATGCACTGGCGGATACTTTAAAGTTTGTGTTGGTTTTTTACTTGGCGGTCTATGTCATGTATTTTTGGACCATGCCCTTGGGCGCCAAGTTCGCCAAGAAATTCGGCTACGAAAGATCTATTGCTCTGGGTACTGTTTTTACGGTTATTTTTTATTTAAGTTTGTTTTCAATTGAATATTATTTCTGGATGATTATCCCGGCCGCTGTTTTCTACACTCTGAGTAAAATATTCTATTGGCCGGCCTACCACAGTAATTTTGCCAATTTTTCAATCGATGGCGAACAGGGCAGGGAGATCAGTAACCTGGCCGCTTTAGGCTCATTGGTGTGTATTTTAGGACCTCTGGCCGGCGGTTTTTTAATTGAATTGTACGGCTTTGGTATTTTATTCCTATTTGTCTCAACTTTGATTCTAATTTCCAATATTCCGATGCTAATTACCAAAGAGGAAGTTAAGCCCATGCATTTTGATTACTGGAAGACTTATGAAGATATGTTTGATGCAGACAACAGGAGGAAGTTAGTCACTTACATGGGATTTGGGGAGGAAGTTTTGGTCATGACCATCTGGCCAATTTTCATCTACTTGGTGATTAGAGATTTTCTCAGTGTTGGATTGCTGACAGCCGCTTCTGTTTTCATAACTACCTTGGTTTTTTTATTGATCGGTCGTTTAAGTGACCAACAGGACAGGAGAATTGTTTCTCATTTTGGATCCATTTTTTATTTCTTCAGCTGGCTTGTGCGTTTGATGATTCGTGGAACTTTGGGTGTATTTGTGGTTGATGCCTATTCCAGGATTGCCAAACAAGCTCTGCTCATTCCCATGACTGCCAAGTTATATGAAGAAGCTCAGGACAGGTCTGTCATGCGGGAAATCGTATTTTTTGAAATGGCTTTGGTTTTGGGTAAAATCATTGCCCTAACCATTGCCTTGGTTTTGTTAATGTTCTTTGCTCCTGGCTGGAATGCGATTTTTATTTTAGGTGCCTTAATGACTTTGCTGTATTTATTTCTTTAATATGCGGTATCCATTTGTCGATGGCTTGCGCGGTGTGGCCATTATTCTTATGATCATTAATCATACCGGTCGGTATTGGCTGTCTGCCGGTTTTTTTAGGCATGAGCTGATTTATTTAACCATGACCTGGTCAGCTCCTTTGTTTTTATACTTGGTCGGTTTCAGTCTGGTTTTGTCATTTAACAAAGCTCAAGCCAAAAGAGCTTCCAAATCCAGTATGATTGGAAAGTATTTGGTTAGGGGAGTCAGTTTAGTGGGTTTTGGTTTCTTGCTCAGCTTAATGTTAAACCACCCTGTGTTTCAGGGCAATATTTTGCACACGATTGGCTTAAGTATTATACTGGCTATCCCTTTTTTGTTGTTAAAGCAGAATTGGCTGATGCAGTTGGTAATGTTGGGCTTGATTGTGACTTGTTTTGGCGGCTTGTCTTATGAGTATATTGTGATGCAAACCCTGTCTGATCATCTACCTTCTCTATCCCTGTATTTTTTATCTTCTTTTCCTTTAATTCCTTATTTTTGCTTTGTCTTGCTGGGTATTTTGTTGGCTGAATGGTTTGTCAACTGTCAAACAAAGAAATTGAATATGTATTGGACGCTGGTATGCTTAATGGGTGTGGGACTGGTTCATGCCTTCATGCTCAACCAAGTTTTCTTTGATTCCACTCCTTGGTTAAGTTTTGCCAATGATAATTATTTAAATGATCACTGGTTTCCCAAGCCGGATACCATGCTCTGGGTAGTCGGTTGCATTCTGTTGTATGCTTTTGGCCTGTATTATGCATACGTTATCACCAGCAAACACCTAAAATGGCTGAGCTTGCTCGGCCGGAATGCTCTGTTGATCTATTTTGTTCATTATGGTCTGGTCAAAGTGGTTGTCAGTGACTGGTGGCAGTACCAAGAAACCAATTGGTGGCTGTATATCTTAACCACCCTAATTCTGACTTGTTGCATGTTGGGTGTAAGTTATCTTTGGTTAGTTATTCAAAAAAAAGATGTTAACTATTTCGCAAATTAAAAGCATCAGTCGGAATTTAGACATAGTGCCCGCCAAAAGCAAGGGCCAGAATTTTTTATTTGACCAAAATATTATTCAGAAAATAGTCAACGCGGCGGATATCACCTCCAAAGATGTGATATTGGAGGTTGGACCCGGTTTGGGCGCATTAACTCAATTGTTGGTCAAACGGGCCAAGCAAGTTATTTGTGTCGAATTGGATGTTAAAATCTACCAATATCTCAAGCAACAGTATCTGTCTGTGGATAATCTTAAATTGGTTCAAGCGGATATTCTAGAGGTGGATTTGGCCCAGTTGGGATTAAAAGACCGCAAATACAAGCTCGTAGCTAATTTGCCCTACAATATTACAGCTCATTTTTTCAGAACAATTTTTTCACAAACGGTTAAACCCAGCAGTTTGACTCTCATGCTTCAAAAAGAAGTGACAGACAGACTCGTAACCATACCTGGACAAATGAGTCTGCTGGCAGTGGTTGTTCAGTACTATGCCCGGCCTCAGATCTTGTTTAAGGTCAGTCCGACTTGTTTTTGGCCTAAACCTAAGGTGGAATCGGCAGTTATGAGCTTGAAATTAAGAGAAAATTTGCCCAATCTTGATGAGAATCGTTTTTTTAAGCTGGTTAAAGCTGGTTTTTTGAGTAAAAGAAAACAATTGCAGAATAATTTGGCTAATTATCTGCAAATAACTAAATGTGAAGCCAAGGATGTCTTAATTAATCTTGGTTTATCTGACCGAGTTCGGGCTCAAGACTTGGCAGTGGAGGATTGGCTTAAGCTCTAC
>CAZLFP010000006.1:47425-54908 GCA_964558935.1 uncultured Gammaproteobacteria bacterium | reverse complement strand
AAAAACGGAAAAATTATTTTTAAAGATGTTAATGGTGAATTGTTAGAAAACAGGGATATTGTTATAAAATACCAAGCCCGTGGATCATCGCTTTTTGTTAATGCCATTACTAACGGAAAAGATAAAATTGAAGAAGATGTTACGGTCTGGCGTTTGGTTGGCAATGAAAGCCAATTTATCAATTATTTTGAAAATAAACTAAAGAAACTTTTATGATGGATTTAATAAATGCTTTAATAGACAATTACAATATTCCGCTTTTAACCGCTTTTTTGTTGGGTATTTTAACATCCATTAGCCCTTGTCCGCTGGCTACCAACATCACTGCCATTGCCTATATTTCCAAAGAGATTAAAACCATTAAAAATACCTTACTCAATGGCTTGTTTTATACTTTGGGCCGAGGCGTAAGCTACACGCTTTTAGCCATTTTAATATATTTCGGTTTGTCGTCTTTTCAGATTTCAAGAATTTTTCAGGGCTGGGGCGATAAAGTTTTGGGACCAGTTTTGATTATTATTGGCCTTATAATGTTCGGGGTGATAAAAATTAAAATCAACGGATCAAATGAAAAAATAGAAAAAATAAAAATTTGGTTATCTAATCAAGGATACATCGGGTCGTTCTTATTAGGCACGTTATTTGCCTTGGCTTTTTGCCCTTACAGCGGGGTTTTATTTTTCGGCGCCTTAATTCCTTTGGTTTTAAAATCAACAGAGAGCTTGATATTGCCGCCAATTTTTGCCCTGGGCACGGGACTGCCGGTCATTATCTTTTCATTTTTAATCGCTTTTTCAATGCAAAAAGTTAGCAAAGCGTTTCAAATAGTCCAGAAAGTTGAAAAAGTAATGAGGTATACGGTCGCTTCAATATTCTTAATTGCGGGAATTTACTATTTGCAATATTTGGTTAAGTATTTGATTAGTTTATGAAAAATAAAATAATAATCCCCACAATTTTATTTATTGTTATCGCTATAGGATTTTTTGTGTTTAGCTTTGATAAACAAGACGAAAATCAGATTCTTACAGATGCAATACCACCTCAAGAAAAAACAAAAATCGCGGCTTGCCCGACTTGTTATGAGTTAAGCAAAAAGCTGGATTTGGAAAAATATCAAATCATTAACACCAATTCTACTGCCCAAAGTATTGCTTTTTTGGAAAGCGGGCAGGTTGATATGATCTTGGCCGGTCGGACGCTCAAACCAAACGAACCGCAGATGGATTATCTTTTAATTGATGAGGGCTATTCTTTTTTAAGCAATCAAGAAACGACAATTTTTATTGACCAATTAAATAATTACAATGTTTATACCGATCTTAATGCAGAAGAACTAAAAGAAAAATTTTTAATTAAAAATATTCAAACAGTAGATAATGTATACGAATATTTAGATAAGGGAATAATTATTACTTCCTGGGAAAATACCGATTATAATCAAGCGGAAATTGTTCATCTCCTGGAAAGGGATGGGGAAAGGGTAAAATTGTCCAGACGGCCGACTATTTATTGTCCAAATGTCTGTGACGAGACAGCTCAAGAACTGGCCTTATATTTAAAACAATAAAAATTTTGTAATTTAAAATTAAATTTGTTCTAATATCAATAGATGTTGATATTAAAATAATCTAAAATATATGACAAAATCTAACAAAAAAATAGTGGTCTATTCCACTCCCGATTGCGCTTATTGCTACACCTTAAAAAGTTATCTTGATAAAAAAGGATTTGAATATCAGGAAATCAACATTTATGAAGATGACAAGGAACGTGAAAAAATGGAAAAAATTTCCGGACAAAAAAGTGTCCCTGTTACGGTTGTTGATGAACAAGTTATCGCCGGCTGGGACAAGAAAAAAATAAACGATTTATTGGGTATTTAATTATGAAAGATCTAGTTATTATTGGCGGCGGAGCGGCTGGGATTACGGCCAGTATTTACGCGGCCAGAAAATTTATTGATGCACTGTTAATCACTTCTGATTTTACTGGTCAAGTTGGTGTTTCGGCTTGGATTGAAAATTATCCCGGGTTCAATAAAATTTCCGGCTTGGATTTAATTAAAAATTTTAAGGAACATTTGGAAATGTTTGAAATAGACAAGAAAGATTTTGAGACAGTTGAAAAAATAAAAAGAATAAAAGGCGGTTTTGAAATCATTACCGACGATGCTAATTACAAAGCTAAATCAATAATAATTGCCAGCGGTAGCATACCAAAAAAATTAAAAGTTAAAAATGAAGATAAGTTTTCAGGAAAAGGAATTTCTTATTGTGTTACTTGCGATGAAACGGCTTTTAAAAATAAAATTGTAGCAGTGGTTGGTGGCGGCAATGCCGGTATAGAGGGCGCAATTGAACTTAGTCGGTTTTGTAGAAAAGTTTATGTTTTGGAGTGTTTGGATAAGTTGGGGGCTGATAAAATACTGTGTGAAGAAGCGAAAAAAATAGGCAAAATAAAAATCATTACTTCCGCTGAAATTAAATCATTTGAGGGCAATTTCGGCTTAGAGAAAATTATCTATTTAGACAAAAAAACGAATGAGAAAAAAGAATTGGGTGTCGACGGTTGTTTTATTGAGATCGGCGCGATGCCAAATACCAATTTTGTAAAAGAATTTTTATCTTTGAATAAAAAAGGAGAAATAATTGTTGATCCATATACACTAGAAACAAGTGCTGAAGGAATTTTTGCCGCCGGCGATATTAATGATTTGCTCGGCAAACAAATAGTTATCGCTTGCGGTCAAGGAGCTTTAGCTTTATTGTCCGCTTACAATTATTTATATAAAAATTAAAATATATGTCTATGATTAAAAAAATATTATTTACCCTATTATTTATCTCATTGCTTATTCCCGCAGGTAATGTTTTTGCTCAAGAAAAAACAAACGATATTAATATATATTTTTTCTGGGGCGAGGGCTGCCCGCACTGCGCTAAAGAAAAGCCGTTTTTGGAAAAGCTGGAAAATAAATATCCGCAGGTTAATATTCAATCTTATGAGGTTTGGGGCAATAGAGAAAACCAGAAATTGTTGATTGATTTTGGTAAAAAATTAAATGCTAATATTTCAGGCGTGCCTTTCACGGTTGTGGGTGAAAAATATTTTATTGGCTGGTATGACGAGCAAAGCACGGGTAAAGCGATTGAAGATGCTGTTAAATGCACCAAGCAAAACAGTTGTCGGGATATTGGCCGTGAAATTTCTGCGTTATCGGTTGAAAAAGATTCAAGCGAAAAAAGTGAAGATTGCGATTGCGAGGAAGAAAAATCGCCTTTACCACAAAAAATAAAAGTCCCTCTTTTAGGAGAAATTGAAACCAAGAATTTTTCTTTGCCATTATTAACTATAGTTTTAGGCGCTTTAGACGGTTTTAATCCATGCGCTATGTGGACACTATTGTTTTTGATCAGTTTGCTTTTAGGAATGAAAGACAGAAAAAGAATGTGGATATTGGGAACAGCCTTTATTATCGCTTCGGCTTCGGTTTATTTCGTGTTTATGTCGGCTTGGCTAAACTTGATTTTGTTTATTGGCGTGATTGTTTGGGTCAGAATTATTATCGGATTTATCGCTCTTTTGGGCGGCGGTTACAATTTAAAGGAATATTTTACCAGTCCGGAAGCCGGTTGCAAAGTAACAGGCACGGAAAAAAGGCAGAAAGTTTTTGAAAAGTTAAAAAATATTACTCATCAAAAAAGTTTTTATTTAGCTTTAGGCGGTATTATACTTTTGGCCTTTGCGGTTAATTTGGTTGAGCTTATCTGTTCGGCCGGATTGCCTGCGGTTTACACCCAGGTTTTAGCATTGAGTAATTTGGCCAAGTGGCAGTATTATCTCTATATCCTGCTTTATATTTTCATATTCATGCTTGACGACTTGTTTGTCTTTTTTGTCGCTATGACGACCTTACAAATGACTGGCATTACCACGAAATACGTTCGTTGGTCACACTTAATCGGGGGAATACTAATGTTGATTATTGGCTTGCTGTTAATATTTAAGCCGGGTTGGTTGATGTTTGGCTAAATATATAATTATTCTTTTTTAATCGTTCAAATTCTCTCAATTCCGTTTCAATGGTATCAATCTCTTATTTCCTCCCAATCGCTCGCCACAGGGGCAAACAGGGGGTAGAAATGGGCAACAAATCCCAGATCGCCTAATTAGCCGGATAATAGTTGTATTCTTTCTGAACTTTCTTGATTACTGCGATTTTTTCCTTTAACATGGTCATATAAGGACGATCCTCAAATATAGTTATAAGAGCGGTCAGTTCCTGACCCAAAAGAAAAAACCTCCCTATACAGGGAGGTTTTTTATTTAAGTAACTTGCAAACAATTCTTAATCCTTCAATTACTATAACTCAATCGAACCAAGAATATATTTGAAATGCTGATCATCACCCATATCACCCGGCGATTCCAACAGATAGGTATGTTCCGATCCGAAAATCAGCGCTTCCATATTAATATGCATGCCGGCTGACCTATATTGAATCACTTGGTTTCCATTAATGACTTTTTCTTCAATATTGGTAATAACATCACTAGATTGGAGATCGGACAATACTGTGGCATAGTCTTTGGGAGTGTGAGCATATATCACCCTGTCATTGATCGTAATTCTCCAACTCGATTTTTCCGCTGGATAGCCGCCGGTCAGCAATTCATCGGTGTGCAATTGCGGATTCGGCCAATACTGCGGGTAATCAAAACTCAGATCGGCAGTCGGATGGTCATAATGCTTCCAATAAGCGGTTACATCCAAAACTCCATCCTTAGTATAGTCTGTTTCAAAACCATTTTGAATGGTAATGATCTGGTCACCCCAGTCAATGCCCAAGAGAAGATCTGCAGCGGTATGATGAGGAACTTCAGCCAACTTGCCACTTGAGACAACATCATATGCTTTGGGACTATTTTGAAACTTAATCAACTTACTACCCGGCTTAACTGTGGCATTTTTTCCCAATTCAATACTTTCAAATTCTGCCTGACTAATGGTTTGAACTGTTTTCTTAACACCGTTTTCCATGATATTGGACCAATCTCCGTCATACCAGGTCCAAAAAGTCACTTCATTGACATACAAATGTCTTTTGCCATCTGAACCAATGTAGTAGACAGCACTGTCAGTGGCGGTTTTAATAATGTCACCCTGAGCAGGTGTGTAAGCGGCTTGAGTTGAATTCACTAAAACTCCTAAAGTCAAAGTCAAAACAACCACTCCTAAAATCCCAACTTTCTTCATAAGATTTTATTATTTATGACTATATACAGTATATCATATCAAAAGTTGAATTATTATCTCCCTTTACGCTGATTAGAGAACTTGCCGGAACTTTTTCTATTGCGACCAAATGTTGATGGCCGATTACGTCTTTTTTTCTCAAACCTTCTTGGTGATCTATTTTTATTTTTGTAAGACCTGCTTCCTGATTTTAATTCTTCTGTAGTCACAGTTCTTTCCTTGCCTTTAAACAGTGATTTAACTAATAATTGATTTTTAACTAAACGCTCAATTGCCAATAAGTCACCTTTTTGATCAGGTGCCACAAATGAAATGGCTCTACCAGCTTTACCTGCCCTAGCAGTTCGACCAATTCTATGAATATAATCCTCATTATTATCTGGCAAATCATAGTTGATCACAACTTCAATATTCTCTACATCAATTCCGCGTGAAGCAATGTCTGTTGCAACTAAAATTCTAACCGCACCAGACTTAAAACTGCTCAATGCCTTAGCTCGTTGAGCTAAAGACTTATTAGAATGAATTTCAGCTACCGTATATCCCATAGCTTTAATTGATGAAGTAATCTTCTTGGCACCATGTTTGGTTCGACTAAAAATAAGTATTTGATGATGATATTTAGAGAGTACATTTTTAAGTAAATCTGCTTTCTGAGATCTGGATACGATGAAAGCTTCTTGCTCAATATTTTGAGCAGCAGTTCCTGCAGGAGCAACTTCCACTCTTAAAGGTGAGCGCATATACTTGTTTGCCAATTTTGTAATTGCTTGTGGCATAGTAGCGGAAAACAACATAGTCTGACGTTGAGTGGCAGGGATGGCTGCTAAAATCTTTCTAATTTGTGGCTCAAAACCCATATCTAGCATACGATCTGCCTCATCTAAAACTAACATTTTAACCCTATCTAAAGCTACTTTTTTTCTATCAAAAAGATCTATTAAACGACCAGGAGTGGCAATAATAATATCCGGCTTTTTAGCCAGTGCCTTAATCTGAGGACCACTACCAACCCCACCAATTAAAACAACTGTTTTCAAGCCAAAGCCACTACCCAGAGTCTGGATAGCTTGTTCGACTTGAACAGCCAGTTCACGAGTTGGCAAAAGAATAAGACCAGTATTATTACTGTTACCAAGTCTTTGCAGCATCGGAATACCAAAAGCTATAGTCTTGCCAGTACCTGTTTGGGCAATACCCATAAGATCCTGACCTGTAATAGCAACAGGAATAGCCTGCTGCTGAATAGGAGTTGGTTGAGTAAAGTTTAATTTTTCCAGTTGAGCCAGAATATTTGGGGCGATACCCAATTCTGCAAAACTAGAATCTTGTTTATTTGTGTTTGTCATGTTTAAAAAAATTACGACCCGCTAATCCATCTGGTCGTAATACAATATACACACAAGAGGTTTAGAGCCCAGCTCCTTAATGGAGCTTAACAATTATAAATTGTACACTAATAATATATATTTGTCAAGGATAGAGATAGCCCAATATTAAACATTGAGACTTGATACACAATTTAATTATAATATATATTTAATTACTCCACATATCATCCCATTCTAAAATGCCAAATATCTCCCAAAGGCCACCTAAATAAAAACCTCCCTGTATAGGGAGGTTTAATATTCAACTTGTAATTAATAACAACCTTCTGTCATAGTTGCTGGAAATTCATATTCATATAACATAGAACACTCGTAAGCACCATTGCCGTCAAAAACCAATTCCCAAGCTCCATTGATATTTGTTGCCAAGAAATAACCGCCTGACCCAGGACCTTCGCCCATACTGACACCGCCTTTAACATGAGTGGCAATTTCATTACTAACACTTAAAGTTATTTCACTTGTCTCCTTGTCATACTTATCCGCAAATAATTGTTTAAGAGCTTCAAATTTATTAACCGTATCTAATTCTCCGTCTTTAGTGTAATTAACTTCAAAACCATTTTGAATGGTAATGACCTGGTCATTCCAATTCTGTCCAAAGAGATTAATTGCCTGCTCGGCTGTGACTTTAGCCAACTTACCATGATCTGTCACGTTATAGACACTAGGACTGTTTTGAAACTTAATTAACTTTCTACCCGGCTTAACTGTGGTGTTGTCTCCCAATTCAATACTTTCAAATTCTGCCTGACTAATGGTTTGAACCGTTTTTTGAACACCGTTTTCCATGATATTGGACCAATCTCCGTCATACCAGGTCCAAAAAGTC
>CAZLFP010000006.1:0-47325 GCA_964558935.1 uncultured Gammaproteobacteria bacterium | reverse complement strand
TGGCGGTTTTAATAATGTCACCCTGAGCAGGTGTGTAAGCGGCTTGAGTTGAATTAACAACTACGCCGAAAACCAATGCTAAAGTGACCACTCCCCAAAAACAAACTTTTCTCATAAAGTTAGATTTTATGATTTATCTCATATTATTATACCACATCCCATTTATTCTCAGTAGATTATCTGCTAAAATGAAAGTATGGACAGAAAAAACCACAACAAACAAATCATACCTCCCAAAGACTTTCTGACTGCTCCCATTTTTTATGCGGCTGCCATCCCCCATCTTTTGATCATTGTTTTTTATTTAATTGGCAATCTCTCTTTTTTGGCTGTTTTTCTGATTTTCATTGCCGAACTAATAATTGATTTCATCATTTATCTGGTAAGTTTATCTCTCATGTCAGAAAAAGATGTCAGACAGTATTACCACAGCAAAGATCATAAAAATGAAATCATCCTGGAAAAAACCATCATCGGCTTGGTGATTATCGGTTTCTTCAGTGTCTTAACTCTAACCATTGCCACCACCAGTTATTTACACATCACCACTATTACCAACCAAGAAGTAAAATTGATTTATCATTCAATCAACAGTCAAATCTTGATTGCTATCTTTGCCTATTTCTTAGCTAAAATTTTGTATTTAGGCATTAATCAATATAAGTACTCCAAAAAACAACAACCGTACATTGACCAAGGTTTGTCTTTTGCCATCAATATCATTACCATCGCCTTGTTTTCCACTTACGGCATATTTATCACTCCTTTTGCACTCATTATTCCATATCTCGAATATGTGGCAATCATTGGTTTTGTAATCTTAAGAGCTTTATTGGACGGTGCTCTTTCCTATGCCGCGACTAAGTTACAAAAAACAGAGCAACAAACAAGATTAATTTAAAAAAACATATGAAAAAAAAGACACTAGTTCTGACTCTCATGGGCATAATCATAATCTCAGCAGCCATCACTTTTGCTATTAAATACAACCCTCAAGGCTGTCCAATCTGTCAGACCGATCAACCGGTTGCCATTAAACCAACTGAACAAAAAGTAACGGATTTCTTTTCCTGTGCGGCAAAAACCGGTCTGGTGATGGAATCATATCCCAGACAGTGTCGGTATAACCAACAATTATACACTGAAGATATCGGTAATGAACTTGAAAAAACAGCCTATATTAATATCAGCAGCCCCAGGCCCAATCAGATTATATCCAGTCCACTAAACATTGCCGGTCAAGCGGTGGGTAGTTGGTTCTTTGAAGGAGATATGCCAATCAAACTGTTGGATGACAATAATAATGACTTGGTTAACAGCTATGTGACCGCTCAATCTGAATGGATGACAGACAGCTTTGTCAACTATTCAGGTACAATTGAATTTGAAACACCAGACACAGATGGCGGGCTGTTGATAATCATGAAAGATAATCCTTCCGGCTTAGCGGAACATGATGACCAATTGGAAATACCTGTTAGATTCAGATAGATTGGCCAGCCACATAACCGGTGCTCCAACAGACTTGCAAATTATATCCACCGGTTGGACCGTCAACGTCTAAAATCTCACCGGCTAAATATAGGTTGGGAATTAATTTCGACTGCATGGTTTTGGGATCGACTTCAGCCAACTTCACTCCTCCACAAGTAATAATCGCTTTAGCATAAGAATCTAAAGATTTAACACTCAAAGTAAACTCTTTTAACAACCTTAAAAGAGTTTTTCTGTTTTCTTTGGAAATTCTGTTAACTTTAATATTAGGATCTATTTCAGATAATTTAATAAATACAGGAATTAATTTTTTAGGCAACAGTTCATCCAAACTGTTTCTAAACAATTTATTCTGAAACTTTTGAAAATCTCTTTGCAATCTCAGATCCAGAGCCTTAACATCGAGTGCCGGTTTAAAATCTATTCTTAGTTTTAAATCTTTAGGCAATAACTCACCAATCTTCTTACTTAAATCCAAAACAATCGGGCCAGACAAGCCATTGTCAGTAAACAAAGCCTCACCAAACCTCGAATCCACTTTCTTGTCCTTTAAATACAAACTGATTTCCACATTTTTCAAACTCAAACCTTCCAATTCCTTAATCCAAGATTCTTTAACTATAACAGGAACCAAGCCTGGCCTTAAAGGAGTAATCTCATGACCCAACTTCTTCAACCAAGTATACCCGTCTCCGGTGGAACCAGTACCCGGATATGATTTACCGCCGGTACAAAGAATGTATTTATCTGCCACAATTTCGGATTTATTCTTTAAAACAACTTTTTCAATTAAATCATCCTGCTTAATTATTTTATCTACAACCGAATTAACCTTAATCTCTACTCTATTCTTCTTCAAAACAGCAACCAAAGCTTTTAGAACATCCATAGATCGGTCTGAGACCGGAAAAACTCTGTCTCCTCTTTCCACCTTAGTCTTAACACCCAAGTCTTCAAAAAAAGAAATTGTCTCCTTAACTCCAAAAGCATTAAAACAAGAAAAAAGAAACTTACCATTGTCTCCAAACTCTTTAACCAAATCCCTAACATTATCTGAATTATGTGTCAGATTACATCTGCCTTTACCGGTAATGAGTAATTTAGCTCCAACCTTAGGATTTTTTTCAATTACAATAACACGAGCTCCTAACTCGCTGGCTTGGCCGGCTGCCATTAGACCAGCCGGACCACCTCCAATGACACACACATCATATTTCATATATTGAGTATAGCATAAAAAAGAAAACACCCCTCCTCCTCACTCGGTGTGAGAAGAAGGGGTGCTAAAAACTCTAGTATACCCCGATACCGGGATAGAACTCCATCAGGAACTCTTTGAGATCGCCCCGAACTTGGACTTCACTTGAGTTCTCCAGTGTCAACAGAGAAACCGGTACCTCCATCAACTGTTCGTAGTTGTATGCAGAACTGTTCTGGAACCGGACAAATACGGTATCCAAAACCTGTAGGAAATGGCCGTCTGACAAGCCATGATCCGCTGCCAAATAGAAACCCAGAACACGCGTCACCGGTCCGACTAAGACGCACTTGTCAATAGTCACCTGAGAGCTAATCATATAGATGTTATGCTCCAAGATGCCATTGTTTATGGTGGCACTGTTCTGGACAGAAGCGTCAAAATGGCAATTCTCAAGGTTAACATAGGAGAAAATAATCTCCATGCAATCCTTGAGAGCGCGGAAGAAGCAGCGCTGTACCTTCAATCGTGCATAACTGGCGACTCGGATACCGGGATTTTCCATGTCACCACAAATGGTCATGTCCTGGATGGCTATTTCACGATCCGGATGACCGATAATGCTAATTGAGTGGACCCAGGTCTTACCATAACCTGCTCCGGTAATGGTTAGCTGGCGGGTATCCTCAGCATTATAGGCCAACTCAAAGCCAGTGAAAAAACCTTCATCCAGAAGAATGTCAGTCACCTCCGGATCATCCACCGCCGCTTGTAGACACGAGTAGTGACGATCCGTGTTGGTGGAAATGCCAGTCTGCTGATGTTCGAAAGTGACCGTATCAATACAGACAGAGCCGTCCGTATCAACATTGACGCTGGCCGGCACACGCGAAGGTATCTGGTTAACCATGTCAACGCCACTGATCTGGCCAACCCACTCGGTACCCATAACAGTGGTCATCTCCAGACGACCGCCTTGGAAATGAATGGGCAATCCCGCCTGGATAACAACGTCGTAATAACCGTTGCCCAGATCTTCTTGGCTGACAACGCCAACCATAAGTTCAGATCCATCCGGCAAGACAATACGGCCTGAAGTCAATTCCGGGCCAACCGGATACTGAAACCGCATCTGCACCGGATAGTCGTCAAGCAACTTGTAGACCACTTCAACATGGGTGGTCTGACCGGCTGCAACCACGATCGTCTGGTGCTCGCTGGTAAACAGAACGGTGGGTGAGCCATTGCTGCCCAGCGAGCTGTAGAAATTGTATCTTGCCGGTGCCAATCCCTCCATCCGAGCATTGATCTCGCCGTTCTCAACCTGGAACGTGAAATCGTAGTTCCTGGGAGGTGCACCCGGCGGTAGATCCAACTTGCTCAGACAAAACACAGCATGATCCACTTGACGCAAAAACTGGTCTCCGACCTCGGTCAGATTCGGCTCTGCCCAAGCGGACAAGCCAATGAATAGGATACCAAGACACGCAACAACCTGTTTCATCACGATCCTCCTTTGTCTGACCATTGCTCTTAAGAATGGTCATCTATTGTTTCCGGATTGCCACTTTAGCAATCCAGTTAAGGCCTGATTAAATTATCAACGAACAATAGAATAGACTAACATATTATTAATAATTTGTCAATACATAGAGATAATAAATTAAATTAGACAAAAAGAAAACACCCCTCCTCCTCACTCGGTGTGAGAAGAAGGGGTGGTAATGGTTAGTCGAAGTTGGGACCGATATCGGCGGCCCCCATCGCGCTCCCCGTGCCGATGCAAGGAGAGTTGGGATCGATATGCCAACGCTGACCGTCGTATTCGATCAGCGGATCTGCCTCGAACACGTTCGAAGACGATATGTACAAGGGAATATCATCTTCGTACGTGACATAAGCTACGTTATAGTAGCAAATGCCGTTAAGATACATCTGGCTGGCATCATAAAAGGCTATGTTGGCATCTTCGACGACCGAGTTGTGAATCTCAATCGCATCAGCACCACGGACGCCTATGTTCATGGCCTGACCGTACTCGGTGGAGACGCCAGCACCCTTGATTAGGCACTGGCTAAGGTACACGTAATCGACACCGAAAGCGCCGACTGCATACGCACCGCCAGCCGCAGTCACGATGCAGTTCTGCATCACCAAGGTTTCAGCCGAGCTCATGTGAACCTGGCCGGAAACCCAGAGGTTAGCCAAGTGCAACTGCGTGCCATGCATGGCACGCACGGCCTCGTGCTGGAGCGTCCGGTTGATCCGAGTATTGTTCGGACCTTGTCCGTAAATACGGAATTGTCCGTACTGGCTGATAACGAAGCCGTCGTACTCGCCATAGCCGAGCTCAACGGCCTGACACCTAAGGTCAACAGCCTCCTGTATCGACGAGAAGTCGACCCACTGACCATCGTAGAAGCCTCGGATGAACCGATCTTCCGACCGATGTCCGAACCGTACTTCTTCGATAGACAGATTGCCCGTCGACTGATACGGGAGCACCGGCGAGCCACCAACCCCGGCCGTCATCATGATCAACCTGGTCTGCAGGAACACCATGTTCCCACTGGAAAGGGTCGGATACTACTAGTAAAGCCGGAAGTTGACCGAAATGGATCCGGTCTCTTCCGAAGTCGGGTTTTGGTCACGCCCGTCTTGCGACGAGACGTTAACCTTGACCTTCTCGATCTCCTGCCACTCACCCGTTTCCGGGTTGGCCTGAAAGACCGTGGCGTTCTCAGGGAACTGCCGTGGCTGCGGCTCCGTGGTCAACGGCACCACCACAACGTGATAGATCGCCGAAACCGCCAGAACCACCAGCAACGAGTACAAGATACCATCCTTCATGGTCAATCTCCATCCGCCATCCGCGGATTCCGCTCCTCAGCGGAAAGTAGTTGTAAAGAACAATATGCATAGTATATCATATTTTAACGTTTTTGTCAATACTTACTGACATTTATTATCTTAAATAAGCTAAAAAATAGCTTAATATAACAAAAAACACGGTTTTTAACCGTGTTATTAGATATAAACACTTACCTATTTCTCATCCTCAACCTTAAAATAATAGCCAATTATGAAACCCAAAGGACCGGACAAAATACCGGAAACCGTCACCAACAGATCTTTTAAATCATTAACCTGAGAACTTTTAAAATATGCATAAAAGAATATTAAAACGATTATGGCTAAAAAAGAAGCTACGTACAGATAAGCTATCTGAGAACGAGCATTTTCTCTTTTAATGGCCACGCCCGGAATTTGACTGATATTTTCTTCCGGTTCAAGCTGAGAATCTATAATGTATTCCTCAGTTGTTTCTTCAGTGGTTTCATCATAATCCGGCTCTGGAACCTGATCCGGTTCACCGTCATAAATATGTTTGGTTAAATCCATTTTTAAAGTCATATGATTAAAACCTATCCGTATCTATGGAAATTTCTCGGTTGGACTCCTTAAGGAAAGCTTGACCCTGACCTTTCACTTTGGTCAACTTAAGCAATTTAATGGCTTTGACAATAATTTCTCCCTTGGAAGTGCCATACATCTTGGCGATTTCTTCCAATTCTTTTAAACCACTGCCTTTGAAAATCACGGAAAACTCTTCTGGGTTATTTGACATTTGCATGTGAATTGGCTAATTTGAGTTAATATAGATTAATATAGTTTTAACAAATTAAGAAATAGCCGTCAAATATGCCTACCCAATACCAAAAAAATTACATTGTACTCCATCACACTTTAACAGACAGAGACACCACCACTTTTGAAGCGGTAAACAATTACCATAAACAGCTCTGGAATTTTAAATCAGCTTTGGGTTATTATATCGGCTACCAGTATTTCATTACCGCTGACGGCAGAGTCTACCAAGGCCGAGCAGATTGGGAACCGGGCGCTCACACCACTCAACAAAACAAGAATTATGACAGCATTGGTATTTGTTTAACCGGTAATTTTGACACTCAGGAACCATCTCAGGCTCAATTGAATTCTTTAAAGAATCTCATCGAAGATTTAAGCATCAAGCACAATATTCCTTTTGAAAACTTGAAATTCCATCGTGACTATGCCACTTACAAATCATGTCCGGGTCATAATATACCAAGTGATTTCTATGAAAAATTATTAAATAACTCATTAGAGACTATGAAACTGATTAAACAAGCCGGCAAAAACGATGTTTATGCCTTGGATAAGAATAATTACCGGCATGCCATTTTAAATTGGGATACTTTTCAAAGAGGAATTTCCATGGGACTCTGGGAAGCTAAGATTGAAACCATTCCCGATCTTAACCAATACCCGGCCGGCAATGTCATAATCCTGGCACCGGATAACTAAACAAAAAAATGACCTCATCCCTCCGGAACAAGGTCATTTTTTATGCCTGCTATTTCTTTTTCTTCTTTTTCATACCTCTTGCCATTTTAATACCAGCCAACAACGCTACAACACCAGCAGCGCCAGCAATGATTTTCTTACGAGTTGCCTGGTCCATCTGGTTAAACTTTTTCTTGGCCTCCTTCATCTTAGCCATTAATTCATCCGCTACCTTTTTAACCTCTTGCATCTTATCTTCGGTGCAGCACTTGGCGGAAGAGCTAGCCTTCTTAGCTGTGGTTTTTTTAGTTGCCATACGATCTATTATGAGTAACGCCTTAATTATACACCATATTTTAAAAAGAAAACAGGCAACTTGACTATTGCCTGTTAAGTGAAATTAGTCACAACCCTCTATGGATGCAGCGGCACACTCAAAATGAAAGAAGTGACCATTGATGCAACAAGCCTGGCTTCTAGCCAGTCGCCGATTGCAATAGTTGCAAACCACCTGCTGTGATTCATCGTCAGAATCAGTGGGTTCTTCAGGTGGATCAATAGCGCCAACGTTGTAAATAAACATTCTTTCCTCCTACGTTAACAGTCTCAACAACAAGCCACTGACTTTATTAAACCTAATCACAAACAAAGAGTCAAACCCTTTACAAAAAACCCAAATTCTGCTAGAATAAAGTCGTTTAAGTATGAAAATCAACTCACAAATCCAATGGCTGATTAATGTTTTTAAACAGCCAGACAAGACCTTTCATGATCCGGAAGCCGAGAAAATCAAACTGAGCCATCTGGCATCTCGGCTCGGTTTTTTTTATGAAAAAATCAGGAATGTCATGGACTATAATGAGGAACATCTCATTACCCGCAATTCTTTAAAAAGACTACTGAAAAGACAGATTATCCTGTTACAAGAAAAACGAGCCCATAAAATCAGTAAGGCTTTAATATATGAATTCATTCGAGCCGGCTATCTGCCCAACAACACCCTGCCAGAAACCATCATTGACCAACTGGCTCAGGTTGTAGACAAGTATTTAGCCATTATTCACCACCTGCAAGTCAACAAATTACCCAAAGCCAACAAACTAAGTGAATGGGTGCTGGATTTGGCATCTTGTGAAATTAATGACATGTTATTTGGCTCTGACAAAGATACAGCTATCGTCAATCTAATGTACTCTCACCTGGTGGATCATTTAAGTTTTGTAAAGACAGATGTGACTGACAAAGATAAAAATTTACAGATCTACATCTCAACTTTAAAAACCCTAGACAGAGCAGACAGTGTCACCTTAACTTACAAACTGTTAAATCTGTATGTGCCCAATTGGACTGAACTGACAAAAGACACTATTCGACCTTTCTGTCGCAGCATCAATATTGTCAAAAACAAGATTGAAATAAACTTGAAGCATCCTCTCAACTTCCAGCTAACCCGCACCGTTAAACCACAATCCGTGTTCTTTCTAGTTTTAAGACAATTGGTGGAAACGAACCAAGCACAAATCGAACAAATAATGACCAATGAGGAAACTTTGGAAGAAAAAATCGAAGATTTGGCAGTCCACAATTACCAAGTCACCCAGAGCAAGTTGATTGGCACGATTTTAAGAGTCATCGTATATATTTTTTTCACCAAAACCATTTTGGCTTTTGCCATAGAACTACCCTTTGATTGGTTTGTCTTAAACCATATTTATTGGAAAGCATTAGCCATAAACGTGGTGTTTCATCCCATTCTCATGTTTTTCATAGCCATGACAATACGCGTGCCGGGTATTAAGAATACTCAGACTATTGTTAACGAGATCAAGAAAATAATCTACGGACAGGACAGAAAAATTATTTTCAAAGCCAAAAAAACCATGAAAAGAAATTCAGTCAGTTTTTTAGCTTTAAACGTAGTGTATGTTATCATGTTTACTCTATCCTTTGGTCTGATCATTTACGCTTTAAACATACTGGACTTTAATATTTTAAGTGGCTTTTTGTTTATTTTCTTTTTAACCTTGGTCAGCTTCTTTGGCTTTAGATTGAGATCTTTAGCCAAACAGTACAGTGTTATGCCCAGAAAGGACAATCTGACTAATTTCATCTTCGATTTCTTCTCCCTACCGATTATCCGAGTGGGCAGATTAATCTCAACCAACTTCTCCCGCGTCAATGTGCTTTTATTTATCATGGATGTTATAA
This sequence comes from uncultured Gammaproteobacteria bacterium, assembly GCA_964558935.1. Taxonomy (GTDB): domain Bacteria; phylum Patescibacteriota; class Patescibacteriia; order 2-01-FULL-39-33; family 2-01-FULL-39-33; genus CAZLFP01. The sequence continues at coordinate 38,096 of CAZLFP010000006.1, read as the reverse complement.
TTGAAACACCCTTTAAGATGTTGGTTGAATTTTTCGACAGCACTCTCTCTTTCATACATGACAAAAGAGACGAAATTGTGGAATAAGAAAAACGCAACACGATGTTGCGTTTTAGGTTTGAAACAAGCCATGAAGTAAGATGACCGCCAAGGAAGAAAAAAGTAGCGTCAAAGCAATTATATGAAAAGGACGCTTGACTGTGGGGTAATCGTCGCCCACGTTCTCAAATATAACCGCCAAAAATAGCATGCCAATGTACAGATGCTGTAAAGTCATAGCTTACCTCCCGCTGGTTGAACCTAGATCCAATTCTAGCACTAAACATACACCTCGTCAATGAGACAGTTAATCTCGCAATTCAACTACTACCGCAGCAACCGCCTCACCAGGGTCAGATTTCCAGTGTCTAAACATGCCTGCCATTTAGCCAACCAACTTTTAATCTGTTTGGAAGCTGAAGACCGGCAAGTTCTGGGAGAACAATTATTGGATGAATTGTCTGATTTGGCTCAAATAGATATTATCCAGCTGACAATTGCAGATGCCAAGCAATACCACAGAAAAAGAAACAACAGGGTGGTTTTAAGGCAGTACGGCTACTACCAAACCGGTTCCAAATATATTTACATTACCAACCGAACCGCGGTCAGAGGACAAATTTTGGCTCCTAAAACTTTTTTGGATACTCTTCTGCATGAATGGCTGCATCATTATGATACCCAGGCTTTAAGATTAAGATCCATTCATTCCAAAGGCTTTTATGCCAGGTTAAAGGATTTAAAAGAAAAATTGAATCTTAAAACACGGTCCTAAAACCGTGTTTATTATATGTCTACCTATATCTTGATCTTAACAAAATTCTTCTTGCCCTTTTGCAAAATCATACCGTCTTCAATCTTAACTTCCAACTCCGGATTGGTCACTTTTTGATCATTAATTTTAATTGCTCCTTCTTTAATCAGTCTTCTGACCTGAGAATTGCTGGGAGCCAAATTGGTAAATACAAACAGATCCAAAACTCCCATCATATCTTCCCCTACAGTCACTTCCGGCATGTCTGAAGGTTGTTTCTTTTCCACAAAAACTCTTTCAAAATCATGTTGAGCCAAATCTGCCTGAGTTTCTCCCAAGAAAGTGGACACCACCGCATGGGCCAATGCGACTTTAAGATCTCGAGGATTAAATTTGGAATCTTTCATCTGCTTGGCATACTCATCAACCTGATCCATTTCAATGTCGGTTAGAATCTCAAAAGCTGGAACAATCATTTCATCCGGCCATGACATGACCTTACCAAACATATCTTCAGGCCTATCGTCCAATCTAATCATATTACCTTCAGACTTGCCCATTTTTTTACCGGTCGGATCTTCCAATAATTTAGTGGTTAAAACCATCTTTTCTTTACTCTTAACCGCTTTCATTAAAGTTCTGCCAGCCAACATGTTAAAAGTTTGGTCATTACCACCGATTTCCAAATCCACATCCATAGCCACGGAGTCATAGGCTTGCAACAGAGGATAAAAGAATTCATGCAGATGAATTGGTTTGCCTTCTTTTAATCTTTTGTCAAACATATCCCTGTCCAACATTTGTTGAACCGTAAAGTGAGATGAAATATTTACGGCATCCGCTAATGACAACTTCTTTAACCATCGGGAATTAAACTGAAAGTCCACCTTATGTATATCAATGATATTCTGAATCTGCTTTTTCCAACCTTTTAAGTTGTCTTTAACTTGTTCGAGTGTTAAAGGTTTTCTGGTGGCAGATTTATCTGTCGGATCTCCAATCGTACCGGTAAAATCTCCAAACAGAAACATCACATGATGGCCCAATTCCAAAAACTTGGCCAGTTTGCGGATGGTAATGCCATGGCCGATATGCAAAGAAGAAGCGGTTGGATCATAACCGCAGTACAATCTAAGTTGTTTGCCGGATAACAACAATTCTTCCAATTTCTTTTGATCCGGATAAATATTTTCCACTCCCCGAGTTAAAAGATCATTGATCTTTTTTTTGTCAGTGATTACTTTTGACATTTATTTGAGATTACTTAATTGTTCTTCCAACTTTTGAAGCTTGTCTTTTTGAGCTTCCAGTTTGTCTTTTTCATTGGCAATAACTTTTTCCGGAGCATTCTGAGAAAACTCACCTTCTAATTTAGAAGTAATGGTCTGAATATAACCAGTTACCTCTTTAATTTCTTTGTTTAATCTGCTTCTTTCTTTATCTGTGTCTATTATACCAGAACGATCTAAATATATCTTGGTCTCTCCGATTTGAGTTTCCAAGCTATTCTCCGGTTTGTCTGAAACTTCTTTAACTTCAATCTTTTCACAACGAGCCAGTTTCTGAATAATCTCCACCTGATTATCTATTATCTCAGGCTTCTTGTTAACCACCAGAACCTTAACCAGCTTAACCGGTTCAATTCTGTTTTCACTTCTTAAAGACCGAATGCCAGTAATGACTTCCTTAACAACTTCCAAGTCCTTCTCTGCAATCTCATCTTTTTCTCCAGCTTGAGGCCATGATGAAACAATGAGCATTTTATCTGCCTTACAGTTTTTCCATAATTCTTCAGTCACAAACGGACAGAACGGATGCCAGAGTTTCAAAACAACTTGCAAAATGTAAAGCAAGATCTCATCCTTATCTCCTTCAACTTTAGCAATTTCCAAATACCAGTCCGCCAATTCATTCCAAGTAAACTGCTGCAAACTTTCACCGGCAGCAGAAAACTGGTACTCATCCATCTGCTTGTTGACTTCTGCGATAGTGGTATTTAATCTGGACAAGATCCATTTATCTGCCAGAGTCTTGCCTGCCGGTTCTTTTTCCATTAATTTAACCTCTTCAACCGAAGTTAAAACATATCTGGAAATATTCCATAGCTTATTGACAAAGTTACGGTAGGCAGCAATTTTCTGGTCAAACAATTTAAAATCATTACCGGGAGTTACTCCAATTAACATGGACAGCCTTAAAGCATCTGTGCCGTATTTGTCTATCTCATCCAAAGGATCTAAAGCATTATCCAAAGACTTACTCATCTTAACGCCTTTTTCATCCCGAACCAAGCCATGCAAATATACGGTTTCAAACGGAATTTCATTCAAACAATAGGTGGTCATAATAATCATACGGGCTACCCAGAAGAACAGAATGTCATAACCGGTTTCCATCACCTGAGTCGGATGATACAGTTCCAAATCTTTGGTTTTCTCAGGCCAGCCTAAAGTGGAAAAAGTCCACAAAGCAGAAGAAAACCAAGTGTCTAGGGTATCTTCATCTTGAACATAATTACCTTCCGGCTTATCTTTACCGACTACAATATCTTCCCTATCATCTTGCTTGTACCAAACCGGAATTCGATGACCATACCAAATCTGACGGGAAATGCACCAATCGTGCAAATTCTCCATCCAATGGTAATAAGTTTTTTCAAAACGTTCCGGCACTATTTTAATTAAACCGGATTTAACTACATGCAAAGATAGTTCCTTAAGACTGGCTTCATCTTTATCCCAGTTTAATTTCTGTTTAGCTTGCAACTTAAACTTCTTATCTACCGCTACAAACCACTGCTTGGAAGGCAAAGGTTCAATGGGAGCATCACAACGATAGCAAACAGACAACTTATTCTCCATGTCTTCTTCCTTCTCCAAAAGTCCTTGTTTTTTAAGCTCAGCTACAATCATGTCTCTGGCTTCTTCCACACTCTTACCGGAATACTGGCCAAAACCGTCATGGATCTTGCCGTCTTCGTCAATCACCTTAACAATCTCCAAATCGTTTTCAATCGCCATCTGGTAGTCAACATGAGAATGAGCGGGAGTCACACCTAAAGCTCCGGTTCCAAATTCCGGATCCACATTATGATCGGCAATCACTTTAATCTTAAGAGGAACACCCACAAACTCTACCTCAAAAGTCTGGCCAATATATTCTTTATACCGGTCGTCAGAAGGATGAACCGCTACTGCCGTATCTCCGATCTTGGTCTCCGGACGAGTGGTCGCAATGCTAAAAGGAAAATCCTTAGAATATTTAAAAGTATAGAATTTAGCTTGCTGATCCACATATTCAATCTCATCATCTGCCAAAGTAGAATGACATCTCGGACACCAGTTAACCACTCTGTCTCCGCGGTAGATTAACCCATCCTCATACATTTTAATAAAAGCGGCCTGGACAGCCTCAGACAAGCCCTGATCAAGTGTAAACCTCTCTCTGGACCAATCGCAAGAAGAACCCATTTTCCTAACCTGAGTCTTAATGGTATTCCTGGACTCTTCCACAAATTTATCTACTCTATCTAAAAATTTTTCTCTACCCAATTCATGGCGGTTGGTACCTTCTTTAGCAATAATCTTTTCCACTTTAGTCTGAGTGGCAATGGAAGCATGATCCGTACCCGGCACCCATAGAGCTTTGTCTCCTTTCATTCTGTGGTAACGAACCATTAGATCCTGGATGGCCAGCATGGTGGCATGACCGGTATGTAAAATACCGGTGGCATTAGGTGGAGGCATGGAAATAACAAACGGTTTTTGAGCTTCAGACAAATTATCCGGGTTAAATAAGCCGGCTTTTTCCCAGGCCAGATAAATATTGTCCTCGACACCCTTAGCCTCATAGGCTTTGGGTAAATCCAATTTAGCCATCTATTTAGAAGTTAACTATATAATACTAGTATCTTACTTAATTTTTAGCTATTTTTCAAGCTAAATTGACATTCTCAGGTTTTTGCTTTAATATTAACCAATTAAGCACATAGCTTTTATGGCACTGACAATCCAGCAACAAATTATTGACTTAATACAAAAAAATAAGTCTGTTTTAATCGTCTTTAAACAAGATTACACCGGCGATGCCCTGGGCAGTGGCCTAGCTTTAAAACAGGCCTTGGAAAAAATGCACAAACAGGTAGATCTGGTTTGTTCAGATTTTAAGCTGTGCCAGAAATTGGAATTTTTAGACGTACAAGAAGTCAAACCGGAATTGACTAATTTACAAAAAGTGACTTTAAGCATCAATACCAAAGAAAATCCCATTTCTGAAATTTATTACGAGAAAACTGAGGATCGGCTTAAAATACATTTGGATCCCAAGCACTCCAACTTTGAGCTAAAAAAAATCCATACGGAATTAAGCCGGTATAAATATGACTTAATTATTACCTTGGACACTCAAGATCTGGAATCTTTAGGTCACATTTACTCAAACAACCTGGACTTCTTTGCTGCCAGACCGATTATTAATCTGGACAGCTCTGCTCAGAATGAACAGTACGCAGAAATTAATTTAATCCAATTAACCTCAGCCTCCACGTCAGAAATAGTCTATGCTCTGATTAAAAAACTGATTCCTGACAAGATAACCAATAACATGGCCACCAATCTTTTAACCGGATTAATCTGCGCCACCAAAAACTTTAAAAGCCATAACATTAAATCCAAAACTTTGGAAACTGCCAGTCATCTAATTGACCAAGGAGCAGACAGAGAAAAAATCATTCGACACATCTACCAGAACAGATATGTTTCAACTTTAAAATTATGGGGTCAGGTCTTAACCAGATTAAGCAGCAGTCTGGAAGATAGACTGGTCTGGTCCAACATATCTTTACAAGATTTTATTGACACTCAAACCACTCCGGCTGAACTTCATGACGTGATTGATGAATTAATTGTCTCTCTGCCACGGGCTGAGGTGGTTATTTTAAACTACGAGGTTAAAAATAATGGAGATAATGCCATTAAGAGTATTGTTTATTCGATTAAAAATCATGATGCCAGATTCTTAGCTAAGAAATTTGAAGCCAAAGGCAGTCAAGAAACAGCTAAATTCACTCTGCATAATATTTCCTTAATTGAAGCTCAAAAACAGATTGTAGAAGAAATTAAGAGTAAAATGTAGCCTTGATTTTTTACCCAAACCATGCTATACTCTTCTCTATAAGGGCCAGTAGCTCAGGGGTTAGAGCACAACGCTTATAACGTTGGGGTCGGTGGTTCAATCCCACCCTGGCCTACTGCAAAATATGGACACTTAGCTCAGTTGGTTAGAGCGCGTCCTTGACGTGGACGAGGTCAGAAGTTCGACTCTTCTAGTGTCCACCCAAAAAAGCGGCATATTGCCGCTTTTTTCTTAAAAAATAAATCATTCCCTTTTCATCTTCTGGTTACACTCCTCGCACACCATTTTGGAACAAGGCTTACCTCTGTCATGTCTAACTTTCTTGCCACAATTGGGACAAACACAATATCCACCCGGACCGGAAGCTTGACCATCGTCCTGTCCTTGCCTTCTCCAACCAAAACCTTCACCTAAACCTAAAGTTTTCTGAGACCGATAATAGCTTTCCACCACATCATGACTGCCGATTTGGATGGCCACATATTCCAAATTATTAATCTGGTCCATTAACTTTTTTCTCAAATCATTTGAAATCTCAGTGGCTTCTGCCACTTTTAAATTCTTAGCCAGTTTAATTTCCAAATTGGCAGTTATCACCGCTCCTTTTTTCTGAGTCTTTAAATTCGCCAATTCTATTTTTTCATCACTGACAATTCTCTCAATCTTAGCTATCACCTCAGGATCAGCTGAAGCATCCAACAGGGAATCGGCTGCTTCTCTGCCTAAACCAATGGCTTCCTTTAGAATATACAAACCAATAATAACCGCAGCCAGAGCATCGGCATAAGGCCAGTACGGGTACAGTAACAAGCCAATTAAAACACCGACCGATGACAAGACATCCGTTCTGGTATGAATACCGTCTGAAACCAATGATACGGAATTTTCTTTTTTACCGTAATACACTTTCAACCAAGACATGATGGCGTTTAACACAATTGACCCCAGCATGATTGCCAAAGCCAAATAACTAATGGACACTTGTTGAGGATTAACAAAGCCTTGGTAAGCTTCATACAAAATCCAACCACCGGTTAAAAAAAGAAAGAGGATGATTATTGAAGCTGAGACCACTTCAAATTTGTGATGACCGTAAGGATGGCCTTCATCTTCCGGCTTCGAGGCCATTTTAATGCCAAAAAAATTGATGGTTGAAGTGAAAACATCGGCAGAAGAATTAATGCCGTCTGCTAAAATAGCCACCGATTTTGTCCACCAACCAATCATCACCTTAGATACGGCTAAAACCAGGTTAACAGCAACTGCCAAAATAGCCACTTTTAATTTCATAAATTGATTTTTATACCTATTTCTAATACAATACTATTATACTACATTTAAACTCCTCAAGCAAAAATCGGAATGACCCAAGCTCAAGCTCAAACCAAATTGAAACACTGGCAAAAAATCACTTTCAGCCAGCCTGAATTTGAATTTCTATCACAACTCATGACCACCTTTCCTGAGGCTGAAATCTTTTTGGTCGGGGGTGCTGTGAGAGACATTCTGCTTGACAAACCAACCAAAGACTACGATTTTGTCATCAGACATGTTAAAACTTCTGATCTTGAAAAAACATTAAGCAAACTCGGTAAGGTTAACTTGGTGGGTAAAAGTTTTGGAGTCTTTAAGTTTATACCCAAACATACAGATGAAAATTTTGAACCCATTGACATCGCACTGCCCAGAACTGAACATGCCGGTATGTCAGGCGGTTATAAAGACTTTGAAATACAATCAGATAAAGACTTACCCATCGAACAAGATTTGGGCAGACGGGATTTTACCATTAATGCTTTGGCCTGGAATTTAAATACGCAAAAATTAGTTGATAAATTCAAAGGTCTGTCAGATTTGCAGAATAAAAAGATACGGGCCATTGGAGATCCCAAACTCAGATTTCAAGAAGACTACACTCGGATGCTCAGAGCGGTCAGACAAGCTTGTCAATTAGATTTCAAAATTGAAACCAAAACCAAGCAAACTATCCAAGACAAAGCAAACCAGATTACCAAGATCGCTCAAGAAAGAATCAACCAGGAATTGACTAAAATCATTCTGTCTGACCGGGCGGAACAGGGCATTAGATTAATGCAAGAGTTGGGCTTGCTCAAAGCTTTAATACCGGAACTGGAAGCCGGCTTAGGTGTGAAACAGAATAAAGCTCATATTTACGAAGTTTTTGACCACAACGCCAGAGCCTTGGGTTTTGCCGCTCAAAGAAATTATGATTTAAACATCCGACTGGCTGCACTCTTCCATGACATTGCCAAGCCGCAAACCAAGGGCGGAGAAGGTAAAGAAGCCACCTTCTACAACCATGACATTGAAGGCGCCAAAATGGTCAGACAAATTTTGAGAAGACTGGGTTTTAAAAATGACATTATCAAAGACGTCACTCATCTGGTCAGATACCACATGTTCTATTACGCCCTAGACCTGGTCTCAGACGCTGGAGTCAGAAGATTGCTCAACAGATTGGGTACAGACAAGATAGATGATTTCATCAACCTTAGAATCTGCGACAGACTGGGCATGGGCAGACCTAAAGCCAAACCTTGGAAACTGCAGGAATTGGAAAGAAGGTTTAAGGAAGTCGTTTTAGATCCCATAACTCCCAAAATGCTAGCCATAAAAGGCGATGAACTCATGCAACTCCTCAGCCTCAAACCCGGCCCCAGAGTTGGTCTGATTTTAAACGCCCTGCTGGCTGAAGTGTTGGAAGATCCTAAGAAAAACGATCCTGATTATTTAACAAAACAGGCTCAAAAGCTAGATGAATTAACAGATAAAGATCTAAAGAAGCTACATCCAGATATTGCTTTTTACGAAGATGAGAGAAAGAGAAGGTTACATGAAAATAACTCACCCCGTTAACACGAAGTGAGTTACAATGTTAGAAATCTGTAATAGACTGTGACACAGCTCGAAGTGCCCGCTGTTTCAAATCCGGCATTAAAGATTCGAAAGAATGGTCCAGATCTAAACACTGGCTGGTGGCTGCTACCAAAGGCATGATGCGACCAGTCTCGAGATTTAGAACTAGACCGTCAAACCTACCATCCTCAAATACCTGATCAACTCGACAGATGAGTAGGTTGCATCCTTGGAAGTAATAGTATCCACCCTCCTCCACTAATCTGGCCATGTGTCCCTCCTCTGTTTAGAACTGTTCAACAGCTAGCTTTAGATCCTTGATCTGGTCGCTGTTGACATCTGCTTGCCCGGCACTGATCTCCAAATGCATCAAGGCTGAAGCGACGTAACCTCCCAGCTCGGTTTTACTCAAAGGCTTGGGATTAAAGATGCAGAAACTTAAACCACCCGGTGTATGCAGTTTGCCGGTTTGGAAATCCAGCACCACCACATGAGCCTGACAGCAAGCCGGATCTGCATTAACCACTTTAGCGATCCAATTCGGATGTTCAGGCATGAGATAGTAGTGCCCGGTCCGAATAACCTCAACCACGTGCTGTGTTAACATGTTCTAGCCTCCTGAGGTATTGACACCATACTTCTCAACCCAAGCATAATATATATACTTAATTAAGTCAATCCATGTTAAAAAAGAATTTAATCATTACCGGTCAAGAACAGGGTCAAAGACTGGATAAGTTCTTAGTTCAAGAACTACAAGCTATTACCAGATCTCAAATCAAAAAAATGATTTTAGATCAATCTGTTTTAATTAATGGAAAAGCAACCAGTGTCCATCATTTTCTAAAAGAAGGAGACAAAATAACCATCTCAAGTTCTCAGCATCAAGTTAAAGACCGACCGCTCAAACCGGTGAAGACTTCAACTTCCAAAGCCTTGTTTAAAAAAATAAAAATTGTCGCAGAAAATGATAATTATCTGGTTATAAACAAACCGGCCGGACTCCTGGTTCATCCTACCGACCAAAACGAAACCAACACTTTAGTCGACTGGTTAAAACAAGAATATCCTGCCATTGAACAGGTTGGAGATGATCCCAACAGAGCCGGTATTGTACACAGACTGGATAAAGATGTTTCCGGCCTCATGATCATTCCTCTCAACCAAGACTGGTTTAACTTCTTAAAAGACAAATTCAAAAAAAGAAAATTGGTTAAAAAATACACTGCCCTGGTCTATGGAGAAATTGAAGCAGATGAAGGTACCATTGATTTCTATATCGGCAGATCCAAAACCAAGAAAGGTCTGTTTGCGGCTCATCCCAAAAAGAAAGACAGAAAATTTGATACTTCAGACAAAAAGGCTGTGACCAATTATACCGTGATCCATAAATACAAGAACTATACCTTACTGGAAGTAGAAATTCTAACCGGTAGAACTCATCAGATCAGGGTGCATATGTTAGCCCATGACACCCCGATCGTGGGAGACAGGTTGTATTTTAAGAAAAAAATAAAAACAGCCGATCTGGACAGAATCTTCTTACACGCCAGTTATCTATCTTTTGTCGGACCGGATAGAAAAAGATATGAGTATTCCAGCAACCTACCCCTAAACTTAAGAAAGTTTTTAAAAGAATTAAAGCCAATTTAAAAACGCCCGGTTGCCTAAAGCAACCAAGCGTGAAATAGCTAACGTCCGAGCCGAAAGACTTGGACCATCAAAGTCGCCAGTTGAGGATTGCCGTCCCCTCCCTCTACTTTACACAGCTCGTAGAACTTCTTGGCCTGGCGGTCAAAAGCAATATTCCGACCGGTATTTGTCAGGTAATGCAACCTGGGGTCGAACTTATTCTCCTCAGGCAAATACGCCAATTCGACCCGCACAATGGTTTCAATTGAGATTTCCACCGGTTGATCCAAAAAACGCTGCTTCTGGATCTGGACAACCGTGCCAACATAGAAAACGTTGCTGGGCAAGCCAATCCTGGTTTCGACCACAGATTTGTTAGTCACTTAGCATCTCCTTGTTTTGACTGGTGTTACTCAAGCTGTTGCACAATAACATATAATTTTAAGACTGTCAATCCATCTTGCCAAATGCATAAAAACCTGTTAGAATTTAATCAGCAATAAGTATTAATTCTAGACTAGATTTATGCCTCATCCTACTCAGAAACGGACTAAAAGTTCCAAGAAAAGAAGAGCTTCCCATTTTGCCTTAGCTAAAACTAAACTTGTTAAATGTTCAAAATGCGGCCAACCCAAAAAGCCTCATCATGCTTGCAGTCACTGCGGCACTTACCGAGGTAAACAAGCCATAACTTTAAAAGCTAAGAAGAAAACTGCAGCTCAAAAAGCCAAAGAAAGAAAGGAAAAACAAGAGAATAAATAATCATTAGTAGTCACGTTGACCTTTTACCGTTGGTCGATCCACTCGATTAGCGGTTAACAGTTAACGGCTAATCCGTTACTAATATGTCTAATCGCCATTTAGCGCGAACCATTGCTGTTCAAAGCCTGTACCGCTGGGATTTCAACCATCAACAGGAACAAGTGGAAGAAGTTCTCAAGCAAAACCAAGAAATTTTTGCCCCTCAATTTGACGACGATGGGTTTGCTTTTAATTTAATCAAAGGGGTTAAGGAGAACATTACTGAAATCAATGAGTTAATTACCCAATTCGCTCCTGAATGGCCTTTGGAACAAATCACCATCATTGACCGAAATATTCTAAGAGTCGGAATTTACGAACTGAAGTTTGACAAGAATATTCCGGCTAAAGTCGCCATTAATGAAGCCATTGAACTGGCTAAAACCTTTGGCGGTGAGTCAGCCGGTAAATTCGTCAATGGCGTTTTAGGTGCCATCTACAAACAAATGGGAACAAAAGACATAGACAAGACAACTGAAACTAAAGAACCAGCAAAATAGTATGAAAGATTTGACTCAACTTGAAAAACAACTCGGTGTTAAATTTAAGAACCGAGATTTAATTATTGAAGCAACCACCCATCGCTCCTATCTCAACGAACACCCGGAATACAAACTCAATCACAATGAGAGAATGGAATTTTTAGGCGATGCTGTTCTAGAATTGGTGGTAACTGAACATCTATACCAAAACTATCCCAACCCGGAAGGTGAGTTAACCAACTGGCGAGCCAGTTTGGTCAATCGTATTAATCTGTCTAGAATTGCCGTTAAATTGGAAATAGAAAAATTCATTCAGATGAGCAAGGGTGAATCCAAAGACAAAGATTCCAAAGCCAGACAATTTATTCTATCCAATGCCATGGAAGCCATTATTGGAGCCATTTATTTAGACCAAGGCATGAAAGTAGCTTCCAAATTCATTCAAAACAATATTCTAAACGAACTGGAAGAAATCATTTCTAAAAAGCTCTATGTTGACCCCAAAAGCAGTTTCCAGGAAAAAGCTCAGGAACAACTGGGTGTCACTCCCAACTACAAGGTCATGTCTTCTTCCGGTCCCGATCATGCTAAGATCTTTAAAGTTGGCTTGTATCTGGACAGAGAATTGGTAACAACCGGCATCGGTTCCAGCAAGCAAGAAGCTCAGATTAAGGCCGCTGAACAAGCTCTGATTATAAAAAATTGGAAATAATATCCTATGTCCTTAAACGACTATTTAAAACAAGCTGTTAAGAAACAAGCTTCTGATTTACATTTAGTGACTGACTTGCCCCCATATTTGAGAATAGATGGGGAATTAACAGCCATTAGCAAACAAGCGTTATCTGCCCAAGAGATTGAGACTATGGTAACTGAAGTTTTAACTCCGGAACGCTTTAAAAAGTTCACCCTTGAAAAAGAATTGGATTTTGCCCACCAGATTGAAGATGGTTCTAGATTCAGAATTAATATTCATTGGGAAAAGGGCAATATTGGTTTGGCAGCCAGAACCATTCCTTCCCAAATACCTACCATGGATGATATTGCCATGCCACCCATAATTTACGATTTATGCAATTTAAATCGAGGCCTGATTCTCTTCACTGGTCCGACTGGCTGCGGTAAATCCACTTCCCTGGCTGCCATGATTAATTACATCAATCATGATAGAAGCATGAATATTGTTACCCTGGAAGATCCGATTGAATTCTTGTTTAAACCGGACAAAAGCATTATTCGCCAAAGACAGTTGGGCACTGACATGCTGACTTTTCAGGGCGGCTTGATCCATGCTTTAAGACAGGATCCTAATGTTATTATGGTGGGAGAAATGAGAGACCTGGAAACAATTGCCACCACCATTACTTTAGCTGAAACCGGACACCTGGTATTTGCGACTTTACATACTTACTCGGCAGCTCAAACTATTGATAGAATTATAGATATTTTTCCACCCCACCAACAAAATCAAGTTAGAATGCAAATCTCCATTACTCTAAAAGGAGTAATCTCTCAAAGACTTCTGCCTAAAAAAGGTGGCGGTCGAGTGGCAGCCAGAGAAATTTTAACCAACACACCGGCTATTGCCAATCTGATCAGAGAAAATAAAGTCTCACAGATTAAAACCGCAATTCAGACCAGTGCCAAAAACGGTATGGTAACCATGGATAACGCTCTTCTAGCTCTGTACAAAAAGGGTGAGATAGACAAGAAAACTTTTGATAACAATACCTATTCCAAAAGCTACAGCAAGGGTCTGTTTGAAAAAGCGGTTGAAACTTTGGATATCACTGAATAACCAAAACACTCAGCTACAAAGCTGAGTGTTTTTTTGTGCCCCCAGAGGGATTCGAACCCCCGACCGTCTGCTTAAGAGGCAGCTGCTCTACCGACTGAGCTATAAGGGCGAGTGGCGCACCCAGAAGGACTCGAACCTCCAACCCCTTGGTCCGAAGCCAAGTGCTCTATCCAATTGAGCTATGAGTGCAAAGTTAAACTAAGTTAGAGTATAGCATAGAAATTAGAAAAAATCAAGATAAGAAAAGGCGAATCAACATCCGTGTTGATCCGCCTTGTTTTGATCACTGAACTCCGGCCCCGCATTGGCCGAAGTTGTTGGCCAGCAGGGAGAAGTCCAGCATAGTAATGGCGCCGTCGCCATTGAAATCGCCCCGAGGATCGAAATCCTCTTGAAAACGATCCATACCAAAACTTTGAGCCATGATGGCGAAGTCCAGCATAGTGATAAAGTTATCACCATTGGCATCGCCGACTGGAAGCTCCTGGTCCGTCATCCAGGCTCCATTGACCGGAACCTGACTGCTCAAGGAAACAAATGTTTCAACCGCCAAGGTATTACTACCCTTAACGTTGAGCACATAATCCCCATCCGACACTGTAAAGACAGCGCCGAAAAACTCACCATCCAGATCCGTCCGGACAGTACACTGATCCAGCTCGACAAAAGTCAACGGATCCAGCAAAGTCAACATCAGATAGTCGACCATGCCTCTCTCGCCGGCGTTGCGTCCTTGGAAAGAGACGCCACCATTCAGCGTGACTGCCTGTTCGGCGGGTTGCAGCACAACTTCGTTCAGAGGACTACGAACTGTGTAGTAGCCACTGTGCTCGACTTGTGCAGTAAAGGTTTGGGAACCTTCCATGCCGGCCGGCAAACGCAGACGATAATGAACAGTCAGAGGAAAGCTACTGGAACTGATGCCGACGTAGCCGGTCTCCCATAGTATGTTTACCTCATTTCCGCCGATCGGCTGAAAAACGCTCGGCTCACTGTAACCGGAATAGCTATACAGCCCTTCAACCTGAGCTCCCTCAGGCACCGTGTGGATGATGAGGGGGCGATAAACCAGCGAATTGCCAGCCAAATGGTCTACCCTCAACTCAACATCCACTGTCTCGGCGTAGGAGTGGTACTGACCATTGGCAACTATGTGACTAGTCACCTCGAGTACCGGGATCTCAACGAAACGAACCCGGATAAGCCTGTCGCTGCCAATCTCTACCCTGGCGACGCGGTAACCGTCGATCGTGTAGGACAGATCGAGGTTAATTACCGAGAACAAATGCCAGCCCGGATCCGGAATAAAATACAACACGACATTGGTCGGGTTGGTGTAGGGACCCGGGGGGTTCGCCACAACCTGGCCCTGACCTTCGATATCGAAGGTGAAGTCAAATTGGGCCGAGGCTATCATAGAAAACAGAGCCATCACCAGAACCAAAACAATCTTCTTCATATTCATTCTCCTTGGACACCTTGCTCATTCCGCTTCTTGTTTTTATTCTAAACCCCTTACGGAGTGTTGTTTTATTTGTACAAAGAACAATTATATAATAGCATAATTTATATAATTTGTCAAACTAGCTAACTAATTCATCATTGACAAAATACAGAATATATGCTATAATTAATATATTCTAAATGGATGGTCCATTTGGAAAAGAGGAGAAAAAAACGTGGGAAAAAGTGCTTTTTCCGTCATTGTTGACGCAGTGCGCTGCGTCATTGGACTATTTATGATTGGGTGTACCTGCTTAGTCATAATTATTGGGATTCTGCTGTACTGCTACAGTCAGCAGGAATCCTCGACCCATGGCCACATCGTGGTCATGGAAGCACAGCCCTCGGTGGTCACGGAGATGCCAGAGACCGTGACCATAGACATTCCCGAGGGAGCATCTCTCGAGTCGCTGTTTAGCGACTAGAGAGAACACTCCCCCAGAGGCAACACTGATACGCATCAGAGTTGCCTCTTTATCTTTTTAAAATAAAAAACTCCCCACATAATGTGAAGAATTTTTTACATCCTATCTATTCTTCTGTTGATTCACCAGGTGTTTCAACTTCAGGTTCAGCAGCTGGAGCTCCACCTTCGTTCTTAAGGGCTTCCTTAAGATTCTTTCCAGCTTTGAATTTAGCCACCACCACTGAAGGAATGGTAATCTTCTCTTGAGGATTTCGAGGGTTAATACCCTCACGTCCTTTACGACGTCTGGCAGAAAAAGTACCAAAACCGGCTAAAGTTACTTCACCGTCAGCTTTTAAGGTGTCAATGGTTATATCCACAAACGCCTTTAAAGCTTCTTCGGCTTGAACTCTGGTAATACCGACTGCTTCAGCGATTTTTTCTGCTAATTCGGCTCTGTTCATAAAGCCTCCTTTAATTAATTTAATTAATTAATTACATGGAAGGAGTATCTTCAGCAGGAGACTCAGTTGATTCCTCAGCTGGTGTTTCTGCTGGAGCTTCAGGAGCTGCTGCCGGTTCTGACATGGGAGTGTCAGTAGTTTCGGGAGCGGCTTCTGTTGGCTGATCTGTAGCTGGCATAGCTTGGTCAGCACCATCGTCAAAATAAGACATAAGAATTGCGTTATTAATTAACTTTGACAATATCATCAACGCGGATGATTTTTTTGGTTTGTTTGGTTTTTACATCTATTTCCAGATAAACAGCATTAAACTGACATTCTCCCGTCTCAGGTAAATCATGCTTTTTGGAGCTGGTTCCTTCTTTTAGAAACATATTAATCACCTGTCTTTTGTCAGCTCCGATTACGGAATCATAGTAACCGACCATACCGATATCTGAAACGTAGCCGGTTCCCCGGTCTAAGATGCGAGCATCGCAGGTTGGAACATGAGTATGAGTGCCTAAGACAGCTGCTACCTTGCCGGCTGCAAAATGACCCATCGCCAGTTTTTCTGAAGTGGCTTCAGCATGAAAATCTACTACAATAATGTAATCTTGATACTCCTGAGCAATCCGCTCCAAAGACTTGAAAGGACAAGTGACCGGTTCATCGATAAAAACCTTACCTAGTAAGTTTACCACAAGTATCTTATTTTGGCTAATTTTTTTAACAGACAAAGTTTTTAGACCCAGACCGGACTTTTTCTTGGGATAATTGGCGGGTCGAATAATCATCGGATCCGGATCGTCTAAAATGGCATCGGCACTGCCCTTGGACCAGGCATGATTACCGGAAGTGAATAAATCTACTCCAGCTTCTCTCACTTCAGCCAAGGTATGATGAGTAAAACCAATGCCATGGGCAATGTTTTCTCCGTTGGCTAAAACTAAATCTGGAAGATATTTCTTTTTTAAAGAATTTAAATGTTGGATCACGGCTTTACGCCCGATCTTGCCGATAATGTCACCGATGAAGATAACTTTTAACATCTCTTATATTTATCTGGCAAACTCAGTTACCCGAGTTTCCCTTATCACATTAACTTTAATTTCTCCTGGGTATTTTAATTCAGCTTCAATCTTTTCCGCCACTTGCTTGGCTAATTTATTAGCCGCCAAATCGTCCACTTCTTCTGGTATGACAAAAACTCTAACTTCTCTTCCAGCTTGAATGGCATAAGCCTTTTCTACGCCGGCAAAACCCTTGGCAATTCCTTCCAATTCATCTAATCTCTGCAGATAGTTCTCGTAACTGTCTTTTCTGGCTCCTGGTCTGGCGCCAGAGATGGCGTCCGCTACTTTGACAATAATACCCTCTAAAGTTGAAGGTCGGTCATTATGATGTTCCAGCACCGGTTTAATAACTTCTTCAGAGATATTAAATTTCTTACAAATATCTCTACCAATTTCCGGATGAGTACCTTGAACTTCATGATCGACTGCCTTACCAATATCATGCAGTAAGCCGGCTTTCTTGGCAATGGCCACATCTGCCCCCAACTCTTCAGCCAGTAAAGCAGACAGATTAGCCACTTCCGTGGAATGATTTAGAATATTTTGGCCATAACTGGTACGATATTTTAATCTACCTAGAATCTGAACCAACTTGGGATCCAAACCGGCCACTCCCACCTCATAGACCGCATTTTCACCTGCTTTCTTAATATCCACTGCAATTTCTTCTTTCGCTTCTTTAATCGCTTCTTCAATTCTGGCAGGATGAATCCTACCGTCGAAAATCAGTTTCTCAATGGCTAGTTTGGCAACTTGTCTTCTCAGCGGTGAAAAAGAAGACAAAGTAATGGCTTGAGGCGTATCGTCAATTATAATTTCCACTCCGGTCTGCTGTTCAATAGTTCGAATGTTTCTACCTTCTCGTCCAATAATTCGACCCTTCATTTCATCTGATGGCAGATCAATGACTGAGGAAGTGTTTTCTTGAGCATGTGAAGATGAACATCTTTCAATGACTAACGACAAAATTTCCTTGGCTTTGCGATCCAACTCATCTGAAGCTTCTTGTTCAAGTTTGTTGATTCGATGAACCAAATTGTCTGCAATCGCTTTCTCAGTATTCTCCATTAAAATTTCTTCAGCTTGAGCTTTGGTCAAACCGGCGATCTTCTCCAATTTAGCAAACTGCTCTTCTTTAATTTTGTTAACCTCTTCCTTAATGCGGTTAACCTTTTCAGCTTTGTCAACCAACTCTTGTTTTTTGTTTTCCAAATCCAACAGCTTCTGGTCAAACAAAGATTCCCTTTTTTCCAATCTTTTTTTATTATTCTCCAATTCTCTGCGAGTTTGTTTGGCATCATTCTTAGCGTCTTCAAACACCTTCAAAGCCCTTTCTTGAGCATTCAACAAGATTTCCTTTTGCTTAGCTTTAGCCTCTGTTAACATGCTCTCAATTCTGGCTTCCACTGAATCCTTACGGTTTTGCAGTAAAATCTTACGAGTATAATAGCCAAGACCAAAACCCATGCCTAAAGCTAACATTACCAATGCATACATAAAAATATGTTCCATATAATGGTCCTTGAATTTAAGGAACAGACTAAAACAGCTAAATTAAGACAATTTAACTAAATTTAATGATAAATTTGAGGTTGATACTGGTATATCAAGAGAAAAGATATCTACTGTCATATCTAATTTAGCCAAAATTCTCTATGCCATAGCCGAGCTTAGTACTTATTCCTTAAACTTTAATAATTATTTAGTGTCTTTATCTTAGCATGATTTAAAGTTTAAGTCAATCTTATTTAATTTGCCACAACATTTCAAAAATCAGCTTAATGGTCTTGTTAATCTCCTCACTTCTTAAGACTAAACCAATCATTTCCTGAGGCTGGTAAGACACAAAAGCCACTTTTTTCCGATAAGTATAGATACCAACTGAAAAAGGATAGTTTTTCTCAGGCAAATATTTAATTTCCTTCAATTCTTCCTGATCCTTCTTATTTTTACCGGAACTGATCATTCTTAATTTAATCCCATTCTTAATTCTCCTATCTTTCCAATCTTCCACCAAATAATCCAACAAAGTGGCAGCTATTTTCTGCTTAGGAGCAGCCATAGCTGTAATTTCACCCGGTTTTTTAATCATATCCTCATAAATCTGCTTTAAACCGTCTATACCTTCATACACCCGGATAGCCGGTTTTTTGGTTTCAGAATTCTTTAAAGCTTCCAAATCAGGCATAATCTGTTCCAAAACTTTTTCTTTTTGTTTTAAATACAATAACAGATTATCTGGTTCTTGAACCGTGAAAACCTTTCTTTTGCCTTTTTGGCTGACCGTAAACATGTTCTGGTCAATTAAATCATCCATCACCTCATAAACAGTACTTCTTTTAATACCGGAAGCTTTGGATAACTGTTGAATGGAAGCCGGACCCAATTGCAAACCAGCCAAATATACTTTAGCCTGTTTGTCATTTAACCCGATTTTTTGCAAATACTGATCTAATACCATATTTTTGTTTAAATTTAGCTAATTATTTAGATATTTTATTATTTTTTTTAATAAATGTCGGTTTTTTCGTCAATATTTTAATGATATATATTTTTTTAATGAATGTCAAGTGTATAACTTTATTTTAACCCTATTTTTATTGATTTTTATATTTTTTTTATTAATTTATTTTAACTAAAATTAGCCACTTTTATAAGCATATTATATAATTAAATGTCGAAATACTTGACAAAATAT
This sequence comes from uncultured Gammaproteobacteria bacterium, assembly GCA_964558935.1. GTDB lineage: Bacteria > Patescibacteriota > Patescibacteriia > 2-01-FULL-39-33 > 2-01-FULL-39-33 > CAZLFP01. The sequence goes on along the minus strand of CAZLFP010000006.1, from coordinate 18,455 downwards.
TTAAAGTGTGATATACTCCCCTAATAGAAACGAGGAACCTTAAAAACAAAAGGAGAAAGCCATGCAGATGATAGTCCTGACAGGCGGACCCTGCGCCGGTAAAAGCACAGTCCTGAAAGCCGCTGCCCATACCCCCGGCCTGGTGGTAGTACCCGAAGCCGCCACCCTCCTGCTGGAAGGCCCCATGCCTGCGCCCAAAGTCTGGACGCAAGAGTGGCAAGACGCCTTCCAGGCCGCCATCCTCAAACTGCAGCTGCAGCAAGAGGAAGAGGCTCTGGAGCGGGGTGGCCAAACCATCCTGTGCGACCGGGGACTGCTCGACGGGGCAGCCTACGTGCCGGGCGGTCAGGCCGAGTACTGCCGACGCTTCGGGCTGGATCTCGAGCTGGTGCTTAACCGGTACCAGCAAGTGATCCACCTGGAGTCTCTGGCTACGGCTCGGCCGGAGCTGTACGGCAAAGGCAACAACGAGCACCGCTTTGAGAGCCTTGGGGAAGCTCAAGCTCTGGAAGGCCGGACTCGGGCTGCCTGGCACGGCCACTCCAACCACACCTTCCTGCGGGGAGACCGGGGCTTGGAGACGACGGTCTACCAAGCTCTCCGGCTCATGAGAGTCAAGGCCGCTGCCTGACTCCCGGACCCGGGCAAGTCTATAAACTGCCCACTGGTCCTCAAGTGTGTGCTTGAGCTGATGAGCCCAAAAAGGCGAAACCAGCGAACATTACAAAACAAAAGGAGATGGCAATGACTCAGTACGGCATGACCGCTGTCAAAAAACATGAGTACACCCGTCAAGAGGCGGATGCCTATCTGGCCCGTCTCCGCAAGGAAATTGAAGCGGCGGAACAGCGCATCCACCAACAACAGGGAGGGAAATGACATGCAGGAAGTAACCTGGTCCAACAAGATCAAGAGTCGAGGACGCAGCCCCTGGCTGCTCTTTATCAAAGGTGATGAAGTCATCCGTTTCAAAGGCAAGGACATCCCTGGCATCGCAGTCATCAAGGGAACGGACTACTCCCAGTGTGGGAAATGGTCCGGTACCACCTACCGGCTGGCAGTTATTCCGGATGTTCGAGTCATCAAAGGCTTTGAAGGCTGGGAAACCGCTCGCTTCACCGAAGGACTGGGCGAAGTCACCAGCATTGGCCGCCCCATCGACACCTGGGTAGACGTAGCTGAAGCCCTGGGTGTGTCAGTACCGGCAGCCATGGAATTCCTGCGGGAATGGAAGCCTAAAGCGGCTGAACGTCTCGACCAGGTTGACCAAAAACTGGAAGACCTAGACGACTTAATCGAGCAAGCCGGTAGTCAGGATGATCCGGAAGTGGTGGTTGTCAGCTTTGGAACCCCCAGTAACGCTTCCATCCGCAACGGCTTCTGGGTGAATCCTAAACTGATCTTCGGAGCTCATCACCCCGGAGCCATTGAGCTGATCGACCCGACCAAAGGCTGGGAACTTGGCAACATCCGGGTTACCGGAGTGGCCGGCACAGTAATCTCCGCTAAGCGTACCCGAGGCTACCACGGCGGGTACCGGGCAATCTCGGTGGCGGTCGCCAAAAACGCCATCGTTGAAGAAGAGGAAGAACCTCTTCTGGAAGAGATTCCGGTAGAAGAGCTTCCTCTCAACGCCACCATCGAAGACTTGGTGGCGAAGTTCAACAACCAGGGATCAGGCTAAAAACCTGATCCCTTCTCAAATAAATCCATAAACATAGAGTTTATGGATTTACAGAGAAGGAGAAAAAGATTGGAGATCGAGAGAAAGTTCCTGCTATCGGAAGCACCCCAGGGCCTGACAGCAGGCCAGGATATCCAACAGGGCTACCTAACAACGGGTGACCCGGAAGTCCGCCTGCGGCGCAAAGGCAACAAATGCTTTGCCACTCAAAAGGGCGGTTCCGGCCTGGTCAGGCATGAACTGGAGCAGGAAATTCCTGACAGCCTGTTCCAGCTGTTGTGGCCAGCCACCCAGGGCAAACAAATTTCCAAGACTCGCCATCTGGTCGAAGGGGTAGACGGCCTGACCTGGGAAGTCGATGTCTACCAAGACAGCTTAATCGATCTGGTAGTGGTCGAGGTTGAATTGGACCTTCCTGAACAGGACTACCAGATGCCCGAGTGCATTAAGCAAGTCATGGTTAAGGAGGTAACCAAGGAAGCCAGGTTCAAAAATAAAAGCCTGGCCGTCCACGGCATCGCTCTTTAATCAAAAGGCGGAGAACCCGAGTTCTCCGCTCTTTTTACTCCACAATCTTATCTATAATCCCATATTCAATGGCTTCATTCGCTGACATGAACTTATCCCTATCCGTATCTTTTTCAATTTGGGTTAAGCTCTTGCCTGTATGTTTTTGTAAAACCTTATCCAATTTTTCCTTAACTTTTAAAATATGTTCGGCTCTAATTTTAATATCCGTTGCTTGTCCTTCCGCTCCGCCCATCACTTGGTGGATCATAACTTCAGAATGAGGCAAAGCCAATCTTTTATCTTTAGCGCCTCCGGCTAAAATAACAGCAGCCATAGAAGCGGCCATACCAATACAAATGGTGGAAACATCCGCTTTAACGTATTGAATGGTATCATAAATAGCTAGTCCAGCTGACACAGAACCGCCGGGTGAGTTTAAGTATAGCTTAATATCCTGCTTAGTATCTTGAGAATCCAAAAACAACAGTTGGGCAATAATTGTATTGGCCACGGCATCATCGATGGGAGTACCCAAAAATATAATCCTATCTTTCAATAATCTGGAATAAATGTCATACGCCCTTTCACCATAATGAGTTTTTTCGAGCACGGTAGGTATTAAATGCATATGTTTATTTTAAATAACTTGTAATTTTCCCTGCTGACTGGTCATTTGCCAATCAACGGTAAAGCCGGCTGCCTTTTGATGTCCTCCGCCGCCAAATATTTGAGCTAAATCGGATAAATTTACATCATCTCGCTTAGTGCGCATACTTACTTTAACCTGATTTTCATCTAAACGCAAGAAGAAAGCGGCTGTTACATCTGCGATGACATTTAAAAAATTCACAAAACCGTCAATTTCATTCTGATTAACATGATACTGTTCCAATTCATGATTCCAAATGTAAGTATAGGCAAGATTGTATTGCTTGTTGATGCATAATCTGGAAAAAAGAATTCCCCACACCCTTAAGCCAGCAATACTTTTATTTTTGGTAATCTGACCGGTAATCTGGCTCAGCTTGGCTCCTCGAGCCACTAAGTCAGCCGCTACCTGCAAAGATTGAGCTGAGGTGGCAGCATTGTTGAAACCACCGGTATCTGTCATGATGCCGGTTAGCAAACAGTTGGCCATGGGCTGAGTAATTGACTCTAAACTTTGTGTTAGTAGGGTGTACACCAATTCACACGTTGAACTATAGCTGGCATCCACTATGTTGTATGTCCCAAAATTCTGATTAGACTGATGATGATCAATGTTAACCAGCATGTGTTTTTGAAGCTTGGCAACCGGTAGTCCAGTATGTTTAAAATCTCCACAGTCTAAAATCATGACCAAATCCCAAGCTTGATCTAAATCGCTTTGAGCTTGGGATATTAATTCAATCTTGGGTAAAAAGGCATAATAACTGGCAGGTGCATTGGCAGTTAGCATACTAACCTGTTTGCCTAAGCTGGTCAATGATAAATACATGGCCAACATGGCACCGCACGCGTCTCCATCCGGATCCTTATGGGTAAGTAATAGGATGGTCTGAGCCTGATCCAATTTCGACTTAAATTTTTTGATAACATCATCTAACATAACAATGAAGTATTGTAGTCAATCTAGAACTAATTGTCAATTAGAAAAGCGCCGCTGATATGTAACGACGCTTGAAACGTTTAATCCATGATTTTCCAGCCGATCTGTTTGCCGGCCATAAAGGGTACAACACAGCCACACGGATAATCAATGGTTTCAGGCACTTGCCACTTGGCCTTTTTGAGTTTAATCGTCTGAGCATTAATGGGTAAACGATAGAACATCGCTCCATGCAAGCTCAGAAAATCGTCCAGAACATGGTATTCACCGACGCGGTTAAAAATCTCAACCAAGATCGGCAACACAACCGGTGAAGAGAAAACGCCAGCTGCCGGTTGCGGATGACACTTCTTAAACATGGGGTGAGGCGCTGAATCACTCCCAAAGAAGACCCTGGGATGTTGAGACAGTACCAATTCAATTAAGGCGTTTCGATCTTCATTCTGTTTGGCAACCGGTTTGCAATAGTGATGCGGATAAGCCACTCGGTCATTTTCCATGACCCGGTCACAAGTCAGCAACAAGTGATGCAGAGTGACTGTAGCTGCCACCGTCTCAGGAGTAGTCACAAAGAAGTCTACCATCCGATGGTCAGACAGATGTTCAATGACAATCCTGAGCTTGGGAAAACGCTCAATGAGCTTGGCTAAAGTCGGAATGTAATCCGCTTCTGCTTCCCAAATGGTTGAATTGGGTTTTTCTGCGTGGATCGACAAGACCAAGTCCAGGTCCTGCATGGCCGACAACACCTCATCCAAACACCGAATATCTTTGATACCGCCCTGAGATCCGGTGGTAACCCCGTCCGGATACAGTTTGGCCGCTACCGCCCCAGCCTGTTGACAGTTTTCAATGTCAGCTGGTTTGGTCTGAGGAGTTAGCCTGACCGTCATCAGCGGTTCAAAATCGTGAGGCAGAATAGATACATTCTGCATAATCTCCGCTCGGTACTTGCGAATGTGTTCAGCCGTTAAAACCATGCCCTGGTCTGTTAAATTGGGCATGACCATGGCTCTGGCAAAAACTCTGGCCGTAAACAGACTGGCCGTATAGCACAGACCGCCAGATCTTAGATGTACGTGCCAATCATCCGGGCGTCTTAAGATCACTTCTTCCTGCATGTTTTTCCCTCCTGAGTAACAAATAGCCTCAAATCACTTCCCATAAGTGATTAACATATCTTAACCGGATCCAATCGGTTTGTCAATTTCACATTTGCCAGCCGACAGAATATCTGCTAACCTAGTACCAGCCAAAGTTATCCAACCAAAGGAGGGAAGCATGCAACTCTGGCACAAGCATCTGCAACAGAAAGTGACTTTCAGCAATGTTTTTACCTCATCCGGAGCTCAGGGCTTTTGGGGAGAAGGTTACTGGTTTCATCGTTGGCTTGGACCTTTAAAACCGAATTTTCAGGGTGCTGTTTTTGTGTCAAAAACCACCACTCTTATGCCCAGGCCGGGCAATATGCCACTTAAACCAGATGGTATTACGCCCGAAGCTTGGATGCCAAAATGCATTCGAGTGTATCCAGTCAAAGGCTTGGTGTTGAATTCAGTTGGATTGTCCGGTCCCGGCTTGACATTTCTACTCGCTCAACCAGCTTGGAAGGAGAGAACCCAACCCTTCTGGATTTCCATCATGTCTGTCACTAAAGGCAAAACTGAACGTCTGTACGAGTACAGTCAGATGGCTCAGCTTTTCTCAGATTGCGAGCTGTCTGATTTCAAAGCGCCTTTTGGCATCCAGATTAATGCCGGCTGTCCCAACACCGGTGAAGATCCTGTGAAGCTGGCTCAAGAAATCTTGGATACGATTGAGATTTTTACCGATCTGCCCATACCTGTTATGGCAAATTTCGGTCCGCTTGGTCCAATCGATGCCATATTGGCAGCTGACCGTTCACCCTACTGTGACGTCATCGGAATTTCCAATACCATGCCTTGGGGTAAGGGTGAAATAGACTGGCCAACCCTGTTTAAAACAGCAGAATCACCTCTAGCCGACTTAGGTGGCGGTGGTTTGTCCGGTAAACCCTTACTGCCAATTGTGATTCAACTAGTCAAACAGGTTAAGTCAGCCGGAGGATCCAAGCCGTTAATTGCCGGGGGTGGCATTCTGTCCGTCCGAGATATTTATGACTACCACTTGGCCGGCGCAGACGGTATCTCCTTGGGTTGCGCTGCTATTCTCAGGCCTTGGCGCGTCCAATCCCTGATCCGTCAGGGTTTAAGGCTGTTTCCGAATTAACCTAAATCCCGTTCTCATTCGAGAACGGGATTATTTTATTTCAACTGTAGATTATCCAATAACTTATCTATATCTTCAGCTTGGTTTTCTGTATGATCTGGCACAAAAATCAATTTGGGAATTTTCTTTAAAACAACCTCTTGGTTCAAGCAGTAATGCAAATGCTTGGCTGCTTTAATTAAAATACCCATCACTTTGTACTCATGACTTTCAGGTATCACACTCACAAAAACTTTAGCTTGAGACAGATCACTGGCAGTTTTAACGCCGGTAATGGTCAAAATGGTATTAGCCGGCAATTCTATCTCCTCAGTTATAATCCGACCCAAAGCCTGTCTGATCAATTGATTAACTTTGAGAATTCTGTCTGACATTATTTTGTTTCCTGTTTGTAGAATTCCAAAACATCTCCTTCTTCAATGACCGGATCACCTTCGTAGCTTAGACCACACTCTTGTCCGGAACCGACTTGGTCAACTTGCTGTTTGGCACATTCCAAACGGTTGACCTGACCGGAACCAATAGCTTCACCCTGACGGGTCACAATTACCGGGTCACATAAACATAGTCCACCTTCAATCACTCTACCCCCAATAACCATGTTTTTAGCTTCTTTTCTGAATATTTTTAATACTTCTAATTTACCAATTAAGAGATTAACCACTTCTTTCTTCTTTAAAGATTGAATTTCTTTTTCAATCTCTTCAATAAGATGGTAAATGACTTCATAATATTTAATCTCCACACCTTTGTCTCTGGCTAAATCATTCACCGCCACTGTCGGCTTAACATGAAAACCAATCAGCTTAGATTGAGTAGCTTCTGCTCTTAAGACATCGGTTTCGGTAATCGTGCCTAAACCTTTGCTGATAATCTTAACCTTAATTTGATCAGTTTCCAGTTTGGCCAAAGACTCAATAATTGCTTCAACCGATCCCAAAACATCAGCTTTGATTATTATATTAATATACTGTACACCCTCATCCTCTCCACTGCGAGCAATTGTGGTAGAAAAATCTTTTGACTGATGTATTTGCTGTTGTTTAATATTTCTATTTAAATTTTTCACATTGGCTGGCACCTCCAAAACAGAGCCGACTTCCGGAGCCAACTTTAAACCCTGAATTTTAACAGGTGTACCCGGCAGCGCTTGATCAACAGTATGACCGGTGTAGTCCTTAAGCACTCTGACCTTGCCCAGCAAGCTGTTATTCATGGCCAGCTGATCTCCCACTTTAAGAGTACCGGCTTGAACCAAAATGGTGGCGACCGGACCTTCGGATTTATCTACATGAGATTCCACAATGGTACCAATGGCCAAACGCTGAGAATTAGCCATAATGGATTCTTTTTCCATATCCGCCATTAACAACACCGTTTCCAATAAATCGTTAATGCCGGTACCATTTATTGCTGAAACCGGTACGGTAATGACTTGGCCTCCCCAGTCTTCAGGTAATAAATTTAAACTGGCCAACTCCTGTTTTACCTTTTCAATATTTGCTTCCGGCTTGTCGATTTTGTTAATTGCCACCACAAAAGGAATCTTTGCGTCCTGAATAATTTTAATCGCTTCTTTGGTCTGAGGCTTAATACCATCATCTGCTGCAATGACTAAAATGGCAATATCCGCCACCCTGGCTCCTCTAGATCGCATAGCTGTAAAAGCTTCATGACCCGGTGTGTCTATGAAAGTGATTAATCTGTCATTTTTATGAATTTGGTAAGCACCAATATGCTGAGTAATACCACCAGATTCACCGGCTACCACATCGGTTTCCCGAATGGAATCTAAAATCTTGGTCTTGCCATGATCGACATGGCCCATCACTACTACAACCGGTGGTCTAGCCACTAAATCCGTATCTGTTTTCAAAGATTCTTTCAGCTTGTTCTGGCCGACAACTGAAGCTTGGTCGCTATTGTCTGTTTGGTCTTCTGTAATCTGGAAACCCAATTCTTCTCCTACGATATTGGCTGTCTCATAGTCAATTCTTTCATTCATGGAGGCTAAAACGCCATTTTTCATCAGTTCAGTCAAAATCTGGTTAATGGGCATTTTTAATTTATCTGCAAACTCTCTCACCGTTAAAACACTCGGGATGGCTACGGTTTTAACTGGCTGGTCAGTCTCAACTTCTTCGGTCTTTTTTGCCTCACCTCTAATCTCAGCTATTTTCTTCTTCTGATTTTCTATCTTAGCCTGTCTTTTCCAGGCTTCAATAATCTTGTTGGCAATCTTGTCATCCACTTTAATGGCACGTCTGCCAAGATCAAAACCAAGATGAGGCAGTTTGTCAAACAGCTCCTCAGTGGTTACTTTTAATTGTCTAGCCAATTCTGTTACATTCATACTTAAAGAGTATACCAAAAAAGAGTCATAAAATCAAGGTAGATTGAAATTTATGACAATATATGTTAAAATCTGTTTCAGTTGGACATGAATTAAGGCCTGGTAGCCAAGTGGTCTAAGGCAGTGGTCTGCAAAACCATTATCGCGGGTTCAAATCCCGCCCAGGCCTCAAACTAAAACACTCCTTGAAGGAGTGTTTTAATATATCTCAATCTGTAGATATCTGACCCCAAACTGTTTAGCTTCTTGCCGAGTTTCCATCCAAATATCCAGCCTATGATCATATTTTTTGTTCATCCGGTCTTCAACACTGAAGATCTTGTCACCATACATGCCGGGAATCCTGACTTTGGTTCCAAACGGCAGAGAATTGGCAGCCACAATACCATCTTTGACATGCGAGCCATTGGCGGTGATAAAAGGAGTGGAATCACACTGATCCACAGTGGAAGAATAAGCTGTAACTTCCATCCAAATCACTCTTTTGGGCTGTCTATCTTCAGCTCTAACCAAGCGCTGCGGTTCAATATAGGCATGCGGATCATGCAACTCGGGCTGAGATAAATTAGCCACAGCCAGCATGCTGGATTGAATATAATATTGATTATCCGGAGCTTGGGCACAGGCATATTGCGGAAACAACCATTGCCATAAGAGCGCCATAACTCCGAAATAAAAAGCCTTTCGACTAAATGGATCCATATAATTCTTTAAAAACAGAATTAGATCAACTTAGCAAAAGGCCTTTTATGTGTCAAGCTGGGTTGTCAAGCAATATTTATGCTAATATCCATAGCTTTTTATGAAACAAATAGAGATATCTAAAACTAACTTAAGCGGGTAACGGGAATCGAACCCGTATCTCCAGCTTGGAAGGCTGGCATAATAAACCATTATACTATACCCGCAAATACATATCGGGCTGGCGGGACTTGAACCCACGACCTCACGCACCCCATGCGCGCACTCTAGCCAACTGAGCTACAGCCCGTTATTCCAATCGGGGTAATCCGACTTGAACGGACGACTTCTACGTCCCGAACGTAGCGCTCTAGCCAACTGAGCTATACCCCGGCATCTGCAACATCTGGAGTATAGCATATATAAGATACAATTTCAAGAGAAAACAGGAGATGACTCAAGATCATCTCCTGTTAATTTAGGCGGCGTTCAAACACAGTTGCCAACAGTAATGGGCCCAATCTTGCACTTGTTGAATCGATTGAGTGGTGTCAAAAGTGCGAAACTCAATGGCACCATGCTTGGAAATCCGAATGAAATCCCACAAACGACGCGGGTCAGAATCAAATCCATCTGCCACTGCCCGGTGGTAAAAATCTTGCCAGGATGCGTAAGCCGGTGGAATAGACGTTTCAACCAGATAATCTTCAAACAGTTGAATACGCTCACTCTTGAGTACTGCGCGCCGGTAGATTTCAATTCTCTCCGGCGTAGCTCCCAATTCAAACAGCTCAGGCAAATACCGAATCACTTGGTTGTAAACCCTTAAGGCGGTTTGAGCATCCGGCATGCCAACTAGAATATGCACACCCGCCACCCGACAGGCCGCCCGGATAAATTCAACCGACTGATCAGACGTAATCCGTTGGTAACGCTTGTCCGGATAAACATCCAATGGTACATCAAAGGGTGCTGCTCCGCAAAATAAGCGTTTTAAACCAAGCGGTTCTAAAATGGCCGTAATCTCCTCATGATTACGCTCCAATTCCGCTTCAACCTCGGACAGAATAACCGGACCGGAAGTCCTCTCTTCCAACTGACAAGCCGACAGCTCATAACCATAGCAATGAGACCGTCCATTAACACTGGCCTTGAGCCGGCTTAGAACTTCAAAAGCCATGGGTACAATTTGACCATTCTTGGTTAGAAAACATTCCCGTTCAACGCCTACCTTGAAGGCATGATCCGGATTGAAATTGAAAAGAGCCAAGAACTGCTGCACGTTTGATTCCTCCTCATTTTTTTGATGCCGCATTTTGCCTTTTAACTATTAAAAGACAAAACCAGGAAACAAAAAACCGACCAAACGGTCGGTGTAGTAAAAAAATATTTCAAAAACTAACCGACCGGATGATCAGTCCAGAAAAACCAATTTGTAATTATATATTTCATTTCTTTAAATTATATATGAGGTTGCCCCGAATCTTTTCAGATCCGGAGCAACCAAGTTTCAGCCGATATAACGGCTAATCCTCTCCAATCCCTCCACCAAATCAAACTTATCGCCGGCAAAGGAAATCCTGGCCCAGCTGTCACAATCCGGCTTGGGAGCCGAACTGAAAGCTCGCCCCGGAATAATGCCGACTTTGGCTTCAATCAGCAGGCGGTCCGCCAATTCAATCGTATCCTTAAAATCCTTGGCTTGCAAGATCGGATCAAAGTCAATGAAGCTGTAAAAAGCCCCTTCCATGGGAGCATGAACCAGGCCATTCTGACGGCACCATTCTCCAACCAAGCCACATTTAGCTCTTAAAGCCGGCAACTGTTCCTGAGCGAACCTTTGATGCTCCAACAGGAAAGGAGCCGACAGTCTGGCCAACAGATTAGGACAGCCAACACAATCGTTTAAAATGTCCTTGACTCTTGGCATGTAGCTTAAAGGAACAGCCATGTAACCAATCCGGTAAGCCGGAGCTCTTAATTCTTTGGAACCGGAACGGATTACAATGGTTTGATCGCTAATGTCATCAAAAGAACCCAGACAGGTAATCGGTGGACCGTCCAAAACCAGATCAGCATAAGTTTCATCCGTAATCACCTTGGCCCGGTACTTGGCCAGAATTTCCACCAAAGCTTGAAGTTCATCTTTTTGCCAGACACAACCGGTCGGATTAACCGGATTGTTAACGATGACAATCGGTTTTTTCCAAGCCGGTAAATCCTCCAACACTCGGCTCAAAGCTTCCAGATCGGGTCGGAAGCCATGATCTGCAGTCGGCAAACAGATGGATTCAATTCGGTTATGCTTGGCAGTTCGTCCGTAAGTATAGCCGGGGGAAAACCAAATCACCACATCGTCAATGTCAGCCATGGCTCGCATGGATACGTCCAACAGTAGCTTGGCTCCGTGACTCATAGCTATTTGGTCAACATTCAAATCCTTAACACCCAGACGGCTGAAAAGTTCTACCAACTTGCTTCTGACATCTCGATCTCCAACCGCTGCCGTGTAACGGGCATAGCCTTTTCTGACAATGTACTCTACGATTAGGTTAAGCAATCCTGAAGGTGGCTCCATTTCAGATTGCCCAATCGCCAAACTAACAACTCCTTCTTGACCGGCCTTAATTGCATACTCTTGCAACAATGAAGGCGGCATGTGATCCCTGCGAATATCCATTGCTTCCTCCTTGGTTTTTCTAACCGTTTAGATCCGTTTCCAGATCATCCAAAACTTGTCTTAACTTCTGTCTCGCAGCTTGAGCGTACGGATTCAGTTTTTCCAAATCATTAAACAACTCTTGGGAATCATTAACCACATTACCGTGAATTTCCAATAAGCGGTCAAAGCCCAGCGTGGTAATGTAAATGGAATCCAAATCCAGCCTATCCAAGCCGCGCCCCAAATAATGAACTAAGGCCAGACTGTAAGCTGTCTGTCGGTCATGATCCTGAGGCGTAGTTTGGATAATTTTAAGTTTCAATTCATTAAAAATACCTTTTACAAAGTCTAGCTTATCCTGACTAATATTTAAAGGACACAATACCATTTGTTTATCTGTTAAACCAGTTTTGGCACTGTCCGGTCCGAACATGGGGTGAGTCCCCATAATCTCTATCCGATCCGCTTCAGAACCAAAAACTTCTTCCAACCATTGGCAAGGCAAAACCTTAACTGAGCATACATCCATAACCACTACTCCATCTTTAACAAAAGGCTTGATTCTTTCCAAAGTTTCCAAAGTGGCCGACATAGCCACGCAACAAAAGATATAATCTGCCTCCTGTATTTTATCTAATCGGTCAAAAGTATAGAATTCCATACCTTGAGCCAAATCAGCTTTGTCAGATCGGTTAAAAACCATAACTTGTCCGAATTGTTTCATTAAATCGGCCCATAACTGCCCGAAACGGGCAAAGCCAACGATTGCGATTTTCATATGATTATTGCTTAGTCACCGCTAAAAAAGTGGTGAAATTGAATTTAAGATCCTGGATACCTTCTTCTAGAATCTGCATGCCATACAGATCGGCCGCTTTTTTGGAAGCTATACCGGCTGCAGTCTTGGGCAGTTCTCCGTCTTTGATCGCTCTGACAGAATCTGCCGTATCTGCCCATTCCTTAATCTCCACCTTTGGCCAAACTCTTCTCAAATACATCTTACACTGTTTAAGAGCCTGGTCATGAGAAGCAATTAAAGTAATATCCTGTTTATTAACTTCAGGATGGGCAATGAGATTGTGCCGAATATCTATTTCAAACAGATTTTGGATTGTAAACAAATGCTGACTCATGGCATAGACTGCCTCATACACAATACCACCATTGGAATTTTCAATGGGAAAAACCCCCATATCTATTTCATCTTTTTCCAAAGCTTGCAAAACATTTTCCACGGAAATTAAATGCTTAATTTCATAACCTGCCAATTTATTTTTATGGCAGTAATAGTCAGCCGCTTCTTCAGAGAAGCTGCCCGGACCACCGGAAACTCCAATTTTCATAATACTTATTTATGATTAAAAAAACCGACCTTTCAGCCAGTTAGTCTTCTTTACTCAATATACACAAAACTAGCTGGCTATACAGTCAGTAAAATAAAAGCTAAACCAATTGTTTGTATGTATTTTTTTCATTGTATTTAAATTGTAATCTAAGAATTATAATCTGTCAAATTTAAAATAATCTCTAATACAGAGATTATTTCAAAGCATTTCTAATCTTTTAATAGTCCAGTAAGCCAGGGCTAATGATTCTATTCGTATTGGCATCAAACTGTTCTTGAGTTATTGTGCCATTTTCAAGCAATTCATCTAACTTATCACTTCTTTTGTATAATAATGGATCAACGACTTCTTCTTGAATTTTTCTCATTTCAGCTTGAGCTTGTTCACTTGTTAATTCGCCAGTATCTACTTTAGCATCGATTTCTTCCTGCTTTTTAAAGGCTGATTCTATTTCTTCCATAATTGAATTATATTCCTGGTCTTTAATGTCACCTGATCCTTTTTCCACCTGATTTTCTGCATCAACATTTATTTGCTCATTGCTACCTGGTATTTTTTCTCTCATAATTTTGTGTTTATTAATCTTATCTTTAGTATAACACCCTATTTATTGGCGTCAATTAATTTGTCAACAATTCTAATATTAATATTTAAGTCAGAATTTTTATCTGGATTATATTTCTGTTTGTATATTCGCCAAATTTTGTCTGTATACGATAAATCAGATAAAGATTGAAAATTCCTTAAAGCTCTCATTTTATTTCTTAATTCAACCTGACTGTCTTTTAATTGCAAATGGATTATTTTATCAAAACACTTATATCTGTTATGAATATCATGCAGTAATATTCCTTCAACAATTAAACATTTGCTATTTGAACTAGAATTTTTAAAATTATGTATAGTCTTCATTAAATTTTGAATCTCATACCATTGAGCAGCTGTAATTAAATCCGAGTCATTTTTAATACTTGCAAATTTCTTTTTTTGATTAATTTTTTTTATAAAACAATCCAAATGAACAACCTCAATCCACCTATAATTTTGTTTTATTTGTTTTGCAATACTGGTCTTACCCACCCCACTTCTTCCATCAAGGCCAATTATAAATTTATATTTCAAATCATCCTTTAACCATCTCTTTATGGTATCGGTTATTGCCTGAACAACATTGTCATTTGAACCATAACCAGACATAAGCTTTCTCTTAAATTAAGAAAAACTAGCCTATCATCAGCTAGTTAGTATGTTAAACTTAAATTACATAAAAAAGTCAAGACTATTAAAGGGGCTGGCTTACGCCACGCCCCGATGCGACTCTGCCCAGCGTTGGGCAAAATCAGCTGCTCCGCCATGATTAACAAAGTGCATCGCCGCTTCGTTCGGGTTGGGTGAATGACCTAAGCGTTCACCTGCATACCACATGTTGTCGTCGCCCAAAATCTCTTGAATCTGGGCTTCCGTTCTCTTGCGCAAGTCTTCCATTACTACCTCCTTTCACTACCTGCTATTATTATATCCCTTTTATTTTATTTGACAAGTCCCAGATTTAAGGTATAATACAATTATGTTACAAGCTAACCAAATTATTATTAACATTATTATTCCTGATCTTAGGTAGATTGGTTAGTCTTAATTTTACAAGCGCGACTGATCTACCCGGGTCAGTTTTTTGTTTAATTACTTAAGACATATTCTTAATGAATTTAGGTTAATCGACCAGTTACTAACTTAATTTATACATCAAGAATATGTCTGAGGTAATTACACCTCACCCTTGGTCTTAAACAACATAGGAGGAAGTCGTGAAAGAGATCACAAGATTTGTGGAACAATTCCAGTTTCAACCCCATCATGCCTGGAAGATCGGCTGGGAACGCGAATCCCAGCTGGTTAACCCAACCACCAACCAAGCTGTACCAGCTATTGACTCAGTTATGGACTGGGTTATGCATCATTGCAATGGCCTGTCGCACTGCTTCGGACCGGAATTCAACGTCAGTCATTTTGAAGAACGTTTGGCTCAGCCCTGCTCGAGCCATGAGTTGGAAGCAGCTATTAAACAGATAGATGCGATGGCCGGTGAAATGGAACAAGCGGTCGGAGTTAAGCGTGTTTTCTGGCCGATTGCTCCACCGGATATTCCGACTCAGATCGTAGATCATCCTCGCTACCTAGACATTGCCAATAACTGGCTGTCTGAAGCCGGTCGAGACATGGTTAGGCGTCTCTCCAGCGTCCACATTCTAATTGGCATGCCGGATCTGAAAACGGCTATCCGAGTTTATGATCGCCTGATCGATCATTACGATCATCTGGTGGATATCGGTAGTTTCAGCCAGGGTCAGCGTGTTCATCTGTTTGAACAGCATGTCCAGCGCACGCCTCAGCTGATTCCCTGTCGCAATTTGCACGGATTGTACCAGCGAGCTCGAACCGAACAGTTTGAGCGGGATCTGGGTATGTGGTGGGACATGATTCGCATCTCCAAGTATGGAGCGATCGAATTTAGGATGTTTGACACGACTGACGACATCCGGCTGATGGTCAATTGGGCTAAACTCTGCCTGATTATCTGCCGTGAAGCCGCCAAGAACTGAATTAGAGCGCGAGTTTTAAGCTCGCGCTCTCCTCTTTGTAAACTCAAACTATTTAGCTATAATTAAACAATGAAACATCAAATCAACCAACTGGGACAAGGCCAGCCTAAAATCGCCATTGTGGGTTGCGTTCATGGTGATGAAATTATTGGACAGAAAGTTATCGATAAACTGGCAACTTTAAAATACGAGAAAGGCTTAATTGCTTTCTTTTTAGGCAACCTACCGGCCATTAAATTGAATAAAAGGTTTATACAAAAAGATTTGAATCGAGCTTTCCCCGGCAAAGCTAATGGCAGACATGAAGACTTGGTGGCTTACAAATTAAAACAAGAACTGAAAGACTTTGACATTGTTATCGACATTCATGCCACCAATTCCAATTTTGATAAAGCTGCAGTTATCACTAATTTAAATTCCAAAACCAAACAGTTATTAAGAATAACTCCCATTAAGAAAGTTATGCTGGCTAGAGAAAGGGTTTTTGGTGAGGGTAATTTTTTAATCGGTAGTGTGAAAGCCGGCCTTGCTTTGGAATACGGTCCGGATAAAACCGGGAGTAATTATCCTAGAGCGGTTAGAGACGTTAAAACCATCTTAAGAAATCTGGGAGTCTTAAAAGGTCAGCAAACCACCTACCCCAACAAAGATCTATACACCATTTTTGACATTTACAAGGTATCAGATAAGTTCACGCCCAGTAAAGAATTAAAAGATTTTAAATTGGTTGCAAAGGGTCAGAAAATAGGTACAGCCAACAGAAAACAGATTAAGTCTGACAAGGATTTTTACCCGATTTTCTTGGGCAAAGGCAGATATGCCGGTACTTTAAGTTTAATGGCCTCCAAAAAAATTCTAGAAGTCTAAACTCTTGCCAAATTAAGCCTTTTTTGCTATACTGGAGTAGTATATTTCGGGCAATTAGCTCAGCTGGTTAGAGCGCGTCGCTGATAACGACGAGGTCGGAGGTTCGAGTCCCCCATTGCCCACAGTGGGCCGAGGTAGCTCAGTGGTAGAGCAGAAGACTGAAAATCTTTGTGTCGGCAGTTCGATCCTGCCCCTCGGCACTGACAAATAACGGTTAACGGTTTTAAAGCTGTTAACTGTTATTTTAACGGGGTGTAGCTCAGTTGGCTAGAGCGCTTGGTTTGGGACCAAGAGGCCGGAGGTTCAAGTCCTCTCACCCCGACAATTATGACTTCACAAATCTTTTTTCTTCCCTTGGAAGATCGTCCTAAGGATTATCCGCCTTTAACCAATTTCAAAGGCAGTTTTTGGCATACCGGCATTGTTTCAAACAACAAGGTGTATGAATGCTTCAGTCAGGGTAAGTATAAAGTTTCAGATTTAAACAGGTTAAAAGATCAGGAATTTAAAAAGGCTGTCTTTTTGGACAACATAGATATTGATGACCAAAAATTAGAATCTGAAATTAAGAGTGGTACGGATTGTGCCGAATACGTAGCTCGCTGTACCGGCTTATCTAAACTAAAGGGCAAAGACAAAGGAGAATTGTATCCTGAGGATGTCTATCGGTTACTTAAAAAAGAGTTATAAAACTCTTTTTTTAATTCCCAACCAATTGCCCACAAGCTCCCTTAATCTCTTGGCCTAAACTCTTTCTAATGGTAACAGTCAAGTCTTTCTCCTCCAATCTTTCTTTAAACTCTTCTATCTTCTTAGAATCAGATCGACTTACATCAGAGCCAATTGAGTTATACGGTATTAAGTTTATCTTATCAACCTGGCACTCATGAGCATACTGACTTAAACCCTCAGCATCTTTTAAACTGTCATTTTTACCTTTCATCATCACATATTCAAAAGTCAGGTAATTATTCCGGTTGCCGTATTTTTTCAGATATCTTTGAGACCAAGATTTAAATTTGTCAAAAAAATCTTTTTCGGTTGCAGGGATTAATTCTTTTCTGGTGGCATAATCCGTAGTTTGCAGGGACAAGGCGATTCTAACCTGAGGCCAAGCCGGATCAGTTAAAATCTTTTCCAACTTCCCGATTAAACCAACTGTTGAAACTATAATCTTAGTCTTGCCAATATCTGTGTATTCTAAAATCAAATCAATGGCTTTAACTACATTGTCATAATTATCCAAAGGTTCACCCATACCCATAAACACCAAATTACTGATCCTGAAATCTTCAATCTCTTTATCTCCATATCTTTGCCAGAACCTGACTTGGTCAATGATTTCTTCAACCGTTAAATTTCTTTTAAACCCCATTTGTCCGGTAGCGCAAAAAGTGCAGCCCATTTTGCAACCAATCTGACTGGACAAACAAATAGTATACTGACCTCTGGTGTTTTTCATTAACACACTTTCAAATAATAATTCATCCCGAGTTTCAAACACAGCTTTATATGAAGAATTATCTTCAGCTTCTAAAATCTTTTTGGCTTCAAAAGCATAAAAAGGCTTGCTTTCATTTAATTGGTTCCTTAAAGCCTGAGGTAAGGTTGTTATCTCATCCCAAGCTTTAATCTGAGGATCAAATAAAGCTCGGTAAAACTGGTCCAAGCGGTACTTGGGTTGGTTGGCAAATAAATTGTCCTTACTTTGATTCATTCATATATATTAACATATCTTAAATAACAAAAAAACCACCCTTTATAAAGGCAGTCTTTTCAACTTAACAACTTAAAAGCGACAAAAACTTAACTAATCTTCGACTAATTAACAGATCACTCAATGAGACATCTGTCGATTACTCCCTAGAAAGGAGGTGATCCACCCACAGCTTCCGCTACGGGTGCCTTGTTACG
>CAZLFP010000005.1:0-97727 GCA_964558935.1 uncultured Gammaproteobacteria bacterium | reverse complement strand
CTAATTTATCCTTGCGGATAGGGAAAGGCACAAAAACCTTTGCGAGGTGCGAGTGGCTAGCTGAGCTTCGTCTTCAGCGCGGGCAGAACCGTCGAGCTCCAGACCTCCTCGTTGACGTGCAAGAGAAAGGTCGTGTTGCTGATGATACCGGCCGCTGGGGAGGACTCGAAGCCTTCGTTCAGAGTATCCTGCAGGTTGATGTCCTGCTGGAATTTTCTCACGACTGCCAGAGAGAACTGGGTACCATGCGCCGAAGCGATGGGGCCGAATTCCTTCTTGATGCAAGTGACCTTGGCTCCCTTGGACTCGAGTCCTCGGGTCAGGGTCATCAGATCATGGCGGTCGCTACCGATGGTGTCGACGAAGATCAGTCCGGGACAGAGCTCTTGTGCCTTGGAGACAAGCTCCTCGGCCACACGAACGCCAGCCTCGTACGCTTCCACCTTCTGCTCCAAGGAGCTTCTGGCTTCGGCGTCACCCTGCGTTGCCGCCACGAAGGTGGTGAACAGATCACCCTTGGCCTTCTCTGAGATCTCCGGACGCTGGGGGTTGTAGGGCGGCAACGTGGCCATGCCCTTCACCAGCAGCATCGCGAAGCTCGAGAGACGGTCGGGGGTCTGCTCCGAGCGGGCTCTATCGAGGACAGCCGCGTCGCTGTCGATCTCGTTGTACACCAACCCCACAGCCTTCATGGCTCCGAGGAGTCCATCAGGGTCGGGATCGGCGACGATGCAGTCGACGGAGGCGAACTGACCGGACTCGATCAGCAGGCTGCAGGCGGGATGGGCTTCGCGCGTCGAGATGACGGCGTCGCTGACCAACTCGCGAACCTTCTGAGCGGACTGCTGAATTTGTGTCTCGCGGTCATTGCGGGGCTCGGGGCAGTCGTGGTGATCGCGAACCGCGATGCACTCCACGCCCTTGGCCTGCAGTTCGGTGATGCAGTTGGCGAGATGCTCCGTGGACGGGGTGTCCACGAACAACACGCGCTGCACGTTACCGAGACTCTCGAGAGCCGCTTCGGTGTCTTTGCCAGAAAAAAATTTTCCCATCACCACATTCTTCTCGTTCAATTTGATACTGATCATTTCTGACCTCCTTTGAAGTGTGGCCGTGAGTTTAAACTCTTGGCCGGGTTCTTGGATTGTCCTCCACATAGCACACAGCGTGCCAGCTTTGGACTGCCACTCACTATGAGCAGCATTCTGTCTATAACAGTTTTATAAGCAGAACGCTGCTCACAGATTTCCTCGTTTTAAAAGAACAAAGTCTTCTTTTATGAAGACATTTCTGGACATGAAGTTGGGTTAATAACTTCACCATCCAGCCGATGTCTTCATAAAGTCATCGGGTGATAGAATTGCTTTTTCAACGGCCTGTTCCGCCAATGGCAGAACCGGGCACTGTTTACTCCGGCATCGCATCAGCTACATCGGTTTGCGTAAACAATGTAGTCTGATACTCCTCCTGCGAACTTATATCGATAAGTGCAGGGCTGGAAATTCTATCTTGCAAACTTGTGCGAGTTATTAACCTTAGGCAATGATCTCTCTCCAACGTCCGTGTCTCTCTCCAGTCACAGACGCTATAATGTAAATCATTCTTATCGCCTAAAACGAATAACATTCGCAAGCGTTTTGAGTGTGCTATCTGGGCTCCACTTGAGAACTTACATAGCGGTTCAAAGAACATGTTCCTTCAGATTGCTCCGAAAGAAGGTAGTATTGATAATTGATATTATCTGCACTGCTTTCCCTCGGCACTAGCAACAAAAAAAGGTAATAAATGTTGTAATGCTCTTCAATACGTCGGAGAGTACCACAACACTTACTACCTTTATATACGGCTGATTATAAAAATCAGCTATTATTATAAGTGTATGTTTGCAATGTCTCTCTCCAGCATTGCTCCTCATTTATATACGTAATGAGGATTTAGTTTTCAAATTTTCAAAGATCTTTAGATCTTTTTCCTATCTTTTCATCTTACACTTGCAGTATAGCATATTTATATCATCTTGTCAAGTCTTTTCTTGTTTTTCCTCTAGTTTTAGCTTTTTTCAGTTACTCTGTTTTCTTGGCCTTGACTGCTTATTAGAGTATTCCTGACCTGCTTGCTATTTTCATTACTTTATTTTGCAGTGTCTATGAAAAATCGATTTTGCCATTTCAACCATTTCTCATTTTCTAAAGTTAGTATATCATGTTTTAATATTTCTGTCAAGCTCTAGGCAACAAAAAATCCTTATTTTGGCTTGTTTTAGCCAAAATAATACTATTCAATTATGTAGAGTTTCAAGTTAAGGGTTGAATTTTTTTGATAATAACCCCGCCGCCGCCAAAAACCAAAAAGAGTCCAGCGTCCGCCCGCGAAGCGGGCGTTTGTGCAGGCGGGCAAAAAGAAAAGGGGGTGTGGGGGAAATGAATTTTTGCCCGCCTGCTTCCCGCCGAAGGCGGGATTGGGTGGGAACGGCTCCGCCTGTGCATCAACACAGAAGCAATGCCAGCAAAATGATTTCTTAAAAGAAAAATTGCGCGCACCTCTAAAAAATAATAGGAATTTTGCGGGCATTGCTTGCCCCGCTTGCGGGGCGCGGAGCCACGGGGTGGGTCTGGTAATTTTCAACAATTTTTGATAAAATAAGTTCGAGCGGAACGGTATAATTGCACCAAAATCTGACTTTTCGGAGTTTTTCCAACCATTTGCAGGGCGGCACGCAGTGCCGCCCATTGGTTTTGGGGCGAATTGAATTGATTTTTTTCATTTTTGGGCGCACATTCGCGCGCCTTTTTTTCGTCGAGCTGGAGGTTCGACATCTCTTGCGATTTTGTGATTCTATCTTTAACTCGCCCTTGAGGGCGAGTTTTGCTTTGCCCAACAAAAGAATTTTTGCTTTTCTGTGTTCTGTGGTAAAATAATAATGCAACCAGCCTTAACCAGAGAAAGTTTTTTTAATGGCCGTCTCGGACAATCCTTGGGAAACTTTCTCTTGGGTTGGTTGCACCGGGACGGCCATTTAAGTTTTTAAGGCAAAACGTATGGAGCAAAAATTCTTTTTATACGCCCGCAAGTCCACTGATGTTGAGGATAAGCAAGTTTTAAGTATTGAGGCGCAGATCACAGAATTGCGCGCGTACGCGAAGCAAGAAAATTTACATATCGCAGAAGTTTTTGTTGAAAAGCAGTCTGCCAAAATTCCAGGCCGCCCTATCTTTAATGAAATGCTGAAAAGAATCGAAAACGGCGAGGCGGCCGGAATTTTAGCGTGGCACCCCGATAGACTTGCACGCAATTCTGTTGACGGTGGAAAAATCATTTACCTCATTGATTGCGGGCGTATTGCGGCATTGAAATTTCCTCAATTCTGGTTTGAGCCAACGCCGCAAGGAAAATTTATGTTGAACATTGCTTTTGGGCAAAGCAAATACTATGTGGATTCTCTTTCCGAAAACACCAAAAGAGGGCTGCGCCAAAAAGTCAGGCGGGGCGAATATCCAAGCGTTGCGCCTACGGGATACATTAACGATGTGCGGACAAAATTAGTCGTGCAAGACAAAAAGATAGCAAAGGCGCTAAGGCAAGCGTTTGATTTATACGCAGAGGGCGATGCAACGCTTGGAAACATTTCCGACTTTTTGGCGAACCATGGGATAACATCTCGTGGAGGAAAGAGAATCCACAAAGACAGAATCACATTTATCCTTAAAAATCCCTTTTACTACGGGCATTTTCGCTACGGTGGTGAAATTCACGAAGGTAAACATGAGCCAATCATTATAAAGAAACTTTTTGATCGCGTACAGAAAGTTTTGAAGGAACGAGGACGACCACGCAAGAAAGCAAAAAATGAGCCGAAAGCATTTTGCGGTCTTCTTTCCTGCACGGAGTGTGGCATGATGATAACGGCTGAAGTGCAGAAAGGACATACATATTACCGCTGTACCAAGAAGAGTAAGAATAAATGTGCTCAACCATATATACGTGAGGAAGAATTGGACAAACAGCTTTCGGCTCTCATTCAAAAAGTTTCTTTGCCGCAAGATTGGGCGGAAGAGCTTTTAAATATGGCCGCAAAGGATGAGAAAGAATCCGCCCAATCTTGCGCTACTTTTGTTCAAGAAGTGGAAACAAAAACGCAAAACATAAATGCACAAATCCAGCGTCTGATGGATGTATACCTTGAACAAGATATTGAGAGGGAAGAATATAGAAAAAGGAAAACAAAATTGATAGGCGAAAAGAAGACGCTGGAAGAAAAAATAATCAATCTTGAACAAAAGCAGAATGATTGGCTCGAACCGTTTAAGAAATGGATAAAATCCGCTTTACAAGCGGAAAAAATCGCAAGGGATGATGACCTTTTTACCAAAAAGGTCATGGCCAAAGAAATCTTTGGCTCGAACCTCCAGCTCGACGAAAAAAAGGCGCGCGAATGTGCGCCCAAAAATGAAAAAAATCAATTCAATTCGCCCCAAAACCAATGGGCGGCACTGCGTGCCGCCCTGCAAATGGTTGGAAAAACTCCGAAAAGTCAGATTTTGGTGGGCCGGGAGGGATTCGAACCCCCGAAGGCAAAGCCAGCAGATTTACAGTCTGCCCCTG
Organism: uncultured Gammaproteobacteria bacterium; assembly: GCA_964558935.1. GTDB lineage: Bacteria > Patescibacteriota > Patescibacteriia > 2-01-FULL-39-33 > 2-01-FULL-39-33 > CAZLFP01. Next base: position 93,125 of record CAZLFP010000005.1, on the reverse strand, counting down.
TTGACCGCTTAGGTACCGACCCACGAGAACCGTTGTGCGAGCTAAAACCGCAAACCTCTTTCTTTCTGGAAGCAGTTTTGTTGCCACGGCTATTTAAAAAGTAATATACTTAACAATTTAAGTATGAGATTATTTTAGCATATTTCTATTAAATTGTCCACCATGTAAATATTGGCTTAAACTTGAACAAATGACAGATTAATGTTATTATATGTCATGCAATTGTACCTTGAAACCCTAAACCATAAAGAGAGGTGACACCATGTCCCTTTGTTTGGATAAGCCCTACAAAACAACCGAATTTCTGCAAATCGTTCGTGAAGGCAATCATGTGGCAATTTGGCACTCCCTTTTCGGTTATCCCAAAATCATTTCCCCAGAAACACTGGACTTTCTTGAAAACTTTGCCAGTCCTACCACCTTGCGCTCTATCATTGGCAATCAATCAACCAATGAAACACAAGAGGCGGTTAGAGAACTGGTTGAGTCATATTTCTTAAATCCAGAGGGCTTTGACGACAGAGCCTTACTGGAGCAAAGAATGCGACAACGTGAAGATGTAATCGCCACTGGCTCTCTGATAAACTATCTGGAGCTAATCATGAGTGAAGCTTGCAATTTTGCCTGTACCTACTGTATTCATTTCAATAACCTAGCCAGTTCAGATCGCATAAATAATCCAAATAAATTTATGCGCTTTTCAACGGCTAAACAAGCAATTGACTGGTATCTAGACATACTCCGCCAACATGGAAAACAAAAAGCTACGATTAACTTTGGTGGGGGTGAGCCGTTACTGGCATGGAGCATTATTCACCAAGTCATCGAATATTGCATAGACAGATACAGTCATGAATTTGAATTTGATTTTTCAATCAACACGAATGCTTCACTAATAACTCCACATATTGCGATGATACTGAAACAGTATAATGTCAACGTCGCATCGAGCCTTGATGGATTAGGTGATGGCAATGACAAAGTCAGGCTAACCAAGTCTGGCAGTGGCACATTCTCTCAAATAATTCATGGCTTTGAGGCTCTGGCGTCAGCTGGACATCCGATCGACGGAATTGCGGTTACCGTAAATGAAAAAAATTTCCAACATATCAATGAATCGATTATTGATTGGGCGGTTACTCATGGCATGACAAATGTCAGAATCGACATCGACGTCATTGGCATGGTGGAAATACCAATTGGTCTCATCGTTGAAAATCTGATGAAAATCCGCAGATATGCAGCTTCCAGAGGTGTGGATGTGCCTGGTTTTTGGTCCCGTCCAGCTGAAAATCTCGGCCAATCAACCCTTGACGAACATGTTGCTTTCTGTGGGGGAATTAGAGGAAACAGTGTTTGTGTAAACCCGTCTGGTAATGTTTATGGTTGTGGCTACAGTTCCAACAAACTTGGTCACATTTCAGATGGCCTATCATTTCATTCTTCCATAAGCGCATATTGTTCACTTGTCAAACAACACCTGACGGGGATGACAAAAATGTGCCAAGGGTGTATGATTGAAGGGCAATGTGGTGGAGGCTGTATGATTACGCATGAATTCTCTTCAACAGCTGAAAAAGCCAAGATTAAACGCATGTGTGATTTTTACCTTTGCATGACCAAGGAGATAATCCTAGATCAGCTGAGAGCTGTGGTGGCCTAGCCTTCAATCCCAACCTACGTCAGAAAGGAGGTGATAACAAATGCACGACCAGACTAAGACCGAGCAAGCAAAGAGCTTGAGCGTCAAGACACTGCCGACGCCGATGGCGCTCGCGACCTGCAAGAAACCGAGCAACTGCCACTAACGCGAACGGACGACGGGGGCTGGAAAACGAAACTTCCAGCCTCCCTTTTATTTTTTCAAATACTACGCTACAATACAGACATGGCTGAAGTTTCACTTAGACAAATTCACATTGAAGACAAAAAGCATTTCGCCAAATGGTGGCGAGACGCTGATTTAATTAAACTCACAAGCGGTTGTTTAGACCCAATTTCAGACAAAGACGTCAGCCGATACTTTGCTTCAATGCTTAAGAGTAAAACCGATTATCATTTTATGATTCTGGTTGACAAGGAAGTAATCGGACATATTGTTTTAAGTCAAAGACACCATAACTGGTATGAAACACAAGTTGTGATCGGCAACAGTAAATATTGGGGGAAAGGATATGGAACTGAAGCTATTAAGCAGCTACTCAAGAATGCTCAAAATATGGGAATCTCTAAAATCTATTTAGAAGTCAGACCAGATAACGCAAGAGCTATCGCTGCCTATAAAAAATGTGGTTTTCAAGAAAAAGCAATCATTAAGCATCCAGACAACCAATATTTACCAGAAACATTAAGAATGGAATTAATCTAGTCAACAAATATATTTATAACTGCATGACAATTATCTTGCAGTTTTTTAATTAAGAATCGAAAACTATCTAATTATGCTTGCCAGCACCTGATCAATCTTCTTCCAAATCATTTGTAGACTGCCAAGCATTTCAACCATAATTTTACACCTGACCGACAATTACAAAGCATATTTTTGATGTAATTGGAATAATCATAAATTAACTAAGCTATCTGCTTTTTATATAAAAAAAGACTGCCTTTCAGGCAGTACTTTTTATACTGAGCCGTTGTGCGGGCTCGAACCGCAGACCTTCCCCTTACCATGGGGATGCTCTACCAACTGAGCTACAACGGCAGTATCTCAATAAAAAAATAAGCTAAATAGCTTAAATCAGTATAACACATGGGTTACATTTTTTCAATAGCTATCTTAAGCTGATCCAGTTTCGCATTTTCCGGATTAATATGTTTCAATCTGAAAAAAGTTTTCTTGGCCAAACCCTTATCTCCCAATTGCAAACTGTATTCTATTAATTTATCCAAGTATTTGGGATTATTCGGTTCAATGGCGCTGGCTTTTAAAAAACAATCCAAGGCTTTTTCCGGTTGCTGAGTAGCCTCGTACACTTGAGCCAAATCATCGTAATAGACAGCTACCTTCGGATCTACCTCTAAGCCAGTAATGTATTCAGTTTCATCTTCGTCAAAGTGTTTGTTACGTAATGATAAGTCATCCAATTGCTGTTGATCTTTACTGGCGATAGTTTGCAGTCTCAACAGGTAGCGGTAGACTTCCTCAGCTTGGTCATAGGCTTTGGTTTCAAAATACAGTTCGCCCAGTAACTCGTAAGCTTTAGCGTTTTTTTTATCTCGGGTAATGATTTCAATCAGCAGTTTCTCTGCTTCACTATAATCTTCTTCATTTATCAAATCTTTGGATTCCACAAAAAGTTCTTCAACACTTTTGGAAGCATGACCCTGGTGTGCAGCTTGGTATTTAGTTTCCCAATCAGCGATTCTCTGCTTTAACTTCTTGAAATGTCCAGTTACAAAATCAGTTTGAGGCAAAAACCACTGACTTAACTTGGTGCGGATTTTGGCGCTTTGTCTGGCAATCTGAGCTTCCAGCATTTTCTCTTTGGCCTTATCCTGCTTTTCTTCGGAAATCGATGTTACATCCAAATTCCTCAGATCCGGCAAATGACGGATAACCAAAAAAGCCAGGTATGCAACACCAGCTGCTAAAAAAACCGCTACCACGAAAGTATACATATTATGCTTGGTTAATACTGCCTAAAATTGTAGCTTTTTCCGCTACCTTGTTAGCCACCGCTTGAATAGAGGGAGACAGGATCTTTCTGGGATCATAGAAATTGGTCCTTTTGACCAAAGTAAAGCTCTTGTTGTCTGTCAGCGTAAAACTTTTAACTTCTTTAGCATTTTTACGCAAGGCCTCGGTAAAAGCAATCCTCAAATCCGTATCAATATTCACCACTTTCACACCATAATCCAAAGTTTGTCTTAAAGGTTGGTTTCGTATGCCGGACGCGCCATGTAAGACCAAGGGTGTTTTAGGAATCTGCTGGTTAATGGCTTGTAATCTGGGAAAATCTATCTTTTCCTTACCCTCAAACAAGCCGTGCAGAGTACCAACCGAAACCGCCAAGGTATCTACTTTGGTTTTGGCGATAAACTCTTTAACTTTGCCGGGATCTGTCATGTACAGATCTGGATTTTTGGGCACTTTAATCCGAGTCATACCCTCCTTACCCAACATGGCTCCCAATTCAGCTTGCGCCCAAACCCCCCGACTGTGGGCATATTCTGCCGCTTGTTGAGTAATTTGAATGTTTTCTTCAAACGGCTTTTCAGACGCGTCAATGTGAACGGAAGAAAAGCCAACATCTACACACTGTTTAACAATTTCAAAACTCTTGCCATGGTCTAGATGAACAGCAATGGGAATTGTCTTGCCTTCTGTCTCAGCCAGTGTTTTAATGATGGAAAATATTGTACTTAAACCGGCGTACTCGATAGTACTCTCAGAAACTTGGATAATTATCGGGGCTTGCACTGAGACTGCTCCCCTAATAATACCCAGGGTGACCTCTAAATTGGAGGTATTGAAAGCTCCCACCGCGTATTTATTGCGTTGAGCTGACCTCATAATCTGTTTCAAGTGAACTAGCATGTTGGTTTAATATAATTGTTTAACTATCTTCTTAAACTCAGCAATATCCAAACTAGCTCCTCCAACTAAAAAACCATTCACTAAATCCAATTGACTGAATTGGCCTACATTTTCCGCATCCACACTGCCTCCATACACCAACCTTACATTATTCTTCACGATTGTCAAGGGAAAATGATCGACTAAAACTTGCTCAATTAATTCCAAAACCGGTTCCACCAAATCCGGATTTGCCACCTGCCCGGTACCAATCGCCCAGACCGGCTCATAGGCAATAACCAGCTGGTCGGTATTTACCATATCCAAATTAGCCAAAGCTTGATCTAATTGGCTGAACACTACATTGTAAGTCTCATTAAGCTGTCTGTCGGCTAGAGTTTCTCCCACGCAAATAATAGGAGTTAAATCATTGTCGAGACACGCTATGGCTTTTTTGTTGACCATCTCATTCGTTTCACCTAAATGCTGACGTCTCTCACTATGGCCTAAGATAACATATTGACAATCTAAATCTCTTAACAATTCCGGGGATTCTTCACCTGTGTAAGCTCCGGTTTCTTCCCAAAAAACATCTTGTGCTCCAATTTTAAGATTACTGGCTTTGACTGCTTGTCCAACCGATACCAAACTTAAAAAAGAAGGGCAAATCACAACCTCCACCTTTTTAAGGCGTCCTAATTCTGTATGGTATTTTTGCGCCAACTGCAGTCGATCCTTTAGATCCAAATTCATTTTCCAATTGGCAATCACAAGCGGTTTTTTCATATTACACTATCCAGTTTAAAAAACTAACTGTGCCGGTGGTAGCTAAATACACAACCAAACCGGCTATTAAAACACCCAAGCTAATGGCTAACAAAGATTTGTTAACCGGTAGTCCAAACAACCAGGCGGCCAAGGCGCCCGTCCAAGCTCCGGTGACTGGCAGAGGTACTGATACAAACAATGTCAAAGCCCACAAACCATACATCTGGTAATGAACATCCAACTTGCGTCTCGTTCTGTCAAACAGCCAGTCAAAAAAACGTTGCAGAACCGGAAATTTCTGACTTAACCATGTCGATACGGGCCCAATGTACTGTAAGATAAACCAAACCGGTACGAGATTACCGATAATCGTCCACAACAGCGCTTGATAGACCGGCAGTTGGTAAACAGTTAAAGCCAAGGGCAAGCCAACTCTTAATTCAGCAATCGGGAGCATTGAAACAATGAACACCACCAATTCAGGAGGCCAGCCTAAAAAAAAATGAAAATAATCCCACTGCATTAGGGCCAAAGATAATTATTAAACACCCAATAGGCTAAACTTTTGGTATCTGTAAAGCGATCTTCCAGTGATTGACTACCCAAAACGACTGTTAAAATCTGATTTCCAGCCTGGTTACTGACTTGTGAAGCCAGACAATAGCCGGCTGCTTCCAAGTAGCCGGTTTTACCGGCTTCAACCTGGTAAACATCCTGATTAGAACCAAATTCCCTATCTAGAATTAAATTGGTGGATTTTATCTTGCGGTTAATTCCTTTGTTAACAATATCTACCTGAAAAGCCCGCAAATTGGTCGCTTTGTAAATAGTCGGCTGATCTAAAGCGGCTTGTAACATTAACATTGTATCCACAGCCGTTGCTTGGTTGAGCTGACTTAAACCCGTCACGTCTGCGAAAACACTGTTTGACATGCCTAATTCTTGCGCTTTCTGATTCATGGCAGCTACAAATTCACTGGTCGTTAATCCGGTGGAGCGAGCCAGAGCCACTGCTGCTTCATTGGACGAAGCAATTAGCATAGCGTGAAAGATATCATAGACAGAAATCTGCTCACCGGAAATTAAATAAACAATACCTCCCGCTCTTTGGTCGCTGGCCTGGATGGTAACGATTTTATCCCAACCAGGATTATGCTCCAAAAAAACTAGAGCCGTCATGAGCTTGGTTAAACTGGCAATGCTTCTAACTTGTTCCGGATTTTTTTGGTATAAAAGTTTGTTATATTCCCTGTCTATCACCAAAACACTTTCTGCTGTCACTTTCACTCCCAAACTGTCTGATTTGGGATTGGGCTGAGGGGCTTGCTTTTGCATAGTCATTATTTCCGCTTGAGGCAGCTGAGGCGCCTGGTAACTGGCCAAAGATAATTGACTGGTTTGGGTGGTATTGAGAAAAATACCGGCTAAAACTAAATTTAACAACGCTTCTAACATACTAGTTTGGATTCTCCTGTGCTTCTCCCTGAAGCAACTTATCTAAATTATTATTCTTGTTTAACTGGTCATAATCTGGCAATTCAGCTGGACTACTCAAACCTAAATATTTCATGAACTCCAAGGTAATTTGATAAAAAACAATACCCCTACTCTTATCTTCTTGGGCTTCAATCAAACCCCGCATTAATAAATTACGGATGATTAAACTGCAATTAACGCCTCTGATGATTTCCAATTCCGCTTTGGAAACCGGACCTCGATAAGCAATAATGGTCAGAGTTTCCAAGGCCGGGGTCGTCAATTCTCCCGTAACCTGACTTTTAATATACTTTTGAATGAGCTGGCTATTCTCTTCACTGGTTACCATCTGATACTTATCTGCTACTTGAATCAACTGAATTCCACCTTGCCTGGCTTGGTAATCTTTAAACAGCTGTTTAAGAGCTTTTTCCACTGATTCTGGTTTGGCTTGAGTAATTTTGGATAACTCTTTAACCTTGACGGGCTTATGCGAGATAAAGAGTAAACTTTCTATCTGTTTGATTAATTTCATACTTAAACTTTTTGCAAATAAATATCATCAAAAACACCTTTTTGGTTAACGGCCACTTCGCCTGCTTTAATCAGCTCCAGGAGAGCTATAAAGGAAACAACTATATCATCTCTGGAAGACGCCGATTGAAGCACAGTCTGAAAGCTTAGCTTGTGAGTTTGATTAACCAGACTGCGGATACTGCTGACCATTTGTTTTAAAGACACAGTTTGCTTAACCACCTTCTGGGGTAAATTCACCACGTAATCTATACGGCTTAACAAAGCTTGAAAAACAGCCGACATCATTTGTCCAGTCAAATCTTCAGGGGGTGAAAAGGTTGGTTTAAATTCATAAACCAGCTTGTCTCGGCTAAAACAATAATGACTCTGCTTAATAATCGCTTCCAACCTTAAAGCCGCTTCATGGTAATCCTTATAAATCTTGAGCTGGTTTTCCAGGGCTTCGGCACTGTCTTCTTCTTCATCCGCCAGATCGGGTAACAAGACTTTTGATTTAATAATCAGCAATTTAGTGGCCACCACCAGAAAGTCTGCCAAATCAGCTGCTTCAATCTCTGATGCCTGATCCAGATAACTTAAATACTGATCTGTAACATTTGCCAGGGATATCTGAGAGATATCCATCTTTTGCTTTTCAATTAACTGAAGTAAAACATCTAGTGGTCCCTGGTATTGTTCGGTTTGAATTTCGTACATGTCCTATTTCTTGCGCTTTGTCGACTTTTTCTTGGCTGTTTTCCGCTGAGTAACTTTCTTCTTAACAGTCTTCTTCTTGACAGTCTTTTTTGGGGAAGTTTTCTTTTTAGCAGCTACGGCTTGCTTAACTTTTAACATTTTCTTTTTGGTTCCTTTAGGTATGGTGTATCCACCCTTCATGGCCACGTCTGCCAATTTAGCTTCTTCCATCTGAAGATAATCTTTTACTTTCATAAAAACAGAATCCGTATAACTGCCGGTACTGAAAACCGCCTGCTTAACATTTAACATGGCTTTGTCTACCAATAGTTCCAACTTGTGCAATTTACCAAAGGATGAAATGGCTCCCGGCTTAATCTTAAGCACTTTAATCATCACCTTTTCCGATGGAATAGATACCTGCTTGGCGCCTAGAGCCTTTTTAATTTTACCCAAATCTATTTTTTTGTCAGCCGGTACTACCACTAAAGCAAAGGTTTTATCTGCTTGAACCAACAAATTCTTGGCAATTTGCTTGAGTTCTTTTTTTAAAGTCTGAGCGGCATCAAAGGTAGTATAGACTGTCTTGTGAGCCAATTCCTGGTAATCTACTTCCTGTTTATCCAGGTATTTTTTTACTTTTTGAGGTATGGACATATTATTCGATTAGTTTAATCTCGTATATAGTCTGAATCCAAAGGTATCATGGTTTTTTCCGTTTTTTTAATCTTGTTTAAATCATAACATTGCCTGCCGGCTTCATGTTTGAACCAGGGATACGGAAAATTCACATACTGATGACGAATATTTTCAGGTGCCGGTCTTTCAAAATTGGCGCAGAGTTGGAAATCATCCTCTCCCAACCGATGATACTCATAGGGTTGCTTGGTGGTAGGGTCAACTAAATCGGGTACAGCCAGTTCTTCTACGTTGTCCGGCAAACGATTATTGTCTGCATAATAATTTATGACATGCTCATGCATTTGAAGCAAATCCCAGACTCTTTGATTATCCAATCTCTCCAGCTTGGCATTTTTGGGAGAGCCGACAACCAGCAAACCACCAATTAAAGTTAGGACCGAAACGGTAATCACTATACCGGCTGCCATCACCGAAACCTTACTGCCATCGCTATAATCTGTTCTTTTTAAATCATACCAATAGTAGGCAAAAATACCGGCTGCAATTGACAACATGATGGTGATCTTTAAAAATGACGCCAAGGTATAGGCACCGGTCAAATAATTACTCACGATACCGATCAAAGAACCAATAATGAACAAGGCGGATACCAAAAGCAATAAATAGGTTAGCCAGCGGTAAATACCGCTTTCGGTGTTCAATTTTTTGTTGCGATAATTCTGATGCAGAGCGTAGCTCACTCCTAAAAAAACAGGGGTGACAATTAAAATTGAAGCTACGGGTATGGCCAGCTGCATACCAATATCTGAAGACATTTTTTCACTGGCGACGTATTTGTCGATAATCGCAAAAAGTACACTACCAACTGCGGACCATAACCAAATTAAAGTAATCAACTTTAGAATATTTAAGAAAGCGTCTAAGGCCCCTTGGCCTTGATAAGGTTTGTCTGACATATTAATCTTACAGTTTATGTTTAAAGGGTAATAATGCTTGTTGTCCGAGTAACTTTTTAGCCTCCTGTTTGCCGAGTCGAGTTAAAATCACCTGTTTAATATACCATTTGTCTTTAGTTTTAATGCCTGTGGATTTAACCAATCCTTTATCTATTAAGCGTTCTACACTCTTGGTAATGATCTTAACTTGATCTGCCGGCTTGGGCTCAGGTCGATGATGCAGATAATACTTAAGCAACTGTTCCTTGTCCACAGTGGCTTGACGATGCTCCAAACCTCTTAACAAAATATATTTTTGCAGTTGAGACAGGCGCATAAGTTGCTTGTCAGATTAACTGGATAATTTAAAATTATTGACGATTAAAACAAACTTGTAACCCAGATAATCGGCAGCTTGGCGACAAAAAGTCATACGTTCAATAAAAATTTCAAAATATTCCAGAGGATCAGTCACCTTGGGATCGATCTTTAATTTCAAAACCACCTTCTTATTCTTTTTATCAACGGTAAATTTATTATTAACCACTGAATAGTTAACTCGGTCATGAATGTCTGTTTCTAAATTAGCCTTGGTTTTATCTTTCACCCGGTCACGATGCACGTCTGACTTATCTGCCAAAATTAAGACAGCCGAAACCTTGTTGACGATCTTTAAAGTGTTCTTATCATGAGTCACAATAGCTTGCATGACTGTCGACACATCTTTGGAGTCAACCGCTTCGCATAAAAAAACCTGGGAAAAAAGCATGGCTGCCCAGTAATGATGGTTGGTTCTGCCCAGAAAATTACCCATGTCATGACAATAACCGGCTATAGCGGCCAATTCTTGTTCTTTTTTACTTAAACCAACCGCTTCTCCCAAAGCTTTGGCCCGATCAGATACAATACCTACATGCCTGGGACCATGATCTGTAAAGCCCAGAGCATCCAAATAATGCTCGGTTTGTTTAATAAAACCTTGAATCTTGGAGTTGTTTTTAACCCGTTCTAAAGTTAATTGCATATTATTCAACTAAACTAATGATTCTAGCAGTATTGAAAACTTCACTTGGAAAGCTCACATATTCATAGTTATCGATAATCAGAGTCGCAGCACCAGACTCATCCTTATCTCCCAAGCCAAGCATAATTTTGGCAGCTGCCATCTCATCACTACCACTAATCAGACAAAAACCAGCATTAACCTGATCTTCCTTGGCGATGGGTAATTTCTCTATGGACTCTTGTCCCATGGGTTTAAAGCATAACATATCACTACCGCTAAACATGCTGGTTTGGATATAATCATACACCATGTCTAATTGAGTTGGTCCGGAGAAATTAATTTTAACATTTGGTTGTTCTGGTGGTAGGTTGGGATTATCCGAAAACTTACCGATCGCTACAACCGTCATGTCTGCATACTTGTCACCTACTTGGATGGAATTCAAGTCAAAAATGTGACTAGTCTTGTGATTGGTCGCATCAGCTGACATGGTCTCATTTAGGCGTCCGCTAATCTTAGCTTGGATGACATTCATTTGATACCTAAGATCATTGACCTGTTCATCCAAGGAATCAATGATCGGCTGTTGTACCGAATAGACAATATAACCAACCAATAAACCGGTGACTAAAACACCCACCATCATCATGATTAAGTTGGCGACGTTAATGCAGTTTGAACTTTTTTGAGGTGTTTGACCCTCCTGCTTTTCAAGCATAGATCTAATAATTATTTTTAGATTGAATAGTCTGATATTTAACGTGTTTCTTATCCATATTATACCTAAATATTTAAGTTAGTTCAATTAATACAATTGAAATAATAAATTTGCGCTGTTGATCTTTTGCTCACCAACCATTGAAACGACCGCGTGCAGTTCCTGAGCCAGTTTAAGCTGAGTCTGAGCTTTTAACAAGGGGCAATAGCCTAAATGACTAAGTAGGTCAAAAAGATGTTTATTTAGCACAATTAAACTGGCTGACTTGTTGGGACTGTCCTGCAACTCTTTGAAAAAGAGACGGACTAAAAGCAGAAGCTGAGCATCTGGAAAGTTAAATCTGACCAGCTTCTGCAAACACTCCAGATAATAACAGGCTAATATCGTTTTAGTAATATTTTGGCTAATTTTAGAGTAATTTTCTTGAATTTGAGCTCCAGCTAACCGGTAACCGGACTTAGCTGGCGCCAGCATAATTTGGCTGATTAAAAAAAACTCCAAATGAGCATTTAATTTGGATTTGATTTTTAAAGCACCCTTGGCCACGACAGCGATCTTGCCTTGATCTAAAGTGTAGAGAATAAGCTGGCTATCTGCTTCCTGGTAAGGCTGCTTATTTAAAACCACTGCCTGAGTTAACAAAGTAGCCATATTAAACAGTCTTATCTAGATAATTTTGCAGAATTAACATGGCAGCAATATCGTCATCCTGAGATGAAATATGCTTGTAATGATTGTGGCTGATTCTCTGAGCTTGCAGGGTGGAAAACCTTTCATCCTGGTAATCCACGGGCAATTTTAAGATTGCAGATAGCTCTGTCCCCCATTGTCTTATCTGGTCAATGGCCTGATTGGATTTGGCTTGCGGATTGACAGGTAGTCCAATCACCAACTTATCTATTTTTTCTTTAATGCAGAGATCTTTGATTGCTTGTTGGATTGAATCATGGCGACGATTTTTCATTATCAGTAAAGGAGTGGCAGTACGACTGTCCGTATCTGCCAAGGCCAAGCCAATCTTACTTTGTCCGTAATCTATGCCAAGTAATTTCATGCTATTGAGTTAAAATTCGATACCCGGTTGTAGTTACAACCACTGTGTGTTCAAAATGGGCGCTTAAAGAGTTATCAGCCGTTAAAACGGTCCAGCCGTCTTCAGAAAAAGACACTCCGCCTTTACCCAAATTAACCATGGGTTCCAAAGCCAAACACATGCCCGGTTTTAATTCAACGTCCGGCAGATTGGAACCTAAATAATTGGGAATCTGAGGTTCTTCATGGGCAGCGTATCCAACTCCATGTCCAACCAATTGAGTTACCACCGCATAACCAGCTTGAGTTACCGTCTGTTCAATGGCACGGGCAATGTCAGACAGATGATGACCGGGCTTAACCTGTTCAATGCCTTCTTTTAAAGCGGTCCGAGTGATGGCGATCAGTTCTTTAGCTTGATTAGATATTCTGCCCACACCGACTGTAACCGCCATATCCGTATACAGGCCTTGGTATTTTAAACCACAGTCAATACCAACAATATCTCCGGTTTTCAATTGCCGGCTGGGTATGGGCAAGCCATGCACCACCTCATTATTGATGGATAAACATAAGGCTGAGGGGAAGGCGGTTTCAGACCAAGCTGCTTTGTAACCTTTAAAACTAGATTCGGCTTTTTTTTCTTGAATTAACTTTTCTGCCAGTTCTGTTAATTCCTGAGTACTGACACCCGGCTTGACCCGGCTGACTACCTGGTCAACCACCCAAGACAGGATATGTCCGCCTTGAGCCATGATTTCGATTTCTGTATTGGTTTTAATTCTGACCATTGTTCAAATTTTTTTGTCTTAAATCATAAACCAAATGATGTACCATTTGCTGGAAAACTTTGTCAATGTTTTGTTCACCATCTATCTCAAGTAATTTACCCTTGTCTCTAAAGTAAGTAATAATTGGAGTCATATTCTCATGATACACATTCAGCCTTTGCCGAACCACATCCGCTTTATCGTCATCTCTTTGAAAAAGGGGTTGACCACAAGTATCGCAGACACCTTCTACTTTTGTGGGAGAGAACTTAATGTGCCAAGTATGTCCATTCTGACAGACACGTCTGCCTGAAATTCTCTCTATTACTGTCTCGTCACTGACTTGAATTAAAAAAACATAATCCAAATCAGCTGCCTGATCTATCACTTGAGCTTGCTCCATGGTTCTGGGATAACCGTCCAACAGAAAGCCGATCTGGCAATCTTCTTGATTAATCCTGTCTTTAACCAACTGATTAACTAATTCTGATGGAACCAATTTACCGCTATCCATATACTCGGCCACTTCTTGGTTTCTGGGATGGGAAGCGTCACTTTTAATGCCATGTAAAATAGTGCCGGTGGAAATATGTGGAATTTCAAATGTTTCAGATAATAACTTTGCTTGAGTTCCCTTACCTGAAACCGGAGGACCCAAAACAATAATTTCAAAGGGTTTGTCGTTCATAATTCTATCTTATTATTAATACGGGTATTTTACCTTATAAAACAAAAAACCGCCAGTCACGGCGGAATTGGTGTGTAGAGATGTTAGTATGGAATTTCTTTCTCCTAATATTAAATCTCCTCATAATCTCTCATGGATAATTGAGAGTTTATCTGGTTAACGATTTCAATCACCACCGACACGGCAATTAATAATCCGGTACCGCCAATTACCAAATTGCTGCCACCGGTAATTTGCGAAGTAATCAGAGGCAAAACAGCGATAATACCCAAAAATAAAGCACCCACAAAAACAATTCTGGTCACTACACCTTGCAAATATTCTGCGGTGTTCTTACCGGGTCTAATGCCTGGTATAAAACCACCTTGTCTTTGTAGATTATCAGCAATCTGCTGAGGATGAAAAATGACTGAAGTATAAAAATAAGTAAAAGCCACCACTAAAATAAAATACATAATACCGTAGAATAATTGGTTCTGGAATAATTGGTAAGTCCAGGCGGCAGCTGAAGACACCCAAGCCGTTTGAGCATTCATAAAGAGCTGAGCTACCATGGAAGGTAACAGGATTATGGCAATCGCAAAAATGATCGGCATCACACCGGCCTGATTAACCCTGAGCGGCAAATGAGTGTCCACTCCGCCATACATTTTGTTGCCTCTGACTTGACGTGCATATGACACCGGAATATTCCTTTGACCTTCAGTGATAATAACGACACCAACCACTGTAATAATGGCTATCGCGCCAAAAATCAACATGTTAATTATCTGAGACCTGTCAAAGGTAAATAAGGTATTGCCAATGGAACTGGGAATGCGTGAAATAATACCGGCAAAAATTAAGAGTGAAATACCATTGCCGATTTTTTTTTCAGAGATCAATTCTCCCAGCCACATCAAAAAGACGGTACCGGCCGTAATGGTTACGCAAGCCAATAAAACTTGCAGCCATGAAAAGTCAGGTAAAATATTAGGGGCGGTCTTCTGCAATAAAGTAATCATACTGAAAGACTGTAAGAAAGCTAAGGGTACGGTCACCCAACGTGTCCACATATTTATCTTTTGCCTGCCGTAATCTCCTTCTTTTTGAAGTTCTTCCAAGGCCGGAATAATCATAGCCAATAATTGAAAGATAATTGAAGCGGTAATGTAAGGTGCAACACCCAGCATGACAATGGAAAAATTTTGCATGCTACCGCCGGAAAAGATATTCATCAATCCCAATAATTGGTTGCCTTCAAATAATTCTTTTAAAGCAGCTTCGTTCACTCCCGGAATGGGAATATGGGCAGCAATTCTAAAAACTACCAGCATCGCTAAAACAAATAAAATGCTGTTACGTAATTCCTTAATTTTAAAGATTTGAGCCAGTTTATTAAACATACCAATTATTTTTGGTTTCTAAGCTGAGCTTGTCCTCCTGCTTGAGAAATGGCTTTTTCTGCAGCTTGGCTAAATTTGTCAGCTACTACTATTAGCTTCTTATCCATCTGGTCATTACCCAGCACTTTCACACCGGTTTTACCGGATTCAATTAAATCCGCCTTGATCATCTTACGGATATCGACCACTTCGCCATCTTGAAACTTGGCTTTTAAATCTGCCAATTTAACAATTTCCATTTTGGGCTTCGAACTCTTGAAACCCCTGACTTTGGGAATTCTCTGTAAGGTTTGTTTAAAACCTAAAGCCTTTAATCCCCCCTTGCCGCCGCTACGAGATTTTTGACCCTTAAGACCACGGCCGGCATAAGTACCTCGCTTACCACCGCGACCCACTTTTTTACGACTCTTAGTTGAGCCGGAAGCTGGTTTTAAATTAGATAAATTTAACATATGGGTTATTTAGTTTCTGCTGGCTGATCCTCGGACTTAGCTTCAGATTTAGCTTCTGTTTTCTTAGTTGATTTCACGACAGGTCTTAATTTCTTTAAAGCTGCAATTGTGGCTTTAACATTATTGACTTTGTTATTAGTACCTAAAATCTTAGACACCACATTCTTAATACCAGCTAATTCCAAGACGGTTCTAACCGCCCCACCGGAAATAACACCTGTACCTTCTGGTGCCGGTTTTAACAAAATCTTAGCCGCACCCTGCTTAATTCTAACTTCATGCGGAATGGTCTCACCTTTCAAATTTACTTTCATAACATTCTTTTCAGCCTGTTTAACCGCCTTTTGTACAGCCGTAGACACATCTCTACCTTTAGCTAAGCCAATTCCAACTCGGCCTTTCTTGTCTCCAATAACCATGCAAACTCGAAAGCGCATTCTCTTACCGCCAGCCATAACACGAGTAATTCTGGCAATGTGCACAATTTGTTGCTCAAACTCAGGTTTGTCTTTTTTAAATTTGGATCTTCTTGTTTTGTTATCTGTCATATACTTTTTTTAAAACTTTAAACCGGCTGCTTTAGCTGCTTCAGCTAAAGCCTTAACTCGACCGTGGTAACGATATGCTCCTTTGTCAAACACAACCGTTTGAATATTCTTAGCTAAAGCTTTTTCTGCCAATAACTTACCGACAGTCTGAGCCTTGTCCATTTTAGACAATGACTTGTCCACTTCTCGCGCTGTAACACCAACCAAGGTCTTACCTTGGGTATCGTCAATCAACTGAGCAGAGATGCCGGTTAAACTGCGAAAGACAGATAAACGAGGACGAGCAGCCGTACCACTCACCTTGGCCCTGACTCTTCCGTGTCTTCTGGCTTTAACTAGATTGTGTTGTATCTGTTTATTCATATCTTTGGTTATTTATCACCCTTACCACCAGCTGCCTTACCTGCTTTTCGAATTATCTGCTCACCGACATATTTAATTCCCTTGCCCTTGTAAGGCTCTGGTTTTCTTACCTTTTTAATCTGAGCGGCAACCTCACCCACCAATTGCTTGTCTATGCCACTGATGGTTATAACATTGCCTTCAACTTTAATATCAATACCCTCAGGAATGGCATATTCAACCGGATGAGAATAACCAACTTTTAAAGTTAGAGTCTTGCCACTTACCGCTGCCGTATAGCCCACACCGGATATTTCCAATTGTTTACTAAAACCTTCAGATACGCCAATAATCATATTCTTAATTAAACTGGCATACAAACCCCACAAAGCCTTCTGCTGTCTGTCTGTTTCATCCTTAATCTTAACTTGTAAACTGTTATCCAACATCTCTAAAGACACCTTAGGATCTAAAGCTTGTTTTAATTCACCTTTGGGACCGTTAACAGTCACTAATTGACCTTCAAACTTAACCTTAACTCCCTCTGGTATATCAATAATTTGTTTTCCGACTCTACTCATATGATTAATATATTTCGCAAATAAGTTCACCACCTAAACCGGCTTGTTTTGCCTCTGTGTTGGTCATAACGCCCTTGGACGTGGATACAATGGCTAAACCTAAATTATTCAATACTTTTGGCAATTCATCTTTACTGACATACACTCGTTGACCTGGCTTAGACACTCGTTTAATGGAGGTTATGGCGGGTTTCTTACCCTTATTATATTTTAAACCAACCATAATGCCACCAAACTTATTTTCTGTCTCGTCTGGTTTCAACTCTTTAAAATCTTGAATATATCCTTGACGCTTTAAAATTTTAACAATTTCTAATTTTAATTTGGAAAAGGGAATATAAACCTCAGGCTTCTTAACTTTGGAAGCATTTCTGATTCGAGTTAGCATGTCAGCAATTGGATCTGTCATATATATAATTATTATCTTTATTACCAGCTAGATTTGGTCACACCTGGAATTTGTCCGTTATTGGCCAATTCTCTAAAGCAAATACGGCATAACTTGTATTTACGCATGTAGCTTCGTTTACGACCGCATCTCCAGCAACGATTAACCTCCCGAGTAGAATACTTAGCCGGTTTATTTGATTTTGCAATTTGTGCTTTTGTTGCCATATATCTTATCTAACTTATTTCTTAAAGGGTACGCCCAACAATTCAAACAGCCTTAAACCAGCTTCACGATCTTTGGCAGTGGTAGCAATGGTTACTTCCAAACCATGCAATCTTTCAATTTCATCTGACCTAATTTCCGGAAATACATTATGCTCTTTAAAGCCAATGGTTAAATTGCCTTGCTTATCTACCATTTTCTTATCTAAGCCTCGGAAATCTCTAATTCTAGGAATGGTGATATTGATTAATTTATCTACAAAATCATACATCTTACTGCCTCTTAAGGTGACCTTCATGCCAACAACCATACCTTCTCTAACTTTGAACGCGGAAATCGCTTTTTTAGCCTTAGTCTTAACCGGTTTTTGACCGGTAATCCGAGTCAAACTTTTTTCCACCAATTCCAGCATAGTCGTATCTGCGCTTCGGGCATTTAAGCCGACATTAACACTGACTTTATCTAACTTAGGTACAGCCATAACGTTCTGATATCCAAATTCCTGTTTTAAGGTTGGAATGATTTCTTGCTTATATTGTTCTTGTAATCTTGAAGCCATATGTTTAATTAATCACTTCACCGCATTTCTTGCAAACGCGATTTCTGATTTTTTTCTTAGTTTTGTCTTCTGGTTTGATAATTTGCAGGCCAATTCGTGTCGTCTTACTGCATTTCGGACAGACCAAAGACACATTTGACATGGCAATGGGAGCAGAAAACTGAATTCTTTGTCCTTTTTCACCCTGGCGTCGCGGTCTCTGGTGCTTAATCAGTTGATTCAAACCCTCTACCACCACTTTCTTTTCCTGATTAAAAACCTGCAAAACCTTACCGACTTTGCCTCGGTCCTTACCTGCTATGATTTTTACTTTGTCGCCAGTTTTTATTTTCATATGTTTGTTATAAGACTTCTGGAGCTAAACTCACAATTTTTTGGTAACCTAAGTTTCTAATTTCTCGAGCAATCGGTCCAAAAATACGAGTGCCTTTCATTTCTTTATTCTTCATATCAATAATTACTACTGCGTTATCATCAAAACGAATGTATGATCCATCCGGCCGTCTGACTTCTTTTCTGGTCCTCACCAAAACAGCGTGAACCACATCACCTTTTTTAACCATGCTGTGAGGCGTAGCTTCTTTAACTGAGGCTGTGACAATATCTCCTAGCCTGGCATATCTTTTTTTATAGCCACCCAAAACCTTAATCACCTTGAGCTTCTTGGCTCCAGTGTTATCGGCTGAGGTTAGCATTGATTCTGCTTGGACCATATATTTAATCTATTCTCTTATTAGTAAATAACTCGCCATTTCTTATCCTTGCTTAGAGGACGACATTCAACAATTTCAACCATATCCCCAAGCTTGTATTGATTCTTAGGATCATGAGCTTTGTATTTTTGGCTGACACGATATCTTTTCTGGTATCTGGGATGCAACTTAAAGTGATCAACTCTAACCACAACCGTCTTGTCCATCTTATCGGAGACGACCTGACCCTTGAATTTTCTTTGAATTGTTTTCTTTTCAGTCATATTATTGTTTTGTCTTCAAGTTAGTCATAATTCTAGCAATATCTCTTTTAACGATTCTAATTTCCCTCACATTCTTTAACTGTTTTTGAGCAGCTTTGTATTTTAACTCATCTAACTTGCCTCTCAATTCCTGCAATAAATTAGTTAATTCCACTTTGGATAAATTGTTAATTTCTTTCATGTCCATATCTTTACTCCTTGGTTATGACTTGAGTTTTAACCGGAAACTTATAGCCAGCTAAACTTAAAGCTTCTTTTGCTTGTTTTTCCGTAACACCATCAATCTCAAAAATAATATTTCCGGGCCTAACAACAGCCACATAATACTCTGGCACACCCTTACCGCTACCCATGGTTGCTTGAGTACCTTTGCCGGTAATTGCTCGGTGCGGAAAAATTCTAATCCAAATCTTACCGCCTCTTTTTAAATAACGAGTAATCACCCTTCTGGCAGATTCTATCTGTTGAGCCTTAACCCAGCCACCGGTAGTAGCTTTTAAAGCAAACTTACCAAAAGCAATTTTATTACTACTGGTTGCCGGACCACCGACTTTGGGTCGATGTGGTTTTCTACGTTTTAATTTCTTAGGCGCTAACATATCTTTATATCTGAACTATCTATTATTTTTTATTATTTTCTGGTTTGTCAAAAACTTCACCCCGATAGATCCAAACCTTGACACCGATTTGTCCGTAAATGGTACTGGCCGCACCCCGAGAATAATCAATATCTGCTCTTAAGGTGTGTAAAGGAATCTTACCGGATAAGAATGTTTCTGTACGGGCGATTTCAACTCCATTTAACCGACCACTGACAATCACCTTAATACCTTTAGCTCCGGCTTTTTCCGCTCTATTCATCGCCTGTTTAACAGCGCGTCTAAATGGAATACGCTTTTCTAAATCAGCAATGATCTGGTGCATAATGACAGCTGAATCTAAACCGGGATTACTAACTTCTAAAATGTTAATGTTAACATTCTTAATACCTTTCTTTCTGGAAAAATCGTCTTTCAAAAACTTATTTTGAATTTCTTTTTTTAATTCTTCTGCTCCTTGTCCGCCTCGTCCAATAATTAAACCGGGTTTGGCGCAATGAATGCTTACAGTCACGGCATTGGCTGACCTCTCAATATCCACTTTAGAAACAGCAGCTGTCTTTAATTTCTTCACAATATACCTACGAATACTAACATCTTGTTTTAATAATTCAGAAAAATCTTTATCAGCAAACCACTTGGAATCCCAAGTTTTGTTGATTTTTATTCTAAATGCTTTTGGATGTACTTTTTGTCCCATAACTCTAATTATTTTTCACCTGATTTACGAGTAAAAACTTTGCCCATAAAACCTTTATCTGATTTACCTGATTTTTTTTCTTTAATCTGTTTTGCCTCTGGAGCATTAAAATCATCAATATCGGCTTCAGGCTTAACCTTGCCCAAATCTTCAATCTTAACAATATCGTCTGTCTTCTTTTCAGGCTTCTTAATGTCTTTAATGTCTGTTGGCACTTTTTCTGTCAAAGTTAAGATGATATGAGACGATCTTTTTCTGAGTGGAGTCGCTCGACCTCTGGCTTTTGGCATCCATCTTCGTAAAGTCACTCCTTCATCGACTCTAATTTCCTTAACTAACAAGTTAGCCTTGTCTAACTTAAAATTCTCAACAGCATTGGCTATACCGGATTTTATCAATTTTAATACTGGCTCAGCTGCATGCTTCTTTGAGAAAGACAACTGACTTATCGCTTCAGCCACCTCTAAACCTTTGACTAAATCTGAAACCAATCTAATCTTCTTGGGTGACATTCTAATGTTTTTAGCTTTTGCTGTGATATCCATATTATTTCTTGGCTGCTTGTTCTAAGGCTTTTTGAATCTTACCACCATGTCTGACAAATTTTCTAGTTGGTGAAAATTCACCTAGCTTATGTCCAACCATGTTTTCTAAGACTAAAACTGGTATATGTTCTTTACCATTGTGAACACCAAAAGTATGACCTACCATTTCAGGAGTAATCGTGGCCATTCTTGACCAGGTTTTAATTATTTCACCCTTCTTTGCCTGAGCTACTTTCTTCATGAGTTTATCATCAATATAAGGGCCTTTTTTTAAACTTCTTGCCATATTACTTTCTTCGTTTCTTAGTTTTACGTCTACGAATAATTAACTTATCTGATTTCTTACCTTTTTTTCTGGTTTTAACACCTAAAGCCGGTTTACCCCACGGTGTTTTCGGATGCTTCATACCAATCGGATTTGAACCTTCACCACCACCATGCGGATGATCAACTGGATTCATAACTTTACCGCGCACTGTAGGTCTAATACCCTTATGTCTCATTCTGCCGGCCTTACCCCATCGAATATTCTTGAATTCAGGGTTGCTGGCTGAACCTAAAGTGGCCAAACAATTCTCTGAAACCAATCTGACTTCACCGGATGGCATCTTAAGCTGAGCATGGCCACTATCCAATCCCATTAAGTAGAGATTATTACCAGCGCTTCTGCCCAACTGTCCACCCTTACCTGGTTCCAGTTCAACATTGTAAACAACCATACCTACCGGAATATACTTTAATGGCATGGCATTACCGGTCTTTATTTCAATCTTCTGTTTGGAACTCAAAACCTGATCACCAACCTTAAGATCCTGAGGTGCTACCATATATCTTTTTTCACCATCAGCGTAATTCAACAGAGCGAGACGAGTGTTGCGGTTTGGATCATATTCAATGGCTGCAATTTTTGCTGGAATGTCAAATTTATCCCGTCTGTAGTCAATAACTCTTATTTTCTTTCTAGCACCACCGCCTTGATGTCTCACAGTAATTTTACCTTGAGCATTGCGGCCTGCCATATTTTTACCACTCTTAATTAACTTCTTTTCCGGCTTTTTCTTGGTTATATCTAAACTGGTCAAGACTGAAGTCTGACGTCGAGCTGGAGTGGTTGGTTTGTATACTTTAACTGGCATATTTAGACTCCTTCGTGAATGGCTATGGTTTGACCGGCTGGTAAGGTAATGACCGCCTTTGTCCAATCTTTCCGCCTTCCCCAATTTCGGCCATAGCGAACGCGTTTGCCCAAATTATTAATAATATTAACCTTAGTAGGTTTAACACCATATCGTTCAAAAATAGCTTGAGCGATCTGAATTTTATTGGCCTCAGAACTAACCTCAAAAACATACTGATTCAATCTACCAAGATTGGTCGCTTTTTCTGTAATCAGAGGTCTAATTAAAATGCCAAAAGTAGACTGACCAGGTTGTTTAACCTGACCGGCCGGCTTCTTAGCATCTTGCTTGACTGGAACTGAACCGATTGCTGATTGTTCAGCGGGTTGCTCATCGGTCTGCTTAGTTTTCTTATTAAAAATACCCATATTATTGTTTCTTGGCTTGATTAACTTTTCGATAATGCTTGCTAATAATGTCTAAAGCTTTTTCGGTGATTAATAATTTCTCATGATTTAAAACAGAAATGCAGTTTAAACTGTCTGCTAAAATAATGGTTACATTCTTGAGATTCTTGGCTGCTTGAACCAAATCCTTGTTTTGTCCGTCCAAAACCAATAAATACTTCTTAGTGTCTTTGAGTAACTCTAACTTGCCAGCCAACAGTTTTAGCCAATTGGTCAAATCTTTAGTTTTGCCGGATTCAAAACCAATTTGGTCAAACACCACCAGCGACTTAGCACCTGCCCGATCTGACAAACACATGGCCAGAGCTAATTGTTTCTGTTTCTGGTTAACCTTCTGAGTGAAATTACGATCTTTGGTCGGACCAAAAGTGACTCCACCGCCAACCCAGATCGGGGATCTTCTAGAACCGTGACGAGCACGACCCAAGCCTTTTTGTCTCCAAGGTTTTGCTCCACCTCCTCTAACTTCGCTCCGATCTTTGGTGTGTGCCAAGACCTGGCGAGCATTCGCTTGCTGAGCTACAACTACCTGATGAATAACCTCGGGCTTAATCTGAGCATTAAAAATCTTAGGATCCAATTCAATATCCTTAATCTGTTCTCCACTTTGATTGTAAACTGGCAATTTCATACTTATGATTGTTCAACATTTTCCTTAACTGCTGTCGGCTGAGAATCTGTTTTAACTTCATCCACTTTCTCCACTTGAGAATCTACCGGTTCACTCCCGTCAACTGGCTGTTCTACCGTTTTCATCTCTGCAACTTGTTGAGCACCTAAATCCATTTCACCTGGACCACTGATTAACAGTAAGCCATTTCTTGCTCCTGGAACAGCACCTTTAATGTAGAGAATGTTGTGTTCCGCATCCACCTCTACAATTTCCAATCCGGTTACCGTACTGGGCTGATTACCCATTTGTCCAGGCATTTTTTTACCCTTGAAAACTCGAGCTGCATCTGTAGCGCCAATGGAACCGGGCATTCTTTCTTGATCTTTATGACCATGAGTTTTTGGAGCACCATGAAAACCATGACGCTTAACCACACCCTGAAAGCCTCTCCCTTTAGACACGCCACTCACCTTAACCTTATCTCCGGCTTGAAAAACCTGAGCGGTAATAACATCCCCTCTTTTTAGCTGGGTAACTTGATCAGCTTCTACTCTCACTTCCTTAAGCTGTTTTAATTGTTCCAAACCTTTGAGATGACCCGCTCTAGATTTAGACAGCTTTTTAGCCGTACTGGTACCAACCTGAATAGCTGTATATCCATCATTATCTGCTGTTTTTACTTGTGTCACCACATTCGGTTGCACTAAAACAGAGGTAGCCGGTACAACCTTACCGTCTGCCTGGAAAATTTGGGTCATTTCAATTTTCTTACCTAGAACAAACTTCATATTGGTGATAAAAAAAACCTGGTTTTAGCTAAAAACCAGATCTTACATCTCAAGTAAGTTTGAGAGTTAAAATCTAAATTTTTAGTTTCTGGTTTCCTTTATAAATCTAGAACATCTTGATGGAGGTTTTCCCAAAATAAGCTGCTGTTTTCCCAGGATCTTTCTCCATGTATGAGGCCAGATTGTTTATAAGTTACATTTTAATTTCGACGTTGACTCCAGCCGGTAAGCTTAAACTCGTCAAGGCTTCAATTGTTTTATTATCCGGATCTATAATATCTATCAATCGTTTATGGATTCTCATCTCAAATTGCTCACGGCTATCCTTATGAACAAAAGTGGATTTTTGAACAGTATGCTTCTTTTTTTCAGTTGGCAAAGGTACGGGCCCAATAATATTGGCGCCATATCTTTGACAAGTTTCAATGATCTTTTGCACAGAACTATCTATAATCTTATGATCGTATGCTTTGATCTTAATTCTAATCCTTTGATGTGCTTTGTCTTCAATCTTAGTAGCCATGTTTTTTCAACTAGTTAGGAGGGATGCACAAGATATGCATCCCTCCAATCCATATTACTTAATAATTTTAGTTACAATACCTGCACCGACAGTGTGACCGCCTTCACGAATCGCAAACTTCATCTTGTCTTCCATAGCCACTGACTTGCCTAACTTAATTTTTAAATTAACAGTATCTCCTGGCATAACCATTTCAGTGCCTTCTGGTAATTCAATTTCACCGGTTACATCAGTTGTTCTGATATAAAACTGAGGTTTGTAACCCTTGAAGAAAGGTTTGTGTCTACCACCTTCTTCTTTAGACAGAACATAAACCTCGGCTTCAAACTCTGAATGAGGAGTAATGGAACCTGGCTTGGCCAAAACCTGACCACGTTCTACTTCATCTTTCTTGGTACCTCTTAACAGAATACCTGCATTATCTCCGGCTCTACCTTCATCTAAATTCTTGTTAAACATCTCAATACCGGTAACAACAGTCTTGGCAGTATCCTTTAAGCCAACGATTTCAACTTCTTCATTTAATTTAACAATACCTCTTTCAATTCTACCGGTTACCACCGTACCCCGACCTTCAATTGAAAAAATATCTTCAATTGGCATTAAGAAATCACCATCAACGGCTCTTTCCGGTTCAGGAATATTATTATCTAAAGCATCCATCAATTTCATAATAGCCTCACCATGCTCTCCATTGGGATCTTCCAAAGCTTTCAGGGCAGAACCTCGGATAATTGGAGCTTCATCACCCGGAAATTCATATTTCTTAAGCAAATCTCTAATCTCTTCTTCTACTAAATCGATTAAAGAAGGATCATCGACTTGGTCAACTTTGTTAATGAAAACACAAATGTATGGCACGCCTACCTGACGCGCTAACAGAATATGCTCTCTGGTCTGAGGCATGGGGCCATCAGTGGCGGCTACGACTAAAATCGCACCATCCATCTGAGCTGCACCGGTAATCATGTTTTTAATGTAATCAGCATGACCTGGGCAGTCAACGTGAGCATAATGACGTTTTTCCGTTTCATACTCAACATGAGCGGTTGCAATGGTAATACCACGTTCCCTTTCTTCAGGAGCGGCATCAATTTGATCAACTGTTTTATCTTGAGCGATTAACCCCTTGGCTGCCAAAACTTTTAAAATAGCTGCAGTCAAAGTGGTTTTACCGTGGTCAACGTGACCGATTGTACCCACATTTACGTGTGGCTTAGATCTATCGAATTGTTCTGCCATGTTTAATAACCTCTTTAACTGAGACCCTCGTCATGTTTCTGGCACAGAAACAACGAGTTTTACCCAGGCCTCAAGTATTATTTGTTTTATTAAAAAATTGCTTAATTATTATAGCAAAAAATCTAAAAAATGCAAGACTTACTCAACCGGTTCAAAATAATACTGATCTTCATCTTCAATTTCTACTTTATTATCCTCAAAATCATCTAAATTTAGAGAAATATCTTCATTCACCGCTTCAGACCAAACATTTTTGGCTAAATTATCTAAATCTTCAGACTCAGAAGACTCTTTTAAGGCAGTAATATCACAATTAATTTTAGTCAAAAGTTCGCCCTCTGTCAAGTCCCGAACATCCTTTTTACCATTACTGAGCTGCTCATACTGATCAAAAGACATAATAACATACTCAGGATTTCCTTGGTTATCTAATATAACCAGCTTATCTCCATTTTTTTTGGCTAAATTTATAACTTTTTCGAGTGGCTGCATATCAGTGATTAGTCGATATTTACCTAAACTAGTCCTTTTTTTCTGCCTTTCCTGCTTTAATCTTCTCCTCTACATTCCTAGGTACTTCATTATATTTCAAAAACTCCATAGTGGAATTGGCTCTACCTTGAGTTAATGATCTTAAAACGGTAGTGTAGCCAAATATTTCAGCTAATGGCACTTCAGCGGCAATTACTTTAACTGCTGCCGCACCCTGTCCTCGATCTTCCATCTGACCAATAATCGCTCGTCTTGAATTTAAATCACCAATCACATCTCCCATAAATTGTTCGGGAGTAACTACTTCCAATTTCATTACCGGTTCTAACAGAACTGGATTAGCTTTCTTAACCGCATCTTGCAACGCCATGGAACCGGCAATTTTAAAAGCGGATTCAGACGAGTCTACATCATGATAAGAACCATCATACACCGTAGTTTCAATGTTAATCAAAGGATACCCGGCAATCACACCTCTATCCATAGCTTCTTTAACACCTTTTTCAATCGGCTTAACATATTCTTTAGGTACAACACCACCCTTAATTTCGTCATTAAATTTAAATTCTTCTTGTGAAGTTGAACCATCCTCTTCGTTCGTCACAATTTCAGTTGGTTTCACTCGCAACCAGCAATGACCATACTGACCACGACCACCGGATTGTCTTACGTATTTACCCTCTGCTTCAGCAGAACCTGTAATGGTTTCTCGGTAAGCCACTTGAGGTTGACCAATGTTAGCCTCCACCTTAAACTCTCTTTTCATTCTGTCAATAATAATATCCAAATGAAGTTCTCCCATACCTGAAATGATAGTCTGCATGGTTTCCTCATCTGTTCTGACTCTGAAAGTTGGATCTTCCTCAGCTAATTTCGCTAAAGCCAAACCCATTTTTTCCTGGTCAGCTTTGGTTTTCGGTTCAACCGCAATATCAATAACGGGTTCAGGAAAAGTAATTTTTTCCAGCAGTAATGGAAAGGATGGGTCAGATAAAGTATCTCCGGTAGTGGTATCTTTAAGTCCAACAATCGCTGCGATTTCACCCGCATACACTTCCTCCACTTCTTCTCTGGAATTGGCATGCATTCTTAAAATACGACCAATTCTCTCCTTGTTGCCGTTGGAATTGTTAACGACGTATGAACCGGATTTCAAGACTCCGGAGTATACTCGGTAAAAAACCAGTTTACCTACAAACGGATCAGTAGCTACCTTAAAAGCCAAACCGGCCAGAGGTGCATCGTCTTTAGTTTCAACTTTAATATCTTTGGTCTCATCATTGACATCGTGACCAACCGGAGCTGACACGTCCAACGGTGAAGGCAAATACTCATCCACTGCATTTAATAAAAACTGAACGCCTTTGTTTTTTAAAGCACTGCCACACATGACCGGCACAATCTTGTTGTTAATCACAGCTTGTCGCAGTACTTTCTTAAGCTCATTCACCGGAATTTCTTCACCGGCTAAATATTTTTCCATTAAAGCTTCGTCATTTTCCACAATAGCTTCAATTAACTTGTTACGATAATCTTTGGCTCTTTCCAATTCATCGGCTGGAATCTCAGTATCTTCCCACTTAGTACCCAAATCATCCTGGTAAATCCGAGCCTTCATGTCAAAAAGGTCAATAATGCCTTGAAATGTTTCCGCTGCACCTACCGGCAATTGAATGGGGTGGGCATGAGATGTTAATCTTTCATGAATGGTTTTTAAATCATAATAGAAATCAGCACCCATTCTATCCATTTTGTTGACAAAACCAATTTTAGGCACGTGGTATTTCTCAGATTGACGCCACACAGTTTCAGATTGCGGTTCCACTCCCGCCACACCGTCAAAAACGATCACGCCACCGTCTAAAACTCTTAAAGCACGCTCAACTTCAGCTGTGAAATCAACGTGTCCCGGAGTATCAATAATGTTGATTTGAATTTCTCCACCGCCTAACCAATCGGCATTCGGCCAAAAACAAGTCGTAGCGGCTGAGGTAATGGTAATACCCCGCTCTTGTTCCTGTTCCATCCAGTCCATGGTAGCTTCACCTTCATGAACTTCACCAATTTTATGTTTTTTTCCGGTATAAAATAAAATACGCTCAGATACAGTGGTTTTTCCAGCATCGATATGAGCGATAATTCCAATATTGCGGACTCTGTCCAAGGGTTGTTTACGGGGCATATAGTTTTAAATAATTAACGTCCAAAATGAGCAAAAGCCCTGTTAGCTTCAGCCATTCGGTATGTATCTTGCTTTTTCTTGTAGGCCGTACCTTCACTATTGTAAGCGGCAATCAACTCATCCGCTAGTTTAACAGCCATGGATTTGCCTTTTTTGGCTTGAGCGGCATCAATCAGCCAACGACAAGCCAAGGTGAAAGATCTTACAGATCTAACTGCCACTGGCACTTGGTAGTTAGCACCACCCACACGACGGCCGCGAATCTCAACCGTCGGAGATATATTCTTAATCGCCATTTCAAAAACTTCCAAAGGATCTTGTTTGGTCTTTTTAGAAATAATATCCAGACAATCGTAAACAACTTTCTCAGCTGTTGACTTCTTGCCCATTTTCATAATGTAATTAATGAACTTAGCTAAATCTTCACGATTAAACTTGGTATCTGGCTTGATATTTCGTTTAGGAGCTGGTCTGCCTCTCATAAATTATATATTACTCTTTTTTAGCTTTTTCTTTTTTGGCACCGTACAAAGATCTGCCTCGTTTTCTGCCGGTTACGCCAGCCGTATCATAAACACCGCGGACCACATGATATCTGACACCGGGTAAGTCTTTAACTCTACCGCCTCGCACTAAGACAATGGAGTGTTCTTGTAAATTATGGCCGACACCGGGAATATAGGCAGTCACTTCCTGACCGTTAGACAATCTAACCCTGGCAATCTTTCTCAAAGCTGAGTTAGGTTTCTTAGGCGTGGTTGTTCTGACCTGCAAACATACACCACGTTTAAAAGGATTACCCTTTTTAACAGTTCTCTTTTTTCTGTGTAAACTGTCCAAGGTAATCTGTAAATCCGGTGTTTTAGATTTTGTAGTCTTAGATTGCCTGCCTTTTCTAAGTAGTTGGTTAATGGTTGGCATAAATGTCTTTAACTGAAATAAAAAAATATTAACTAGTTTAATATTTTTAATCCAACAATAATTTGTAGATTACTTGGATTATTTTAAACAATTTAAGAAAATAAGTCAAGAGCGGATCAGATAGTGATTAAATAGATCAAAAAATTGGGAATCCAGCCCAAAATCAGTTGAAAAATGCTTAAATTGGAAAAACTGTCTATGATTATGAGACCAATTAAAATCGCTGGCCCATATAAGGTATATTTTTCCTTAAATTCCATAAATCTGTCCGGCAACAGACCAAACAAGACTCTGGAACCGTCCAAGGGAGGTATGGGTAAAAAATTGAAAACTGCAAACAAGCCATTAACCATCGCCAGTAAGAATAAAAAGCTTAAAAGCAGATTGGTTCCGGCCAAATAATCATCTAAAATCCTAATTAACAGTACGCAGACCAAGGCCATGAGGATATTAATCCCCGGACCAGCAGCTGCCACCAGCATCATATGCCATTTCGGACTTCTCAGATTAAACTGGTTAACCGGCACTGGCCTGGCCCAGCCAAAACCGGCAAATAACATCATCATAAAGCCCATGGGATCTAAATGACGCAATGGATTCAAGCTTAATCTGCCCTGAGCCTTGGCAGTATCATCTCCGTAAAAAGTGGCAATCATGGCATGAGCAAATTCATGAACAGTTAAGGCAATAATAACTGACATCAACCCGATCAAAAAAATCAAAGGGTTTTCAAGCAGTCTCTGAAAAAACATAAGCCGATATATGAGTTATGACTCAATCATATCATGATTGACTAATTTTTTCAACCATGTTACTATATAGAGGTTAAATCTAAAGTATAAATATATGGCTCAAATTTGCGAAGTCTGTGGCCGAGGCACAACTACTGCCTACAATGTCAGCCACTCTAAAGTCAGAACCAAAAAGACTCAAAAAATAAATCTTCAATCCAAAAAGATAGATGGTAAGAAAGTGAAAGTTTGTACCAGCTGTTTGAAGACTAAGAATAAACAAAAGAAGACTAAATAATAAAACTCCCTACATCAGGGAGTTTTATTATAAAATTAGAATTTATCAATTCTACAAAAAAACAGAGGAATACACCTCTGTTTTTTAAATTAAAAAACTATTTAAAAAGTATGCGCCTCATGTACTGACTTGTAATCACACAGTTCATCCTGGTTAAACCATAAATACATTTCAACTTGAGCTTCTTCCGGCTTGGCTGAGGCATGAATGATATTTTCAACCGCTTTCTCTTGGGAATCAGCATGAGCAAAACTGACATGGGAATAGTCTCCCCGGATGGTTCCGGGAGCTGAAGACTTGGGCTCTGTTTCACCGGCCATCATCCTGACATTTTCCACCGCATTAACACCCTCAATCACCATAGCCAGAACCGGACCTGAGGTGATAAAATCAATTAATAATTTTCTGACCTTTTCTCCCCTTCTTTGAGCAATGTCTTCCCCATAATGTTTGCCGGCTCTGTCGGCATCTGCTTGTTTTAATTTCATGCCGACAATCTTTAAGCCGGCTTTTTCAAAACGGGATATGATTTCCCCCATCAGTCCTCTTTTAACCGCATCCGGTTTTAGCAAGACTAAAGTTCTTTCAATGTTGGTGTCCATACTAGTAAATATTTGTTTGATGAATTAAATCTCTAATTTTTTGCACCACCTGGGACGGTGTGGTCTTGGCTTTCACCAGATAATCCGCAGCTCCTCTCTGCGTGCCCTTGAAAATATCCGAATCTTGACCCAGGTTGGATAAAACCAAAACCGGAATATGCTTGGTTTCAATCCTAGCCTTCAAATCCTGTAAAACACTGAAACCGTCCACCTCAGGTAAAATAATGTCCAAAACAATGACAGTTGGCTGTTCAACTTTAACTATGTCCAAAACCTGACCGCCTGATTGGCAAACCACCACCTGGTAACCCTCTTCCTCCAACCTTAACCTATACATCTCCACGATCAAATCATCATCTTCCACTAAGCAAATTTTGTAAATTTTGTCTGACATAGTTTTTTAAGTCATCCTTATCTTAACAAATTAAGGCTTAACAGACAAGTGCTGTCCGTCGGATATAAACGTGACACTGCCATCCTGGTCTGTTCTTAAAATCTGAGCGCCAACTGACTCAAAATTCTTCATTGCCCGGTAATGAGGGTGGCCAAAGGAATTATCCTGTCCACAAGAAATAATTACGTAATCCGGATCCACAGCCTGAACAAATTCATAATCATTCGCATTGTTGGACCCATGATGACCGGCTTTGTAAATGTCTGACCGTAAATCAAAATCTTTGTTTAACAACGTCTCTTCTTCCTCATAATCTCCGGTTAATAGGATTTCTGTTTCCAGATACACAATCCTGGTCACAATGGAAACATCATTGACATTAGCCACTTCTTGACCGTTAAACGACCTGTCTGGAAACAAAACTTCCAGTCTAACCTCACTAAATAATATGTTCCTGGGGCTATCTACGATCTCAACCGGTATGTCTTTGTCTGCGATTTTCTCCAACCAAGCTACATAATCCGGTGAGCCATATTCAACTCCGGTCGTTAAAACTTTGTCCACCTCGTATCTATCCAAAACTTCCACTAAACCGGCTACATGGTCAGAATGGGGATGAGTTAGAATCATCAGTTCAATATCCCGGTTGAAAAATGACAGATGCTGACTCAAACCGGCTAGTAAGGTATTGTCCGCTCCTCCATCGATTAAAATGTCTTGACCACAGGGTGTTTGGATTAGAATGGCATCTCCCTGTCCGACATCTAAAAAATGAACCAAAAGTTTGCCTTCCAGAGTATCGTCCACACCTTTAACCGACCAAGTCAGCCTGGTTGACTGCCAATAGGCAGCTAAGCAGACTGAACTAATGACAAAAAGAGTGACAAATAATATTTTAATTCTGTTGCTCATCTTCATATTATATTACACTTCCCAATATCCTCCTACACTGTTTAAAACCTCGACCACCATTAACATATAACTGACTAACATCCAAACCAGAAAACCGACCAGCCTGCCCAAGACAATATCCAACCAACCCAATATGGCTGTGGCAACTCCTCCCAACAACACAAAGGGTACAACCGGCAAAATAAAAATATTGGCTACCAATGAAATCAGAGACAGTTTCCGAAAATAATAAACAATTAAAGGCAAGGTGGTAATTTGAGCAGATATGGTCATGGTTAAAATTTCTTTGGTTTGTCCCCAAGAAGGAAGCAGTGAAGTGTGTTTTTTAATCACTGGTGAGATGAAAATAATACCCCATGTGGCGGCAAATGACAATTGAAAGCCAATATCTGAAAGCAATAATTTGGGATTGATAAATAACATCAAAACAGCCGCTAAAGACAAGGCATTAAAGCTAGAATTCAACCTGCCTATTTTCTGAGCATACAAGACCAGACCTCCCATAACTGTCGCTCTGACGGCTGAGGCCGGTAAGCCAATTAGAATTACATAACCAATTAAACATGTTAAAGCCAAATAAAAAGCTTTTTGGCGAATAATCCCCAAGGAAATGATCAAACTCATCAAAACGCCGGAGATAATGGCAATATGCATGCCTGAAATTGCAATGACATGAGAAATTCCCACATTGGCAAATTTATCCAATAGAGTTTGGGGAATTCCCCGCCTGTTAGCCAGAACCATGGCTTGAATTATAGCTGCCTGGGGTTCTGGGAGTGACATGTTGATGGCTGAACTTAATCTCAATTTTAATTGGTACAAATAGTAAGCTAGATTCCGGTCTAAGCCTGTAACTTCGATTTTAGGTCGGTAACATAGAATGTAGATCGAGTAACGTGCCAAATAGGCTTGGTAATTGAAACCTTCAAAAGACTCCGGCCTCTGAAGTTTGCAACCAACCTTCATTCTCTGACCAACATAATACCTGGGGTACAGCTGAGTAGTTATTAAAACCCGTCCGGTATACTCATCCAAAGCTGTTAGGGTTATCTTCTGAGAGTCCAATCTGGTTTCGATATCCACCACTCTGGCCTCAAAAACCACGTACTCTTGGTCATGACTGTAAATGTGAGCGGTGTCGGTATAATCGACCTGGGCCAATTGAGCGCGTACCAAACCTAGACAGCCGGCGCACACTATAATTATAACTATTCTAATTTGTTTTTTAATCAACAGACACAATCCCAAACCAACCAAACATACGGCTAAGTATAAACCGGTAGCTTGAGGCACATACGCAGATAGACCAATGCCCGCAATAAACGACCACAACACCATGATTAAAACTTTGGATTTAGTATATTCCATACCTCCAGCATACTAAGTACTGAATCAAAGAGAGATAAAGAGAAAATTACATTGACAATTACAATTGCATTTGGTATATAACAATCACCAACAAAAAGGAGGAATCGATGCTGATGATTACCTTTCACAGCAAACTGAGCGGTTTAGTCATGCAGATTATCTCTCACGGAACTCAAGGTAAAGAATTTACCTACGGCTTAATCTCGCACCCAAGTTTAGTCAGAGCAACTTTTGACTATCTTAGGGATCAATACGAGATTATACTCAAAGTGGATAATTATGAACTAAGCATGCAAATTCAAACGGGAGGTATGCCATGGCCTACAAAGAATTTGTTTTTCTCTACCCAATTCCCCAAATCTTAGATTTTGAATTGGACAAACACAGTTTAAGACAGCCGGCAGATCCAGCGGACTTCAAGAACAAATACATCCAACTGTTAAACCTGTGTATCCAACAGAGATACCGGGACAGAGGCTTTAGAATCAATTTCGTTGTTTTCCAAGACTGCCAAGTGTCTCCCTTTGTTCAAGTACAGCCGGCAGACAGAGTAATTCAGATCAATCTGGACTTTGCCACCCACCGTTTACAGGCAGTCTATCCAGATCCGGATGAAATACTGGCAGTACTGGGTAAGACTAAAATCATTCGCATTGCCGGTTTCCATCTATGGGATTGTGTGGAAAAAATAGCCAGACGAGCCCACCAAAAAAGACTGAACACCTTGGTGGATGAAGATCTGACCGAACTATTCGGTCATGCCATCCGACGCTCAGACTTTGAAACTGCCAACTACCCAACCTTTAATCCCAGGCAGGCCGGTGAAGACTTTTACACCGTCTTTATGCAGGCCAGAGAAAATAAACCTTGGATGTGGCAAGAGTATTAAAGCAAGATTAAGCAATCTTGCTTTTTTTCTTAACTTTATATCTTAAATAACTTTCTATGAACTGATCCAAATCGCCGTCCAACACCTGCTCTATCTCACTTGTCTCATAACCGGTCCGATGGTCTTTGACTAACTGGTAAGGCTGCATAATATATGACCTGGCTTGATTACCCCATTCAGCCTGCATATAATCTCCCTTAATCCTTTTTAGCTCCTTATTTTCCAACTCTCCATAATAATTTAATAACTTGCCGGTTAAGATCTTAAAAGCGGTCTTTTTATTTTGGAGTTGAGATCTCTCATTCTGGCATCTAACAGAAATTTTAGTAGGTATGTGAGTAATTCTGACAGCACTGTCTGTGGTATTTACGGATTGACCGCCATGCCCTCCGGCTCGCATGACTTCAATCTTTAAATCTTCCGCTTTTAAATCCACTTCGGTCGTTTCTTCTAAATTCGGTAAAACTTCGACTAAAGCAAATGAAGTGTGCCTCATTTTTTCCGCGTCAAAAGGAGAGATTCTAACCAACCGATGCACTCCATTTTCACTTTTCAACCAACCATAGGCCAAATGTCCGACTATCTCTAGAGTGACGCTTTTAATCCCGGCTTCACTGCCTGGAGTTTGGTCAATGATTCTAATTTTAAAAGCGTGATTATCACAAAAACGACTATACATCCGAAATAATATTTCCGCCCAATCCTGGGCATCGACACCCCCGGTACCGGCATGAATAGACAAGATGGCTGACTGGTTATCGTATTTGGAGGAAAATAAAACAGCAAACTCCAATTTTGAATATTGCTGCTCTAACTTCTGATATTTTTTTTCAATCTCAGCTGTCAAAGATTCATCTTCAGACAATTCAATTAAATCACTAGCTTCCTGCTTTAAAGCTTCCCACTCATTAATTTGAGATTTAATGCTTTCATATTCCTGACTGACTTGAGCTGCTGTAACATTATCTTCCCAAAATCCTGGCTTGGACATGTCTTTTTCCAACTCCGTAATCTTTTTCTGCTTTGCAGACAGGTCAAAGTAACCTCCAGGTCTTAGAGATTTTTGCGTTTAAATCTTTAAGTTTGTTAACTAAATCTTGCATTACTGAAATTGGTTTAACTGATTTATCAAATCCAATGAACCCTGTGAATCGTTTAGCAGTTCCTGGTAGCTTTGGTACAGACCCATTAAAGCGGGTGGTAAATAAATAATGGCGACAATGATTGGCAGTAAAACCAGAATCAACCAGATGATATTGATCACCATGCGCCAGAATATATACCGACGAACTTTTTGCACATCAGCATAAATGGCCCGACTATACTTAAGATTAGCTTCCAGTAAAGCTTTTAAATCCTCCGCTTCTGTCTTAACGACCGGCGGTTGTTCCTGATTGATTAAGGTTTCAAAACTTTTGTCTTCTTCCATAACTCTAACTATACCAGTTTTTAGCGAATCTGGCAATCTGAAACAAACTTCAACACAATCTGACGCATGTTTTCCATCTCTTGATGGGTAAAGAACTTGCCGGCAAAATCTGGTTTAACCAACCGGCTTTGATAATTAAAATTTTGCAGATAATACTTGGGGGCATCTTGAGCTAGCTTGGCCATCCGAATAATGTCTGCTTTGCGATGCAATCCCTTGACTAGAGTGCTTCTAAACTCGTACGGCAATTGTGAGTGTTTGATAATCTCCAAACTGGACTGAATGTCGTCTGTCCTGACTTTAACTCCGCAAACTTCAGCGTATCTGGATAAAGGCGCTTTTATATCCATGGCAATATAGTCTATTAACCGGTTTTTGATTAATTCATCCAGTATCTGAGGAGAAAATCCATTTGTATCTAATTTAATGGCATAACCCAGTTTTTTAACTCGCTGACAAAAATCCACCAGATCCGTCTGAACAGTCGGTTCTCCTCCGGTAATAACCAGTCCGTCCAAAAAATTACGTCTTTTCTTTAAGAACTTAAACAGCTCTGTGTCAGCCAGTAAATTGCTTTTTTTGATCAGCTGTGGCAAGACCAAAGACGGATTATAACAAAAAGGGCAGCGTAGATTGCATCCGGATGTGAATACAATTGCTGCCACCTTTTGAGGATAATCCAATAGAGTTACTGGTTGTAAACCGCCGATTTTCATGTTTAGACTGAACCGCAATCCTTACTGACTGCATATTTCTTACGACTGTAATATTCAGCTTGTTTGCCTGGATTATATCCGCTGACCGGCCTTAAATAACCAGTCACACGAGACCAAACTTCACACCGCTGACGTTTAGAATTTAATTCACCTTCCATGTGTATTTTTTTTATTTATAATGGCAATTTTTCATCTTGCTGACGCACATATCCTATTTCCTCGTCGCAATAAGGACAGAATTCATGCTCTCCCGGCAAATAACCATGCTTGGGACAGATCGAGAAAGTGGGAGTTAGAGTGTAATAAGGTAAATGAAAATTCTCAGCAATCTTTTTAACCAACATTTTGGTACTTTCAATATCCGGCATCCTCTCAGCCAAGAAACCATGCACCACAGTACCCCCGGTGTATTTAACTTGCAAAGGATCCTGTTTTTCCAAAACTTCAAACAGGTCATTGGAATAATTAACCGGCAAATGAGTGGAATTGGTGTAATACGGAGCAGCTCCCCTCTCTTGGTAGGCCTCATTGTTGGCCACAATAATATCTGGATACAATTCTTTGTCTTTCTTGGCAAAACGGTAAGTTGCACCTTCAGCCGGCGTAGCTTCCAAATTATATAACTGGTCATCTTCTTCTTGGTACTTAGCCAATCTCTTTAACATATAATCCATGACTTGTACGGCAAAATCTTGACCTTCTTGAGTGCTTAATGGCCTGTTCATGTAGTTCAACAAAGTTTCATTCATACCGATAATCCCAATGGTATTGAAATGATTTCTCCAGTACTGGCCAAAACGTTCATAAATATCGCTGAGATAATACTTGGAATACGGATACAAGCCCTGCTGGGTAAAATTCTCCAGGATTTCTCTCTTCAATTTCAAACTGTCTCGAGCCAAATCCATCACCTGACCCAAACGATTAAAAAAAGCTTCCTGAGTTTTGGATGTATAACCAATTCTGGGCAGATTAATAGTCGCCACACCGACCGAGCCGGTCAAAGGATTAGCTCCAAACAAACCGCCGCCTCTTTTTCTGAGTTCCCGGTTATCCAATCTCAGACGACAGCACATGGATCTGGCGTCATCCGCTGACATATCGCTGTTGATGAAATTGGCAAAATAGGGTATGCCGTACTTGGCAGTCATTTCCCAAACCGGATCCAAAACCTTGTTATTCCAATCAAAATCCTTGGAAATGTTGTAAGTAGGAATGGGAAAGGTAAAAACCCTGCCCTTGGCATCGCCGGCCATCATGACTTCCGCAAAAGCTTTGTTAATCATATCCATTTCCGGCTGAAATTCTTTGTAGGTTTCTTTTTGGGGAATACCTCCGATCACCACCGGTTCATTGGCCAAGGTGGAAGGACAGGCTAAATCAAAAGTTAAATTGGTAAAAGGGGTTTGAAAGCCGACTCTGGTCGGTACATTGATATTAAATACAAAGGCTTGCAAATTTTGTTTCACCTTTTCGTAATTTAAACCATCCTGACGAATAAAAGGAGCCAGCAAGGTATCGAAGTTGGCAAAAGCTTGAGCACCGGCTGCTTCGCCTTGCAAGGTATAGAAATAATTCACAATCTGACCCAAAGCCACGGAAAAATGCTTGGCCGGTTTGGAATGAATCTTGCCGTCAACTCCCCCAAAACCAACTCTGAGCAATGCCTGCAAATCCCAACCACAGCAATAGACCGCTAAAATCTGCAAATCATGCAGATGCAATGCTCCATCTATATGAGCATCCCTGATTTCCGGCGGATAAATCTTATTTAACCAATAATGGGAACTAATAGCTGAAGCCACATGGTTGTTAAGGCCTTGCAGAGAATAGGCCATGTTGGCATTTTCTTTAACTCTCCAATCCAACTGTTTTAAATAGCCGTCAATAATATCATGGGAATTAATCAACTTCTTCATGTCTCGCAACTGAGCATGTTGCTCCCGGTAGATGATATAAGATTTAGCTGCTTTAACCAGTCCGTCCTTAATCAGAGTTTCTTCCACCGCATCCTGAATTTCTTCAATGGCTGGAATTGACCTGGGATGGAATTTGCTGTTAATAACCTGCACGACTTCATTGGATAACTTTGTCGCCAATTCCTGGTCATCTCTGCCAACAGCTTGTAAGGCCTTGTAAATGGCCTGAGTAATTTTAGTTTGCTCAAAATCAATAATACTGCCATCACGTTTGCGTACTTGTTTGATTTGCGT
Organism: uncultured Gammaproteobacteria bacterium; assembly: GCA_964558935.1. Classification (GTDB taxonomy): domain Bacteria; phylum Patescibacteriota; class Patescibacteriia; order 2-01-FULL-39-33; family 2-01-FULL-39-33; genus CAZLFP01. The sequence goes on along the minus strand of CAZLFP010000005.1, from coordinate 54,161 downwards.
CTCCATATAATGAATGAGAAAATAGTTAGTCACCTGAGATGGCCAAAAAATATCAGAAAAAAATAGACTTGAAACAGAAATATTTAGATAAATTCTAATTCAAGTCCTTACCACAAACATTAAGGCCAGTAGAGATATATTCATATTATACTCCGCTTAACCAACCAGTGTCAAAAACCTGTTTTTTCAGTCTTTTATGTTCAAATCAAACTCAACTGTGGATAAATATTAAATCTAAATGTCAGACTTGACATTTTTAAGATTAATTTGTATGATAATGGCATAACCAGATTTCACAACAGAAAGGAGTGGTTGTCATGATAAGTACCCTGGTCGTCACTTGCCCCCACTGCCAGGCTCAAGGTACTATGCTACTGCCGCCCGAGCCTTTAGTTATAGGACCTTGCCCGGAGTGTCATGAACCAATTCTGGTCATTGGTCATATTCTGCCCTTATGCCGAGATCTGCTGAATCAATCCAGTCCGGGTGAGAAAGCAGACCATATCTGCGGAATTGTGCTCGCTTTTCTCAAAGAGCAACTTCAGACTCTGTATGAAACAGCTGATGACAGTCAGCCCGCTGGCATCAGCGATGAAGAAGCTGAAGAACTCATCCGACAGATCAGACAACTCGGCCCCTAAACTTTAACCCTCACAATCGCTGTGAGGGTTTTCTTATAAAAAAATCTCACTGCCTGGGCAGTGAGATAAATGAGATATTTTATTTCATTTTCTTGCGAATGAAAGCGGGAATTTCCAAATCATCATCTTCTTCATTGACAACTGGCTGAGATTTGGTTTGAGTCTCTATTCTCGTCGGCTTAGATTCTTCCGTTTTAATACTGGGTTTGGGCTGGTAATCGTCATCCGGTGTTTCCTGGACATGTTTACTGGTAAACAGTTTATTCATAGAATACTTGGGCTCAGCCAAAGAAGTCTTCTTGGGCGTCTGCTCGTAGTCTCCGAAACCGGTAGCCACCACTGTAATCCTGACTCTGTCTTTCATACTCTCATCAATCACCGCACCGAAAATAATCTTGGCATTGGCATCCGCACTTTCCGTAATAACATTAGCAGCATCATTTACTTCGCTCATAGTTAAGCTCGGACCACCCACAATAATAAACAAAATACCCTTGGCACCATCAATGGAAATGTCCAATAAAGGTGAAGAAATGGCCATTTTAGCCGCAGTTACCGCTCTGTTTTCTCCACTGCCATCGCCAATACCCATCAAAGCTGAACCGGCATCTTGCATAATGGCTTTGACGTCAGCAAAGTCAACATTGATTAAACCGGGTATGGTAATTAATTCAGAAATACCCTGTACACCCTGTCTTAAAACATCGTCAGCTGTTTTAAAAGCGTCAACTAAAGATGTTTTTTTATCGATAATGTTTAAAATCTTGTCATTTGGAATGGTAATAATAGTATCTACCTGGTCCTTTAACTGCTGAAAACCTTTTTCAGCCAGTTCAGATCTTTTAGCACCTTCAAAAGTAAAAGGCTTGGTAACCACGGCCACGGTCAAAGCTCCCAATTCTTGAGCAACAGTGGCAATTACCGGAGCAGCTCCCGTACCCGTACCACCGCCTAAACCGCAAGTGATAAACACCATGTCAGCACCTTTAAGCAAATCCCTAATTTCATTAATGTTCTCCTGAGCAGATTGCATGCCAACTTCCGGATTCATGCCGGCACCCAAACCTTTGGTGGTGTTATGACCGATATGCAGTTTTTGCTTGGCGTTATTATGTTGCAGAGCTTGCACATCAGTATTGACCGCAATAAACTCAACACCCCTAATCTTAGATTCAATCATCCGATTAACGGCTGAACCACCAGAACCGCCCACGCCAATTACTTTTATCTTTGCGAATGTTTCTATCTCTGGTTTAATTTCCGGCATATTATGATTTGATATTTATTATTCTTCAACAGGCGCTTGAGCAATTAAATTAAAAGTGGAAAGCAATTGCTGGTAGAACTCATTCAGTTCTAAATTTAAGCTATCTGCTGTTAACTTGATAATAACAATTTTATTGTTCGATTTCAAGTAGGTAACTACCTGCTCTTGATTATCCAGAGATAACTGCCTAACAACAGCATATTGCCCATTTATTTCGCCTTTTTCTTGAGTATTTAAAGTATATTTATTTCTAGTTGACAAAATATTTGTTCGATCTAACTGAGCGATGTATTGATCTAGATCTAGATTGGATATCTCCACTTTAATAGATATTAAAACATTTGCCAAGTCGTTTGATAAACTAACTTCCGAGGTTGAGGTGTTTAACTGCCAATTAGCCGGATATTTTAGCCAATAATCCTGATTCTGGAAGCTTAACCAATCTTGAGTTGGATCACTTGGTTTAGGACTGGGTGCCGGTGTTTCAGGTAAATTTAACTCTACTCCCAAGGGTTGAGAACCAGCCGGTACATCCTTAGATTCAACCTGACCTAAAATCTGAGGTTGACTTAGGTATGGAGCATACCAGAGATTATATGCGGCGATTAAGCTAATAATAAGCAGTAAGGTGGTCGAAGCTGTAATAATTATCACTCTCCCCACTCTCTGTCGTGATTTCACCGGCGGACTAGGTACGTATTCTGGAAAATCCTTTAACTGACCGGTTTGATTCCTTCGCGATTTGACAGAAGAGGTAGTATTTTTTTTAACACTTTTTTTAACCTGAGTTTTACGAGTTGTGGTTTTTTTTCTAGGCATATTAAGGTAATAAATGTTTAAACCAACTTCTGATTTGATTGGTTGCTTTAGAAATGCTTTCAAAACGCAAACTGGGCAGTTTACCCAGGCCACCTCCTTTTTGCATTTGAGCTCCCCATAAAACCAAGCCAACGGCAGTTGTATATGACATGTCTGATATTTTATCCAAATTAGAAACCAATTCTTGAGGCTGGCCTAAGGAAACCGGCAATCTTAAAGACTGCTTGGCCGTCTCAACAATGCCTTCTAATTTTGCCCCTGATCCAGTTAAGACGATCCCGGCTGGCAGCATGCCGGATTTACCTATCTTTTTCAATTCCTTGTCAATGCGGTTCATGATTTCTTCAACTCGAGCTTCAATAATCTCAGCCACTTCTTTTTTGGAAAAAAAACCTTCTTCCGTACCGCTCACTTCAGAATAACTAACCTCATCATGTTTCTTAAAATCTTTAGGCAAACTACTGCCTTGTCTAACCTTAATTTTCTCAGCCGTATCTATGGAAATCCTAAGACCAATTGCGATATCATTTGTGATATATTCTGAACCAATGGGCAATACGGCCGTATGCAGAACATCACTCTCTTCAAATACGGCCAAACTGGTTGTGGCTCCCCCAATGTTAACCACCGCCACCCCCAACTCCTTTTGACGATTGGTTAAAACGCTCTCAGCATTGGCTAAGACAGCCAACACTAAATCATCTATATCCAAACCAGTCCGGTAAATGCACTTGGTTAAATTCTTAATCTGGGAAGTCAAACCTTGAATGATCTGAGTTTCAACTTCCAGTCTAATGCCGGTCATGCCGATTGGATCTTTAATGTTCGTCTGCGAATCAACTGAAAAATTCTTAGGAATGACATGCAGAATTTCGTAATTCGGTGGTGTCGCAATTGCCCTGGCCGCTTCAATCGCCCGTTCAACATCTTCAGCTCTTATTTCTCCGTCAGCTTTTGAAACGGCAACCACACCCTTGCTTTCTTGAGCAATAATATGCGTTCCGGAGATACCCACCCAAGCATGTTCCACGGGTTGGCCGATCATCCGTTCAACTTTTTCCAAGGCATCAGAAATTGAGGAGACAGCGTCCTCCACGCTGGTGACTACTCCTTTGCTAATGCCTTGAGCCGGTGCTTCGCTAGCTCCAATAATCTTAAGCCGGTCATCTTTCTTGGTTTTCTGACCCACTACCATACGAATTGTGGTAGATCCAATATCTAAGCCAGTTATGAGACTATCTTTTAACATGAGATTATGATAATTAAAGACACACCTAATGTCTTGGTTACTTATTTATTATAAAGGAAAGACTCAATTCTATCAATATGTTTATAATCAATAAAACGAATAAATAATGTGTTCAAAAAAATCCAAGTCTAGCCATCACCAAATCTTCCAATTTTTCCATTTTTTTCTGACGGTAAGCAGAAACATTTTCATGCTCATAACCGGCCAAATGAGACAAACCATGCACTAATAAACGGGTAATCTCCTGTTTTACACTACATCCATACTGCTGAGCCTGCTTTTTAGCTCTGGGAAGACTAATAATAATTTCACCCAGATAATTATCCTTGACCGACGGATCTAAAAACGAATCCTGCTCAACAAAACTCAAAACATCTGTTACTTTATCCACTCCTCGATACAATTTGTTCCATTTTCTGATTTCCCTGTCTGTCACCAAAGCCAATGAAACATGGCTATTGCCTTTCAATTTAGCCAGCTGAGCAAAGACATTGGCTATGCCAAGTAATTGACCGTCAGTTAAATTACAATTAACTTGACGATTAATGTCTAAATCAATCATAAGGAGATTAAATCATCAATCTTCTGCTCAGCTGCCGCTTGAGAATCAAAAATCGACATCGGACTGCCTTCACTCGGATATACCTGCCATGATCCAATATAGGCTGAGCTGCCATCCTCCAGATATCCACCGTTAACAATCAAAATCTGAAACTGTCCGTCATTATCAGTCACTACATAATACGCTTTAATGTCAAAATTACCCTGTGACTCAGTCACCTCATTTTGGTACAATTCATACTTTTGGTACTGCCAAATCGCCTTGTCCTCTGTCGCCTCAATCTGACTTTCACCATAGCCATAAATGTTAACCAGCGTTTCTACGTCTCGGTCATTCCAAGCAACAATCCAATCTTTAAAAAATTTATCAAAAGCTAAATCTAATTCTACTTGTTCAACAGCAGGCACGGATTGAGTCTCATCCGCTACAATCTCTAAATTCTTTATCATGTATCTTAAAATATTGGGATATCTCAGCTCCTTGCTGTCATCCATTATCTGGTATTCAAAGATATAGAATTTCTGTCTGTCTTCATCGGTTAAATAGACCTCAGTCTTATCCGGTGAATAAATGCCGGTTAACTCATCTGTTTCAATACGTGTTAACTGACTTAAAGTAACTGAAGAATTGTTGGTTAAATACCAATTGGTGGCTGACAAATTATCTGGATTAGATCTAACTGTCACCTTTATCATTTCACCTGTAGTTGGGATCGTCAATCTAATCTCGTAATTATCCGGAAATAGATTCATTTGCCAATCTTTAAAATAATATAATTTGAGATTATTTTTACTGAAATTAGTTTCCACCTGAGTGATATATGGCATGGCTGGCAACATGTCTGCCTGACTTCCTCCGGCTTGAGACGGACTAAAACCATTGGTAACTTCAGTACCGTCCAAATAGCCATCACCATCAGTATCTGGCAAATTGGGATCAGTGGTGAAAAGAACTTCTTCTGGATCAGTTAAACCGTCTTGATCTGAATCTTGACTGGCAGTAATTTCACCGGTTGGTTTAGGAGCTGGTTCCGGTTCAGGCTCCGGTTCCGGTTCCGGTTCAGGCTCCGGTTCCGGTTCAGGTTCCGGTTCCGGTTCCGGTTCCGGTTCAGGTTCCGGTTCCGGTTCAGGAGTAGGCTGAACGACTTGCACCGGTTGAGTCTGCATTTGAGGTTGAACTACATAAACATAGATTAAATAAGTACCACTAAGCAGCATGACCAAGAGTAGTACTACAATGGATATGATTAAGCCTTTATTCGATGACTGCGCTTGTTTAGGATGGAATTTCTCTGGCATGACATACACATCCGACTTAGTACTCGGCTGCTTTATTAGATCCTCAACATTGTTTGGCTGTGGTTTGGGTTGTTGGTTATTGTCATCCATACTTACTAATTTAAATTAAGAGAATTAATAATTTGCATATACGCATCAAAACGATCATCTATGTTCAGCATCGAAGTGTTAAGCACTAAAGAATAATTAGGTCCAAAAATCATAGTCTTCTTAGACCCGGCCATTCCGGATTCTTTGTAAGAAATTGTTTGCATGCCGTTAACATTACCTTCAGACACTTCGGACACAAACTGCATATTGTTTAAATCATCTATGGCTCGCAAATAATCCAGTTTAGGATAAACATTGATGTATAATCTGGTTAGAATACAACCTTCATCCTGACATTCCAAGTCTGGACCAGTCACCAAATACCAATTGGTTGGCATGGTAGGATAAGTATCTTTAAACTGTTTAACTTCCAACTTTGGTGTTGGCCAGTCTTTGGGATATTCAAAATAGATACTGTACGTTTCATTACTAAAAACGTTGTAATCTGGTTCATCAGGAGTTGGAATCGGTAAAGGTTTTAAATTGCCATTCTGGTCAAAAGCAGGCAGTAAAGCATTACCCGGCCTGGTTGGATCAAAGCCATTAGTCACCTCTTTACCATCATTATACCCGTCATCATCCGTATCCACATCCAGAGGATTGCTTAGATAAATATTTACCTCAGCGTAATCGATTAAACCATCTCCGTCTGAATCTGCTTTCAAATGATCTGTACCTAAATCTCTCTCTTGGTCATCTGTTAATCCATCAAAATCACTGTCTTTAGCCATAACTGGTTCCGGCTCTGGTTCTGGAGTGGGAGCAGGGGCTGGTTCAGGCTGGGGAATGACTGAGGGTTCAGTTGTAACAACCGTTTGTGAACTTGGCTCGGGAACTGGCTCTATTGTCCGATTGGTAAACCACACATAACCAAACCAGACCAGGGTACCAACAACCACAGCCGCAATGACCAGCATAGCAGCCACTAGCACTTTATTTTCCAAAATTGAACGACCTCCAAACAATTCGGCTTGACTGATACCGTCAGGCATTTGATCTACTGCACTTTTTGCAGGCTGAGTTGGTTGAACTTGACCAGACTGAGCTGGTGGCTGCGTGGGAGGCTGTACTGGCTTAAAAGGACTGCTGGATTGTGCTTTTGTTTCTGAGTCAGCAAAAATATCTTCCACCTTAGGTAAATCAGCTGGTGGTTGGCCTGTTTTATCTGGCTGATTCTTCATTTGATCGTCAAACATATGCTTAAGTTATGATTTATATATTATAAACTTAAATCGCGGGCACAGTTAAAGGTACCATTGATGTCATCAATAAAGAAAGCACCATAATCTGTAAATAAAGTATGAGTCACTATATCAGTATAGTTGCGTAAGTTTAGAGGTAATGACTGCCACAAAGTATTGTAATTCGGATAGAACTCATTATTGGCCAATAAATACCTAACATTAGACAAGGTGGTCTCATCCGGTCTGGAAGACAAATAAATGTAATTATAGGTTGACTGATTAGCAAGAGCTGTTGCAACAGCTGAACAATTAAAAGACTTCAGACTTTCAGCCCAACAAGTTTGCGCCTCATACGGACTACTGCAGCCACTGAATTGGTTAATCGGGTCAACCGGCAAAGCCCTGCCCAGCGCATTACCCAAAGTTGCCTGCCACGATGGCCAAACTGAAATACTTCTGGCTGGAACATAAGTGCCGGAGGGCAACAATGGATAGAAATTGCCGCACATACCATAACCCTCACAATCATCTTGGTTATCGCACAATCTGGTTGGCAAACCGGAACAACGCTCAACTGACTTATACTGCATCAAGCTTAAATCAATATCCTGCATATCTGCCAATCTTCTTAAATCTCGAGTTAACTTGGCTTTATCTGAAGTACAATAGGCGTTGGGACCCAGACTGTCGCAATCAGCATCAGACCAACAAGCAAAGCTAGTGCCTTTACAACTACCCATGGTGGGCAAGCCACCTTGTTCTGGAATACCGTAATTGAAAAATAAATTATTCAACATCTGGTTATAGATATTAACAATGTCTTCATCCCCGGTCTGAGTATAAGTTAAAACATAATTAGTGCTGTATGCCTTTTTTTCAGTATTCCAATTATTCACCAAATCTGCAGCGTGAATATAGCTGGTCGGACCTTGAGCAACGGATTGGTAACCATCTATGGTCGACATGGCACCCGGATCTTGGTTGAACTGAGAGACAAACCAGGTTCTTGGATTATAGTAATTATTGTTGTTAATTACTCTCAGGCCAATGGTATCCCCAGTGGCAACTGCTGGATTAACTGAATCATCCATTTTTTGGAAGAACATCTGCTTAACAATATTTAAATCAGGATTCATACCCACAACTCTGACATTTTCATCCAATCTGGGCAGATCATCGGCAAAACCAGGCTCGCCGGCATCACGGCAATAGCCTAAGGAAAAATTGGTGTTAACGCAGTCACCTCCGGTACAGTTATTATCACTGTCAATGAAAGGGAAATTATCTGGATCTGGCCAAGGATTGTCACATAGGAAGACTAATAAATATATGGACTGAGTGTAATCATCATCATTGGTTTGAGGATTGCCGGCAGTCACTCTTAAGGAAGCTCGCCCTCCTGTTCTACCCTGTGCCGTAATCCAGTGATCGCCTTGGTAAGTCGTGGCACTCGCATCTTGCCGAGTTAAAACATTAGCTAGATCAGGAATCACACTCAATTCCCAAGTTGAAGTAGATCTTAGGAAAGATTTTCTGTCTCCCAGTCTACCATTGGTGGCCCAAATTCGGTAAATATGCTGGTTACCCGGTGTCGCAGTATCCTGATCTCTATCACAACCCGAAGCTTCGGCGCAGAAAAATGTATCTTCTAAAGCCAGCTGACCTTTAGGCCAAACATTGACTTCCAGATCATCTATTAAACAAATATCCGGTTCAATATAAGTTTCGACTGCTGTTTGATTGTCAGCCTGATCTGTGGTGGTAATACGGTAATGACGATCTATGGTCCAATTCTGACCCGGAATAATGTTTAACACATAGTACACATTACCGTCTTCTTCCTGTTGACGATAACCCAATATCTCGTCGCTGCTGCCAGAAATGGAAGGCGTTTGGCGCAGATCACCACTTAATTCTGTGGCAGTAAAAGTGTAGTCAAATAAAGGATTTGGATAATCGACTGCCACGGCGGATTGACCAAACAAACCCCAAAACCAATTCTTAAACTTAGGCCACCAACCTTGGTGTGTAACAGTCAGATTGGAAGCTTCAATTTTAACATTCAAACTCTCAATGCCGGTTGAAACGCCATTTTCATCAACTAACTTAGTCTTAATTCTCCAAATAGCATTCGGACATGGTCCCATCACAATTTCCGGTTCAACACTAGCGCATGCTTCTTCCGTATTATCGACGATAAAGACCCAGGAATAACTGTCATCCTGGCCGGTTTGAACCAAGCCATCTCCACACACGGCATTCACAGAACCCTCATGCAAGCATCTACTGCTACAGCCATCTCCGGAATCCGTATTGCCGTCATCACAATCCTCGCCGGTTTCAACCGTGCCATTGCCACAAATTGGGGTTTGGACAAAAGTATTACACCAGTCGTTGGACTGCGAGTCCAAATTAATGATATCTAAGAAATTAAAGAAGACTGAAGTATCCGGATCTCTGGCATACAACCCGACCTGACCGGTCACTCGTCTGTCAACCTCATGACTAAACAGTAGAGTATTGTCTCGAAAGCATTTGATAAGAGCTCCATCGCTAAAATTAATTACTTCAACCGACAGAGTAAAGTTATGATTAGGTGCATCAACATTGAAAGGTGTGGCAGTAATTGCAACTTGGCCAAACTGGTTGATTAATCTAAATCTGCGGTAAGTGTCTGCTCTGTCTCCAGGATAACCAACATCAGCCCAATTCAACAACCAAAAATTATTTTCATCTTGGTAACCAAAAGCCAAACCAATATCATCTGTACTGGTGATTGCACCATTGGCGATTATCTGGGTTTTAACAAGATAATGGTCACTGTCAACCTCAGTTTCCGTCATTAAGGCGGAACTGCCTTCATTGCCTTGAGCCTCGATCATGACCTGGCCGCCAATTATTTTAGCTCCCCAGGGAGTATGCCTATTATTACCAAACAATGAACTGTTGACATAATAACTGCGGTAATCGTCGAGCGGTGTGCCAGCAAACGGTTGAGCCACGCCAATGTCGGGAGGAGTAATATTAGCGCCCAGTGAGACTGTAAAGTTATCTTCAATACGACACTGCCTGTACGGCAAAGAGCCCGGTTCCGGAGTTTCAGTCAACAAGCAATTATTGTTACACTCATTAATATTATCCAGATCTCCATCATCACAAGCTTCTCCCTCTTCTTGTTCACCATTACCACAGACCGAGCCAGCTACTGAACCGGCTCCTTCCCATAAACAAACATTACTGCAACCATCACCGGAAATAATGTTGCCATCATCGCATTGTTCATAACCGACATTGACATAATCATCACCACAAGCAGCTCGATTCTCATTACCGGTGTTAAAACATTTATCATTACAATAATCTAAAGACGAATTGGGCAGACTATTCTGACACTCAGCAAAACTGCCATTGGCATAAGTGCATAAATTTTTACTACTGTCTAACATACAATTATTGCAAACACCACTAAAATCTGACCAGGGTAAAATATCAGGTTCACACTCTTCACCGGCACCTCCGCCGGCACTGTTGTAATTGAAAGTCATGAGACGTTTGCCATTGAAAGCGATTGGACGATCTGTGTTAGGACCGCCTTGAATTAACAAACGATATGTATTGCTGGTGTAAGGCGATAATTGTTGGTTAGGATTTAAGACAATTTCTTTGGCATACAAAGTAGTGTTAAGACGAGTTAAATCAACTGTTTGAAGCTCAGTCCCCGGATGACAGTCGTTATTTTCTGGATCGCATTGATACAAGAAAGTATTAACACCGGGTTTAATTGAACCGGTATCAACGTCAATGTTAAATCTGACTCGAATATCATAATCCGAATAATTTCCAGCAGTTGGAATCTTGCAAGTCAACCTGTCCGGTGAATGACCGATGACCTTAAGATCGCTGTAACCAATTCTCAAAGTACCGTAATCCCACTTATCACCCATCTCCGGATCCAATGGATTGTAGCCGGCAACTGCTGACTGAGGACCGGTCTCCAGTGCTCGTGCTTTAATATAAACATCACTGTCAACTATACCGAAGACTCGAACTTTAGACCGAGTCAACCAACTGCTCTGCTCAGAAGTCAGAGCTGTATAATCACATAAAGCGTTGGAGTTGTAAGGACAAACTCTAGCCACATCACTGGCATTGCCATAATCAGGATCATTCGCATCTCGGTCATCATCCAATTCATATAAAGATCTCCAAGCCCAGCTAAAAGAAGCTGAATTCAACAAATTACAATTGGCTGCCACTGACAAAGCATGGTAAATCTGGTTCTGTCCAGCAGCTGACATACTCCTTTTCTGAGGTGTAACTGTCACTCTGTCTACTTGGCAATCATTGCCGGCTGTTTTAAACTTCCAAGTGTAATCATTTACTTCCCCGTCAGCATCATGAGCGTAATTGGTTCTCAATAGCTTACCGCCGGTTGAACCTCTGACACCTTCGGTATCTCCTTTAATCACCACCCGGTACCAGGTATTGGGTGTAAATCTGAAGTTGCCGTCCGGATTGCCTCCGGTTATAGGTTGAATATAAAAACCTTCAGGCAACTCGTCATCTTCCGGTTCTCCAAGATCAATAATCTGCTGGGCAGTCACGTCATCCAAGACATGAGAATATTGAAAAATTTCAACTTGGCCGTATGTCATAGGTGTTAAGCCGGTAAGATCACAATCAAAATCAGAACATTGGTAGACTAAAATATTCCCAGAATTCAAAGTCTCATCAGTCATATCCCGACTAAAACGCGCTGACACCATAGCGTTTAAGCAAGCATCATCAGAACTAATCCAAGGACTAGGACTTTGGATATTACCATACAAACAGGAAGAATCTTCAACCACCACCGGATTGGTGAAATCCACCCTAGCCCTGCAGAAATCTTCCTTGCCTGTATAAGATCGCAATTGGGTAATAATTTTGGTATAGCCGGGTGAGTCAAAAATGTTTTCATCAATGGCCGTACCTGTGTTATAAAAATTATTGGTCGAACCCAAACTAACTTTAACATCAGTCGGTTCATCATCTGTAGACCAATTCCAATCAGTATTACCGGTTTTAAGCAACAGACACACATTATCTTGACTATCAACATCAGCTAAATACTTGGTGGTAGCACCTTGCCAATACATAGTATGCGGATCCGGTGAACATTCCACACAGCCCGGATTACATGTCCCGGCACTACGAGTTTGAAAATTCCAACAGTAAGCCGCATCTGTAATGCCATTTACATTACACTCGCGATCATTCACTCTGGCTTGGTCAACTCGGTTTAATCTCATCTGTCTGCCAGATAAACTTTCAACGGTTTGTCTGACCACCACCTTGTACCAAGCATTAGGCTCTAAATTAGTGGTAGGAATGAATCTGAAATAATCATTATCCATATCACTGTTATCACTACCGATAATCATCTTATCACTATCCAAATCCGCAACGACATCACCTGCAACTTCTTGCCAACCACCAGTCGCTAATCTCTTTAACACTTTAATATTGTCCGGATTAATGGTATCCACATCCATGGGCAAACTAAAGCGAGCTAGAATAATGGCATCTAAACAGGCCAGTGGATTTTCAACATTGATATTGGTGGCTGACGTCCAGCCTTCACTCCAAGGGGTGGGACTGGGCAATCTGGCGCCTGGTCGGCAGGTTCTTTCTCTAGTACAATCTTCAACTATTGTTGGCTCTTCCTCACCTGGATTATAATCTCCCGTGTGTCCGATAATCCAACCGTAAATGGCATGGGAAGAAGCCTTATCTCCAATGGAAGCTCCTTCACAATTCTGAGTGTCTAACTGACAATTGGAACAAGCCAAAGTACCACTGTTAAAGCCGTAAGCCTGACATGTGCTTCTGTCCCCTCGATACGTAAGACTGCCATCCACATCTTCACAATCTTCACCATCATCTAAAATATTGTTACCGCACAAACCAGGCCTTGGTATATCTGTTCCAGACATATTCAAAAAGGCCCAGGAATAAATATTGTGTTGAGACGGCTTACCGGCTAAAGACGCTAGCAAACAAGGATTGACATTAACTGTACAATTTGGCTGACAGGTAACATTTCTACCCGGTAAATAATCTCCATACAAAGAACAATCCGGATTGTTATCATCATCTAATTGACTGTAGATCGCTTCAGCTGAGCTATCGCACTGCTCACCTTGATCAATTTGTCCATTACCGCAAGTTTCAGCTTCACCCAATTGACAAGTGCAATCCTCAAAATCGCACACCAAGCCAGGCTGACAGACTTCAGCTGCTGCACAGACCTGTTCTTCAGGATCACCACATGGATCACCAACTCCACCCGCAGAGATTAAGAACGGATATGGATTACTGTTTTTGGTTGGTTCCAAAGATACCCTAACTGCTGTCCGACCATCCTGACCAACCGGTACTACATCGAAGGCTTCATTAACCGTTGACCAGGTATTACTTGGGCTGTTGTAGATATCATCTACATACCCACCTGTTTGTTGACTATATGTTTGGTATAACCACTGTACTTCATTATTACCATCAACGGTGGTCGGATACTGGTTGCCAATCAGTTTAACTTCATTTTCAGATTGACCAAAACCGTAAACCAACTGTCCGGGTTGAGATAGAGTGGTGTTTTGAATAGTACATACACCCGGTCTGTTAACCGTATTAACTTCGAATGCATAACCCTCACTCAGTAAACCATCACTGGTCTCAACCACTATTTGGTAATTACCTGCAGATAAAGCCGGCACAACAGCAATGATATGACCGGTTTGCCATGTATTTGAACACTCGTCCGGGAAAGCAGTCCAATTTACTGTAGCTGACAGAGTTCCGTCGGTAGTATAAAAATGAACTTGACCCTGTTCATGACCAAAATGATGACCATAGATGGTAATGTAATTACCGGGAGCGCCGTCATCCTCTACGACCAAAACAATGGTTGGTTCAGTTACACAAACACAATCCGGTCCACACACTCCTGACCGGCAATTAGCATCACTGCAAGTATCATCCTCTAAAGTGCGACAACTCTGACCTGCACAGGCTCCGCAGCTGCCACCACAATCGATTTCTGTTTCATCACCATCTAAAACACCATTGAAACAATGCTGATTTATCACACGTAAAGTTAAAAGATCAGATTCAAAAGAACTCTGTAAATCACTTACCGGATTAAGCGAATTAGCCCTATTCTTGACATAGATGCTTTCACCAACTGGCACAGCAGACAAATCCACGCCCCTCCACTCTTCTACTTCTGTACTGGGAGTTTCAGAAATGGTAATGGGATAAGTACCCAAGTTATTTAAAGACTGTTCATCTAAACCACCATATAAAGCTAATAGCGCAATTATCTCATTACGTTTAAAAGCATAGCCTCTGACCTGGAAATCAGCTGTTGGCGGCACAGGCACCAAACTAGTATAACGACTGGTTGATCTGGACCAGTCTAAAGATTGAGATCGCACACCGGAAATATAAGTTAACTCACCTTCTCTGGTTCTAAAATTGTAATCCGGTATTCTGTTGCATCTGCCATCAACACATTGGTAACCGGGCGGACAAGGATTTTCCTCATTACAAGACTGTCTGCCACCATCACCGACTGCCACGCCCAAGGAATAGAAGACAAAAGTCACGATCGCCCAAGCCGAAAAAATAATAATTAAGCCAATTACAGCTCTTTGGATAATCATCCTGGCTTTTTCCACCTTTTCGGGATTACCCCCGGCCGTCATCCATAAATAACCGGCATAAATCATTAAAATGACAGCAATCATGCCCAACAAACCCATGAAGATATTAATCAACATGGCAATGATCTCAAGCAGGCCGGTGTCTGTAAAAACCGTTTGCTGTTCAATTTGACCTAAACCATATGGATCAACGTCACCTCCTTCGGCCAAAACAGGCAAGCTGAATAACAACACACCAATAATTGCCAAGGCAAATATTGGCCTCCATAAATTGTTAACACCTCTTCTCTTCATTCCAAATTAAGTATATATAATTACTTGCTTATTATGATCCACTGGCCACACATCGACCAAAGCAACAGCCCTGGCAGCTGTCAGTATCATCACTACAGGTGGTATTAGTTGTTCTCCACCCTGCATCTAAAGTAATAATCCAGCTACCACCATAGCTACCATCTCCAGTTTCATCAAACGGTTCGCAGATTTCATTGGCTGCACATATTTCAACACCTTCCACCAAGCCAGCCACATCAGCGCAATTCCAATGGCCATAGGAGGACGGATTACTTTCATTCACCGCCACACAACCCTGATATAAACCACCGCTAGGATTATATTGGCAATTATTACTGGTATCTTTGGGACCGGCTCCCGGCTTAAAACAATTCTGACCAATGGACTCCAAACCAGACCCGGCTAAACTGGCATATTCTGTAGCCACTGCATAAGGAGTATGTTCAATTTCCACCCGCGTCTCATCCGCCAAATCATCCGCATCCGTATCCAGATTATACTTACTAATCCAATAGCCCAAAGATTGGGCACCGGCTGAAACCGTTTCGACCACCAAATACCGATGTTCAGTGTCTTTATCCCAGCCAGGTCTTAAGGTCCGGCTGCGCATAACTTTGTTAAAATTAATAGCAATGGGTTCATCTCTAAAATCGCTTTCTCCGCCCAATAACGGAGTCACAGAAGTAATCAGTGGGGCTTCCTTATCCAGTAATGAAGAAATATAAAATGACCACTGGAAATTGTCTCCGTAATAAGCGCTCCCTCCGCTTTCATTTTTCATATTATTAGTCAACGGAGTGTAGTTGGGGTTGTATTTTAACATATAAGCATTCCGACCAGATTTTCCATCATTACTGTTTTCCACGCAATTATCACAAGACTGACCCTCGGCAATACCAACCGTCTTAGCCAAATCATAATCCTCATAAGTATTGAAACTGCCGTTAAATGAATTAAAAGCCAAGTCCACCACACCGTCTGGAGCGGTGTAGGAGGCTAATGGATAGTAGATCATTTCACAATCGGCAGCACACTCCAAATCCACCTTACGCGAGCATCTGCCATAAGTATCAACCGAACCTCCCCAATCTGAACATAAATTATTTGCATCGAGAACTGCTTGGGTTTGTAAAACCGCTGCTTTGATTTCCACTGAAGCCGGGTAAGCATCTTGTTGTGGACTTAAAATCCAGCAATAGATATCTCGACCACAGTTGCTGACGCCGCATTTGTTTGTCTCTGGAGGTAAGACTTCAATTGTTTTGTAATTATTGGAATACTCCAATCTAACATCACTAACTGGAGTTCCATTGATGGTAACTATAATGTTTCCATCTAAAAATACAGGGTTAACCGGTTCATTGAAATTAATCTGAAAGAAATGGTTTCTAGGCAAATCTCGTTGTCCAACAGTTCGCTGGTTAATCACTCGCTCAGTGCCTGGAGTTGGCGTTACTGTTAAACCTACAACATCATGACTAACGCTAATCTCACCTGCTCCAGTATTCGGAGCGGTTACAACCACACTACTGCCATCTACACGAGTTGCTAATCTGGTTTGATTAGCAATAGCTGCAGCCAAATTCCCCAAATATCTGGGATTGCCAGCAGTGTCTGTAGCTTTGACAGTCACGTAAGATTGATCATTGATTTGAAGACTGGACCGATTTTCAGTCGCTTCCACAAAAATAAAGCGATCTTCGTTATCTATGGTTATCCTGTCTCCCTGAACAGCCGGAGTGGCCTGAAAAGTCCAGCTTCCGCCAGCTTGAAAATTTCCTTCCAAGTAGGCACCGGAAAAAATACTATTGCCTTCAGACAAGACCACCCGATTACTACTAACATTTAACGTTAAAAAGCTACCAGCTACAGAAATTTCGACTTGCTCAGCAATGCCTGTCTCAGGGTTAGTCGCACTACCGGCCGTCACCGTTACTGTCACCGTATCTGTACCACCCGTGTTAATGCTAAAACCGGCATTACTTCTAAAATAAACAGTCGCACCCGGTATCTGTGTTGTTTGAGTTAAAGTTTGACTAAAATTACTACTCGTATACGGCACGCCATTCACTTTGGCGGCTTGGTTGGCCTGCGGTGCCCCAGAAAAAGCTAAAGTGGTCTGAGCTCTGGTGGCGGGAGAGGCTTCTGTATAAATATCTTGTGCAGTATCTAAACCGGGATACAGATCAAAAGCCACTATTTCCGGGGGATCCAAATCCAAATTACCGTTGGTTTCAAAATTCCAGGCGAACTGGTTGCCGGCTAAACCGCTGAAAATATCCTCACCGGCCGTGTTTTGAATGCCATTTTTAAGCGTTACCTGGAAAGGTCGCTCACGTCCGTCTTCCACACCCAAATACTTACCACCGGCAGCTACGTTAAAGACGAAAGTTCGTCCGTCACCCGTTTGTGTCACTGTTGTATTTGCAAAATTTGTAGCCTGAAACTGATTTTCCGGATGAACAGAATCCACACATTGATTATTCTCATCTAACATGCAAATTTCAACATTCTTCATTATTTCACCGTCACAACTACTATCTCCCGTGACATTACAAATGGTAGTTGCATTTATCGCATCCTTAAACGTGACTACAATCGCCGTATTAATCGGTACATCATCTTGTCCGGGTCGAGGATAAACATCCTCAATCGGTCCCTTGCCAATACCCCAAGGGGTTAGAGGTGGCCGAGGAGTGGGAATCGGCCTCTCTCCCGGTGTGGTGGTACCGCCCCCAAAAATACCCAAGACAAAAGTGACAATTGCAAAAGCAGATAAGATAATGATAATACCAACTGTCGTTTGCTTAATAATTCTCTGAGCTTTCTGAACCTGTTCGGGATTGCCGGCAGCCGTCATCCACAGATAACCGGCGTACAGCATTAACAACACCGCAATCATGCCCAACAAACCCAGGAAGATTCGAATTAAGTTGGCAATAATGACGATTAAATTAGTCGGGGCAAAAACCGTGTCTTCCTCAATCGCTTGCAAGCCATACGGATCACCGGGTGTACCTTGCGCTAAAACCACTGGCAAGCCCAGGGTAAGAAACAAAAAAACCACCAAAAGACAAACTGCCATTACTTTTTTGGTAGTTTTTAACGACCTTTGCACGGGAAAAAGGCGTTTTAAAAACATAAATTTAAATTATCATTATTGACTTAATAACTGTTTTACCAAAGCTGAGACCGTTTGTCCGTCCGCTTGGCCTTGAGTCTTGGCCATAACGGCTCCCATAACCTTGCCAAAGTCGGCCGGACTACTTGCTCCCTGTTCTTGAATGGTTTGTTGTATCATGGTCTGCAAAGCTTGCTCTGACATCTGAGCCGGCAGATAGTTTTGAATGACTTCAACTTCTTGTTGTTCTTTATCCACCAAATCCATTCTGTCGGCTTCACGATAGGATGCAATAGAGTCTTGTCGTTTTTTAACTTCAGATTTTAAGACCGCGATCACTGCTTGGTCATCCAATTCTTGAGACTTATCCATCTTCTGCTCTACTTTTTTGTTGATTAAAGCAGCTCTCACCATTCTCAACACAGACAGCTTGAGTTCTGCCTTATCTTTCAATGCTTGGACTAATTCAGTATTAATCTGTTTTTCTAAAGACATGATGATTAATTACGTCTTGGTTCTTCAACCAGCTTGCCAATCTTTTTGAGATAATCTCTTTTTTTACTGATCTCGTCTCGTCTGGCAGCCGCTGATCTGACAGCGGTTTTATTCTTCTTAGCTTCGTAATACCGAATCTTTCTGGTTTGAAGCAGTCTACCGCTTTGTTGAATTTTTTTGTTAAATCTTCTCACTAATGATTCAAAGGTTTCACCTTTTTTACGCTTAACTTCAGCCACAAAATTCACCTCGCTTTCTATAGTTTTTATTTATTATTATCTTCAACAGGTTGGTCCTCGTCTGACACCAATGTTTCGCTTTCCCGATACTTTTCCAACCTTTTTTGAATTATTTTCTCAACCTTGGAATAATCTATAACTTCCTGAACTCCGCCTTCCATGTCTCTGAGCAAAATCGTACCGTCCCCGACTTCTTTCTGGCCTAAGATCAGAGTGAATTTAACCTTTAACTTGTTAGCTAAATTCAGTTGACCTTTTAAGCCATCTTTGTAAAAAGCTTGAGACACTTTAATGCCTTTCTTTCTCAATCTTTCATACAAAACCAAAGTTTTCTTTTTAGCGGCATCACCCAATTGAGCCAAAAACACATCTGGCTGGTATACTTCCGGCACTTGCAAATCCTTTTCTCTCAGTTTGGCCACCAATCTGTCGATTCCTAAAGCCAAACCGCAAGCCGGAGTATGTTCCCTACCGCCCATAATCTCAACCAAATCATCATATCTACCACCACCGCCTAAAGCGCTTTTACCGACCTCATCGTCCACTGACCAGAATTCAAAGATGGTTTTGGTGTAATAATCTAAACCTCTGACGATATATGGATTTAAGGCGTAGGGTAAATCCAATTCATCCAAGTATTCAATTACTTTCATGAAATGATTCTTACATTCATCATCTAGAAAATCTAAAATTTGAGGAGCTTCATCTCTTAAAGCTTGGCACTGTTCTTCCTTGCAATCCAAAAGCCGCATCGGATTCTTGGTTAATCTGTTTTTACAAGTGTTGCATAACAATTTGGATTTGCTCTTGTAATATTTAACCAGTTCCTTGCGATACTCTTCACGGCAGTCTGGACAACCCAAACTGTTGATCTGAATCACAGTATCCAAACCTAAGTCATCTAGAATATTAAAGCCCAACAGAATAAGTTGAGAGTCTAAAGCCGGATTACTTTCACCGATCGCTTCAAAGCCTAATTGGTAAAATTGACGATATCGACCGGACTGGGGCTTTTCATGTCGGAACATGGGACCCATGTAAAAGAATTTGACCGGTTGCGGTAAATTCAACATGCCATGCTGAATATATGCTCTGACCACCGAAGCTGTGGCTTCAGGTCTTAAACTTAAATGATCTCCACCCTGATCCACAAAAGAGAACATTTCTTTTTCCACAATATCTGTTTGTTTACCCACTCCTCGTGCAAAGACTTCCACATTCTCTAGAATCGGAGTATCTATTCTGCCATAGCCATAGGCATAAGCCATATTTTGAGCCGCTTGTCGAATATATTGCCACTGTTGCTGATCTTGAGGCAGAATGTCTCTCATGCCAGTTACAGTCGCCAGTTGCTTAGCAGCTTTTTTCTTTATTCTTTTGGAAGCAGCCGGTTTAGCCGCTGTTGTTTTTTTGGGTCTAGGCATAAGTTATAGGTTATACTCAGGAGTGTTAAAAACGGTCAACCGATTAACCGGCCAACCACGCAACCAGGTACGACCGACAATAAACTCTCTTTTAACCGGCCCAAAAGCTCGGCTGTCAAAAGACTGTTCTCGGTTATCTCCCAAGAGAAAATATTCATCTTGAGCCAATCTGACCTGGCTGTAGCCCTTCAGCGGCATCAAAGTTTCGATCTCGTCCAACAAATAGTTTTCTTGCAATGGCTCATAGCCATTTGGACTGTCGATAAAAACCAGCCCATTATCGATTTTCACTGTTTCACCGGGTAATCCAACCACTCGTTTAATAAAAAACTGCCTGGGATCTTTGGGATATTTAAACACCACAATATCTCCCCTTTTGGGTTCATCAAATCGGTAAGTAATTTCATCAATGATTAAATATTCATGATCATAAAAATTAGGCTCCATAGATGCGCCTTTAACATAAAAAGGTTGAATTAAGAAGTATCTGACCGGCAGCACAATCATCAGAGAAATCACCACAACTTTGATCATTTCCACTATCAAACCCCAAAAGATCTGCCATTTGGAAGGTTTTCCTGCCTGACTTGCGTAGACATCAAAGTCAGGATCTGGTTGGTTATCTAAACCTTTAATCATATTGCCTTAAATTAGTTAAAATAATACTCAAACAAGATTAAATCATACTCTTAACTTAATCCCCATTTTGACATATTATTATCTTTTATGATAGCACTAAAATCTAATTTTGGCAAATAAAAATCTTTGTTATAACATAAATGATTGTAAAATTTCAAGTAGTTAGCTATAATAACTAAAGTTGTTGATTATTCATTATCCAAGCACTGCAATGCCCAAGATTGATATTGACCTTTTGCCGGATTTACCTCATCAAACTCCTCGACAATATAAATGGACCAGAATAACTCTAGGCATCACCATAGTAGTTATTATTTTTTTATCGGTTTTTTCTTCATCAGTTATTTTTTCCGGTGAGGGTTTGGTTTCAAATTTGGCTAAATTAAACCTGTTTCAACAAATGGGCAAGCTCATGAGATCTCATGATAAACTGCTGGTCGGAGAAGCAGATGACAGAATTAATCTTTTAATTATTGGCATAGGCGGTAAGTATCATGAAGGCGGGACTTTAGCAGATACCATTATCTTGGGTACTTTCCAGCCCAGCACCAAACAAGTGGCCATGCTGTCACTGCCCAGAGATTTAAGCATTCCTACAGATAACTACGGCTGGATGAAAATCAATGCTGTACATGCCTATGCTGAAGCTAACCAGGATTTGAGCGGAGGCCGGGTTATGGCTGAAACTCTAAGTCAACTGTTGGAAACGGATATCCACTACTACACTGTCATTGATTTCAGCGGTTTTGAAAAAATAATTGATGAATTCGGCGGCGTGGATGTGGAAGTGGACCGTGACCTAATAGATAAACAATATCCCATACGAGGCAAAGAAGATGTTTACCCGATTGAAAACCGCTACGAGACTTTGTACATCAAAGCCGGACAACAGCATATGAATGGTGAATTAGCCTTAAAGTATGCCAGAAGCCGACATGCTTTGGGTATTGAAGGTTCTGATTTTGCACGATCAAAAAGACAACAAAAGATCATTGCTGCCTTAAAGGACAAAGTCTTCAGCGTCAACACCTTGCTTAACCCCAAAAGAATCAACAGCTTACTCTCTGCCTATAATCAGCATATTAATACCAATGTGGAAATCTGGGAGATTTTGAAACTAACCAATCTAGCGGAAGATATCGATACTTCGACCATTATTAACCACACTTTATCTGACGGACCAGATGGCTTACTCTATCCTCAAATCATTGACGGTGCCTATGTTCTGTTGCCGGATGATCAAAATTTTTCAGCCATTAAAACATTATGGCAGAATATTTTTACAGCTGAAATTACCGACTTAGTCAACCAAAGCAATGAAGCTTTGTATGCTTACACACCAGAAGAACATGAAGAAGAGCCGGAAGAGGAAGAAGAACCTGAAGAGGAAGTTGAACCGGAACAAGAGACAGACAACAGTCTACCACTGTCTGAAGAGGCAGATTACCAAACGGAACAAGCTAGTTTAGACATTAGAAATGGTACTTGGATCAATGGTTGGGCCGGTCAAGTGAGAGATGACTTGCAAACCAGTGGCATCAATGTTGTGTCTGTCGACAATGCGGACAACCACAACTACACTCAAACCCTGATCTACGATTTGTCTCAAGGTCAATACCCCAACACTTTAAACTACTTACAAAAAACTTACTCAGCCAAAGTGGTTGAAATCGTACCGTCCAATATCAGTTCAGCTGCAGATATCGTGATGATTCTCGGACAATAGCAAACCACCCCCCCCCTCATCTCTAAACAGTAGCTTAACCCAGGATAATTAAACAATCTCATGATTGCCAAATCGCTTTTTTTTATATATAATGTAATCAAATACAATATTTGAATGTATGCCCGCTAACAAAAAATCATCAGGTAAAAACGTACCGATTAAGACAGACCAAAAAGCAGCTGATTTTTTGGCTTTTTACAATGATGAACAAGCAGATTACGAACCCACCTTTTTAGCCGAAGAAGGACAGTTGTCATGTGATGTCTACCAAGACAAGGATAATATCTACATCAAAACCGCCATGGCGGGAGTCGAACCGGAAGATTTAGATATCTCCATCAATGGAGACTTGCTCACCATTCGGGGTATTCGAGATGATAAACAGGAAATTATGGACGAAGACTATTTTGCCAGAGAGATCTATTGGGGTGTTTTTTCCCGTTCCATTGTCCTGCCTCAAGAAATTAACCAAACTCAAATTGAGGCCAGTCTCAAGAATGGCATTTTAACCATCACCCTGCCTAAGAAATACAAGACTACCAGCATTAAAGTAACCAGATTAGATGACTAGAAGCATACCGGCTAAAATTGAGCGAATCAGTAATAATCAGGTTGTCATTAAAACAGCAGATAATCAAACTCTCAACTGGCCAGCTCAAGATTTTGATCCCAAATATACTGTTGGCAGTTCTGTTTGGTTAATGCTATCTCCAGAAAAGGACACCCAAGCAACCGCCAAAGCCATGTTGAATCAAATACTCAAAACTGATGATCAAGGATAAATTCCAGCGTTTGGTTGCAGCAATTAAATGTCTGAGACAACCAAATCAACCCAAGATCAACCATCTACAGTGGCTAATGATAACTATCTTAGTCGCTGTTTTAGTCATTCTGGCTTTTTTAGCTTCCATAATCATTCTGTTTGAAATCAAATACCACGACAAATTCTATCCAGGCAGTCGGTTGGGCAATTTAAGTTTGGAAGGTTTGACCATTTCCCAAGCCATTGAACTGATGGAACAAACCACTCAAGCTTTTAAAGAACAAGGGGTTAAAGTGCAATATGATCCAGATAACTATTTGACTCTAACTCCGGTCGTCAGTGGTTTGGAAGATCCGGATCTATCTCGTGAACTGTACACTTTTGACATTTACGAAACGATTTACCAAGCCTACAGTTATGGTCGGGAAGGCAGTTTGTGGCAAAATATACCCAAGCAATGGGATATCTTACTGTCTAACCACTCTTTTACCAACCACTATGACTTAAATGAAGCTTACCTCAAAGAATTGTTGGTTAAACAATTCAAACACTTGGAACAAGATGGTCACAATGCCAGACCCAAAATTACCTGGCAGGCAGAAGAATTTACCGTAGAACTGGAACCCGCTACAACCGGCCATATCATTAACTACCACCAAGCCATTGAAGCCGTTAAAAACAGATTGCAGAATCTGGATTCATCCCCGGTTAAGCTTTCTCAGACGATTAGTCAACCAGAAATAACTCAAAACCAGGTACAAGACAAACTGGATTTGGTTAATTGGCTGCTTAATACCAGCTCCCCTAAACTTATCTATCAGGATCAAACTTGGGAAATAAACACAACCGACTTGGCCAAGATGTTGGAATTCCAAAAGCAAGACACAGCTGAAATCTTTGTGGGTATGAATGAGGCCTCATTTACAGCCTGGGCTGAGGCTACTATACTTGACATCAATCAAGCTCCCCAAGATGCCAGTTTAATTATGCACAACGGTAAAGTTACCGAGTTTGAAGTTCACCAAACAGGCCTGGCCGTTGATGTCAGGGCAACCTATATGGCTATGAACAATAATCTAGCCAAACAACACTTAACCACTCAGGTTGTGGTTGAGACTTTGTACCCAGACATCTTAACAGAAGAAATCAATGATTTAGGCATTAAAGAAATTATTGGCACCGGCCATTCTAATTTTTGGGGCAGTTCATATAACCGTATTCATAATATAAAAACAGGGGCCAACAAACTGCAAGGCGTATTGGTTGAACCGGGTGAAGATTTCTCTCTGGTTGAAAAACTAATCCCCGTTGACGCTAGTGGCGGTTATCTGCCAGAACTGGTAATTAAGGGCAATGAGACCAAACCGGAATATGGCGGAGGATTATGCCAGATTGGCACCACTCTTTTTAGAGCAGCCATGGCTTCCGGTCTGCCCATCACCGAGAGACGAGGTCATGGCTACAGTGTCTCATATTACCTGGAAGATGGACTACCCGGCACTGATGCTACCATTTATATTCCCAAGCCGGATGTCAGATTCTTAAATGACACCGGTCACTATGTTTTAATCCAATACCGAATCGATGGCTACAATCTGTATTTTGATTTCTGGGGAACTTCAGATGGCAGACTTGCCAGCCGAACTAAGCCGGTGACTTGGGGCTGGACTGCTCCGCCGCCTACTAAGTATATTGAAACTTTGGATTTACCCGTCGATGAAAAAAAATGTACGGAAGCAGCTCACCACGGCGTTTCAGCTTCATTTGATTATTTGGTTACCCTGACGGACGGCACAGAAAAAAAACAAACTTTTACCACCAATTATCGACCCTGGCAAGAAGTGTGTTTAATCGGAGTGGCAGAATTATCTGAAAAAACAGCCAGTTCAACTCAAGAAATTATAGAATAACGCTGACTAAAAAAACCACCGCATTACGGTGGTTTTTTGATTCTTCAGATTACATTTGCAATCCCATCCAAAGCAGATCGTAATATCTATTATTCACTTTTAATTCTTTGGTTAGTAAACCCTCTTTTTTGAAACCTTTCTTGATATACAAACCTATGGCTCTATTATTGTCTGATCTAACTCTAAGATTAATCTTCTTAATGCCTTTCTGATGCTGAGCGTAATTTAGCAAGCAGTCCAACAACAAATTACCAATACCCTCTCCCCAATAGTCTTTTAAAACTGAAATACCAAATTCACCGCTATGCTTGGTTCTTTCTTTACCTCCTCTTTTAAAATTGATCATACCCACCAGTTGACCTTCTATCTCAGACACCAAAAACAGATTACCCTGTGAATTGGCTGTTTCTTTAATATACTTCTGCTGTTCTTGAAGAGTTTTCACTGCGTCTTGAGGACTGCTGGTCATATAATTGCTCTCGGTTAGCATTTGCTTGATATACTTCAACATGTTGGCAGCATCTGAAACCTTTGCTCTTCTGATCAATAAATCATGACCTGACTTTGTCCTGAATTTTTTGGGAAATTTAATCATACGGCTAATCATGACTGACAGGTGTATTATAATTCAAAAACCCCCACCTGTTAAGGTGAGGGTTACTAAACTGTAGGCCTCATTGTACTCGGATGAACTGATGTGGCCAGGCAAGAAAACTTGTCTAAGCAACTATCGAGCCAAAGCCCGAGAGAAGCTGTAAATAAGTTCCCATGCTTGTCGTGCCTAGCCAAATCAGTTCACCCAAGCGAAGAGAAGAGATAAAAAATTTTCTCAAATTTGATATGGAAGGTGACAAATTTTGGGTTGTAATGAGTGGCCTACAGATTAGTGTTCACAATACTGCAGACAAAGAAATTATATCAAGTTACTATTCGAGTAATTAAACCAAAATAATCCTTCATAATAATTCCTATGCTTGTCGTGCCTGCAGAACTCTAAACATCAAACATCTAGGGTGAATATAGTATTGTAGCAAATAATAGATTAAATGTCAAGGTTCAAAGTCTATATTTCTGGGCTTAATCAAGTGAAATTCCGCTAATTTAAGCGGAATTTGTTCCATTTATGACTCTTCTCATATCTATTCCGAGAGCATTATAACTCATATTTACCATCTTGGCAAATGGGGGTTAATACCAGGTTATCCAGAGATTATCACCAGTTTAGTAGAAGCAGTTTTACCTACCTTGATCTCAACTAAACTGGGAGCTGTTTGAAAATATTTAGCTAAAGTCTTAATCACCATGTCATTGGCTTTGCCTTTTTCCGGCCTGGCCGTGACTTCAACGTGGTAAACATTACCACTAATATGAACAACTTTGTTGTTCTTAGAATTAGGTTTAACTTTAACCAATATTTGCCTCATAACCGACTTACTTCTTTTAAAACTAAAGTTCCTTTTTGTGTATCATACACAGCAAAAGTAGCTGTCTGAAACAAACCGCCTAAAGTACCGGGGTTGATTAATTGAGACTTATTAGCCAAAGTCTCCATCCAAGGTTTATGTGTATGTCCGTAAAAAACCAGCTGATAATCGCCTGTTTCCGCCAATTTTTGAGCTTGTTCCGGAAAGTGACAAAAAGCTATTTTCCGTTCATCCAGTTCTAATTTACCTTCATCACCATGTAAAGTAATATTCTTAAATCCGGAACACGTCTTTTCCAGAGATTCTCTGTCAGAAACATTGCCATGGACTAAATGTATATCTCCTCCAAAAGAAGAAAATAGTTCTTTGATAACTGAAGGAGCAGCAATATCTCCACAATGGATAATAATATCTATTTCTTGTTTTTCAGCCCAGGTTAAAAACTTTTCAATGTTTATTATATTGTCATGGGAATCTGAGACTATGGCGATCTTCATATTATCTCATCTTTTTTAATATATTAATATCCTGAATCAATTCCTTGTTATCTCCCAAACTATGCGGAGTCTCTAAAATCAAATTAACCTTATTCTTTTTAGCTACTTGAGCAATAGCTTCAAAACCTTTTTTACCGATTAAACCCTTACCAATATGAGCATGCATATCTTTATGCGTACCTAATTCAACAGCAGAATCATTAGCATGAATTAATTTTAACTTATCAATACCAATTAGTTTATTAAAATCTGAAAATGTTTTTTTAACCGCTTTATCATCTCTTAAATCATAACCTGAAGCAAAAGCATGAGCAGTATCGAAACAAATGCCAAGAGTGTATTTCCTTATTGAAGGACTATCTACAATCTTCTTAATTTCTTCAAAAGTATCTCCAATTATCGCACCAGCTCCAGCAGAATTTTCAATTAACAACTTAGTACTCCCGGTATAATCTTTTAAAACTTCTTTTATACCCTTAACAACCTGTCTAATACCTTTAGCAGTTCCTAAATCTTTAGCACTGCCTAAATGAGTCAGAACATACCTTACACCCAACTGAGATCCTCGCTCCAATTCTTCTCGTATCGCAGAGATAGAGCCATAGAATATTCTGTTATCTGCAGACGCTAAATTAATATAATATGGAGTATGAATATATGCTTCAGACTGACCATACTTGTCCATATTTTTTTTAAAATCGGAAACAACCCTTTCGGTTAAAGGTTTAGTTCTACCACCCTGAGGTGGACGAGAAAAAAATTGAAAACAATCACAGCCTACTTCTTTGGCACGCTGAGGCGCCAAAGACAAATCTCCAGCCGCTGAAATGTGAGCTCCTACTTTCATTGATTTAAATAAACCTTTAAAGTGGTTTTGACTATAGTCTCAATATCACTATATTGAGGCTCCCAGTTTAGTAATTTTTTAGCTAAAGCAGAATTAGCTAGTAATTTAGGAGGATCTCCTGCTCTTCTATTTACAACATGCACCTTAAAATCCTTACCAGATATTTTTTTAACAGCCTCTATGACTTCCATAACACTTAAACCTCGGGCGGTACCCAAATTAACAATCAGATTATCTTTTGCATGAATATACTCCAAAGCTTTAACATGAGCAGTGGCTAAATCATCTACATGAATATAGTCACGAATACAACTGCCATCTGGAGTATCATAATCATTACCAAATACTTCCACTCTGTCCCTTTGACCAGTTACAGCTTCCATTAAAATTGGAAAAAGATTATTGGGACGATCTTCCAGGCCCGTAATCTGACCTGTAATATCATATCCAACCGCGTTAAAGTATCGTAGAGCAGCGTATTTCATACCTTTTAAACGACTGTACCAACTCAGCAATTCTTCTATAGTCAACTTTGTATATCCATAGAAATTAATGGGTTGAGTCGGATGTTTTTCATCCAAGGGTATGTATTCAGGTTCACCGTAAACAGCCGCAGACGAAGAAAAAATCATCTTTTCTACTCCCTGTTCGCACATCGCATTTAACACGTTAATAGTTCCAACAATATTATTTTGTGAATATTTTTCTGGTTCAACCATGGACTCACCGGCCGCTTTTTTAGCTGCCAAATGAATCACTACATCCACGTTATACAATGATCTTTTAATCTCTTCATAATTTAAAATATCTCCTTCAATAAACTCGATACCGGGCAAAATATTCTCCTTGTGACCAGTCGATAAGTTATCTATAACAGTCACCTGATGATTACTGTGCAAACACGCTTTGGCAACATGGGAGCCAATATAGCCAGCTCCTCCCACAATTAATACATGCATAATATGTAATTATTTCCTATCTTAATATTAATCCTTTTCACTAAGATTTTCAAATACAACAAAACACCCTTTTCAGGGTGCTTTGTTCAATGACTATTAATCTGAAATGATTGTCTTTTTTAAAAACTCAATCACTTTCCTGTTGCCCAACATATGCTTCAAATACTCTCGATAAGTTTCAGCCTGGAGTTGCTTCTTAACTTCTGGGTTATTGGGATAAGCTTTCAACATCTGTGAAATTTCTTTTTCAACTTCATCATCTGTCACAGTCATTTTTTCAGATTGAAAGATTTCCCGACATACAATAGCTGTCTTAACCCTTTTCTCTGCCTGGGGCTTCATTTCCGTAGCCAATTCTTCCGGAGTCTTGCGAATACTTTTTAGATAATCCTCGTACTTAAAACCTTGCTGACTAATACTGGCTTCCAATTCACTAACCATCTTCTTAACTTCAGCTTCGAGCAAAATATCCGGAAGGGGCTCGAATTGAGACATTTCCACAATCTTATCCAACATTTCAATTTCAAGTCTTTGTTCTTGTTTATTCTTTTCTTCTTGCTCAATGTTCTTTTTAATGCTTTCTTTCATTTCACCAAGAGTCTTAAACTGTTCTTGAGAAATATTTTTAGCAAACTCATCATTCATCTCCGGCAACTTAACTTCAAAAATCTCATTACAAGTTACCTTAAACCGACACAACTTACCAGCCAATTTTTTTTGAAAATACTCTTCCGGAAACTTAAGATCAAACTCTTTGGTTTCGCCTTTTTTCATACCAACCAACTGATCTTCAAAACCGGGAATAAACTTCTTTTCACCAATCACGATGGGATATTTCTTCTGATCGCCATGTTCGATCGGTACTTTATCTAAGTAAACTTTAAAATCTATTTCCAACTTATCTCCCTCTTTAGCTTCACGCTCTACAGCAGTTTCAGTCGCTCTCATTTTTTGAATATCTGCAATTACTTGCTCCACTTGCTCATTTTTAACTTCAATACTCTTTCTTGCTAGCTTTATGGACTTGTAGTCTCCCAAAGTAACTTTAGGCAAAACAGCGACAACCGCTTTGAATTTAAACTCATTGCCCACAGCCGCCTTTTCAATATCTATCTTAGGTTGTCCAATGGTCAAAATCTCTTTGTCTTTTAAAACAGCGTAATAAGCATCTAATACAATATTATCTATGGCCTGTTCTAAAATAGCGCCATCTCCCAATTTGGATCTCACAATATCATAAGGAGCCTTACCCGGTCTAAAGCCTTCGATTTTAGTTTCCTCGGACAATTTCATCGCTGCTTTTTCAAGCTGAGGCTGGATTTCTTCAGCAGTTAACTCAATCTTTATTTCAATTTGAGATTTGTCTAAAGTTTTAACTTCAGATTGCATAGTAAAAAGTTATTTATCAAGTTGGTTTAATGTAACATAAAGTATAAAAAATGTCAAAATAAGAAACCAGGCTTCTAACCTGGTTTCTGTATCTAGAGTTGTTTTAATTATTCAATTGATTTGGATAATATTCCATATATTCTTTCAAAGAATTTTCAACTTTTTGTTTTAAACGATTGAACATAATTAAAATAGATTCACCCTCTCTAATCTTGGTCGATTCTCTAACAAAAACCGAAACCCCTCCCGCATCTCTACTTTCAGTCATGTAATATGCCAAAATAGTGGCTCCTTCTTCATTGATAGTATAATTAAATGCCACTGGCTGACCATCAATATCCCAAGGTTGAAAATCTGCATCTGGATAAAGTAATCTTTCCAAGAAATCAATAAACTCATCAATATCTGTATAATCTCTAGCAGTAGTTGGCAATGAACTATTGGACAAGCCAACTCTAAAGGCTGCATCATCATCAGGATATGATCTTGATTTACATTTTGTCAAATTTGATTCTTCTTCATCAAAATGGTTTAGCCTACAATCATAACCAAGTAAAGAAGGGTCAACGTAGCAAAAACCATTATTTACATTATCTGGTTCAACGCAGCTTGGTCTTAGAGGAGCTTCGATCATATAATCCACATCTTTGGTAATTTTAATATCATCATATAAACAGGTAAAACTTGCTCCGGTTGATCTATCATTCGGTTGCACTAAAAGAATTGATTTAATTTCTCTGCCAACTGCACTCTCAGGTAATTTTACAATCCTCTGATACCAATTACGATTATCATTATCATTAGATTCGACAAGAAATACTCCATCTTGATCTTTTGACTTAAACGCAGCAATTCTATTTGCAGACCTCTCGTCTGAAATATTCTTCAAGCTAATATCTATGCCACAACCAGGACCAATAGCATTATATGACCAATACGTTAAATAATCTCCTGATTCTATTTTATATCCCCGATAGTTATCATCTTCCATGCCAAAGTATGAATAAATAGCATAATCATTTTGAACATTTGAATCAGCATCATAAAGTCCATAGAATTCAATCAGATACTTACCATTTTTAACCGGTATTGATTCAATGCCAGAACTTTGATACACATGAACATTCTTAATACCATCTTGCATATAAATTATACCTTTATCCGTTGAAGGTTCAATTCTAATGTCGCTGTAATAACATTCAAATTTATCTGATCCATCCCCCTGATTAAATTGAACCAGATCAACTTCTTTAATACCTCTGCCAACATAAGGAGATAAATCAAAATATCTTGTAAACCACCCATTCTGTGATCTTGGATTATTATTAACTGCTCTAATTCCATTTTGATCATTAGCATAACCCAGAGAATTAACCGCTCCTTGTTGTTTTAACAACCTAAGCGCCAAACCACAACCCTTACCAGTATGAGCAGGATTATATGCTTCATAAGCTAAAACATCTCCTTCTTTAATAACAGTCCCAGCTATACTACTATTATTTAACTTGACATAAGCTCTGTCCTTAATATTGGACTTATTATCCAAATATGATCCAGAAAAATGAATTACTGGCTTATTGGTTGGATAGATAAAGTCTGATCCAGATAATAATGTGTCAACATTAATTGAAGAAGCATCAATACCCACAATATTATTTCTAACATCATAATCACTAAAATAAAAAGCTGCCGCTAAGGATCCGAAGCCAAGGGCAATTATTGTAGATACCATCACGATGGTAAGCATAACAACACTAACAGGACCCACAGTCAAATCTGTCCTGGTCTTGGTTGCTAGAAGTCTTTTTCTAGGAGACATAAGGTTAAGATTATTTTTCAATATATATTCGTTACATATATTATACCACAAAAAAACTAGAAACCATACAGTTTCTAGTTTTCCAAAATAGCAATTACATCATTAACAGCGGAGCAATCACAATGGAAACAATCGCCATCAGTTTAATAAGAATATTTAAGGCAGGACCAGCCGTGTCTTTGAAAGGATCTCCCACCGTGTCTCCCACAACAGCCGCTTTATGGGCATCACTGCCTTTACCACCCAGATTATCCGCTTCAATATATTTCTTCGCGTTATCCCAAGCTCCACCTGCATTAGCCATAAATATAGCCAAGAGAAAACCGGTCACAATACTGCCGGCCAACAAACCGGCTAAAGAAGCGGGTCCAATATAATAACCAACTAAAATAGGTACAAAAATAGCCAAGAGACCGGGAGCGATCATTTGTCTTAAAGCAGCACCAGTCGAAATATCTATACATCTTTTGTAATCTGGTTCGGTTTCACCTTCCATAAGTCCCGAAATCTCTTTAAACTGCCTTCTAACCTCATCCACCATCTGAGACGCTGCTTTGCCCACCGCTTGCATGGTTAAGGCGGCAAAGACAAAAGGCAGAACACCCCCTATAAACAAACCGATGATAACAGTGGAATCAAATAAATTGACTGACTCTATGTTTACAGCTTGTCCGTAAGAGACTAAAAGAACCAAAGCTGTTAAGGCCGCGCTTCCAATGGCAAAACCTTTGCCGACAGCCGCAGTGGTATTGCCAACCGCATCCAACTCTTCAGCTCTTTGCCTAACCTCGGTTCCCAGACCAGCCATTTCAGCAATGCCAGCAGCATTATCTGCGACAGGACCATATGAATCTGTCGCCAAGGTAATACCTAAGGTAGATAACATGCCAACCGCTGCAATAGCTACACCATACAGATCTGCAAAAGAGTAAGCGACATATATCGCCAAACAGACAGCTACTACCGGGATAACCGTAGACATAAATCCTAAAGATAAACCGGATATAATGTTGGTTGCACAACCTGTCTGAGAAGCAAGGGCGACTTTCTGTGTGGGTTTGCGACTGTCTGAAGTATAGTACTCGGTAGAGAGACCAATCACAATACCAGCAATTAAACCAGCTAAAAGAGCATAATAAATATTAAACTCTCCAATTAAATACCAAATGGCAATTCCGGAAAAAACAGCCATTAAAAGAGCTGCCGACCAGACTCCCATATTTAATACCCGATGAGGATTACCTTTAATAAATCTAACTGTCACATTACCTAAGATAGCTGAAACAATTCCCAAAGCCGCTAACACCAGAGGTAGAGTGACTACAGCTGAACCAAATAGGGGCAGGAACATAAAGCCTAAGACCATAGCCGCAATTATGGAGTCAACATAACTTTCGAACAAATCCGCTCCCATGCCAGCCACATCACCGACATTGTCCCCCACATTATCAGCAATGACAGCCGGGTTTCTGGGATCATCTTCAGGAATGCCGGCTTCCACCTTGCCAACCAAATCCGCTCCCACATCTGCCGCCTTGGTGTAAATACCGCCACCAACCCTGGCAAACAAAGCCACCAAAGACGCACCAAAGCCAAAACCATAAATGATTTCCGGGTCATCAAACAAAAGATACAAAATACAAATCCCGGCCAAACCAAGACCAACCACGCTTAAACCCATAACAGAACCGGAGTTGAAGGCCACGCCCAAACCGGTTGATAAATCTGTTTGGCACTTTTCAGCTGTTCTGACATTGGCTAAAGTGGCAATCTGCATGCCAATGTAACCGGCCGCCATGGAACAAACCGCACCTGCCATAAAAGCGATGGCTAACTGCCAAGAAAGAGCAGGTATCAAATACATGACAACCGTAAGAATCAAAACCAACCCGATTAACAGCCGGTATTCTTGGTACAAAAAAGACATGGCACCAGAACGAATGTAACCGGCAATCGCTTTGGCACCTTCATGCGCTACGTTTTGTTTCCTAATTGACATGGCCAGAAAAACCGCGTAAGCCAAGCCAAACAAAGCCACTCCTAAGGCAATTAAAGTCACTGACATAATATCTGAATTAATATTTATTAAAGTTAATTATCTGTATTTTAAATCAAAACCACAAAATTAGCAATATAAAAAGGAGTAAACCTGACATCAGGTTTACTCCTGCCATTGTTAAGCGTGTGTGGGTACGAACCCGCTTAAATCCAAAGGCAAATCAAATCCATCCAGCGAACAATCCTCGTTGACATCAATGTCTCGATGCTTGTAGTGTCCTCGACACAACCGAATTTCGGATGAGACGACCATAACACCCAAAATGTCAGCCTGATCTTGCACCTTGATCTGGGAAGCCGGACATTTGACGCATGACCGAAAACCGCTCGTGTGCAGCAACAGAGCCGCTCCCTCTTCAAAGGTGAAAGCTTGTCCTGTTTGTCCGTCCTCTCTTTCCTGTTGAGAGAGAATGGTTTGAGGAGACAAGCCCGGCTGAGCGCTGCAATCAATGGCATAGATATAGTAAGGACTTCGTTCCTGGTGGATCGGAATATCCGCCAAAGGTACATAATCCCTGCCTCGATACTCAATATTGACCCGGTAGCCAGGATTGATCAGTTGCAGCAGACCAATCACACCCAGATGAAACTGAGTAATCACCGGTAAAAAGGGCAGGTAGCCTGACGGCAGATGCATTCCGATTGCCTTAATCAACACCCTATCTCTTTGCTCCCAAAACCAGTCAATCAGATACTCGGGACAACGATGCTGACGCAGTCTCTCAATCTGCTGGTCAAAGATCTGACCCAAAGCTTGAACTCTGGATTCAAGTTTAAGCTCGACCAGTTCTGCAATTTGTTCCTGTTCATCCGAACCAGATACGCATAACCAATCAAAAAACCTTCTCATATTCGCCTCCTTTGTTTGCCTAATCTTGCCGCTCACCATAAGCAACAATTCTGCATAATAACATATAATTATTAATTTGTCAATAATAATACCCGCTCATATTCAGCGGGTATTTTATCTATCTTTTTTACTCTTCTTTAGCTTCTTCTTCCTTTTTACTCACTTTTTTCTTAGTAACTTTCTTGTTTGGTTTTTTTGCTTTTTCTTCAGTTTCAGCTTCCTCAGTTTTCTCTTCAACTTCTTCCTTAGATTCTTCTTCAGCCTTCTCAGCTTCCAACTCTTCAGGTTTTTTGCCAGTATCAGAAATAATATCTATTTTCCAACCTGTTAATTTGGAAGCTAATCTGACGTTCTGACCACCCTTACCAATTGCTAAAGACAACTGATCTTCCTTGACGGTTACCAAAGCTACCGGCACAGAATCTCCACTCTCTGTTTCTTTAACCTTGTCTTGCAATTCCACTGCTACAACTTTGGCTGGAGACAAGGCGTTGGTGATAAACTTAACCGCATCCTCGTCCCAGAGAATAATATCTATCTTCTCATTGTTTAATTCAGAAATAATGGTTTGAATTCTAGCTCCTCTTTGTCCCACACAAGAACCAATGGGATCTATATTCTCATCTTCGGTAAAAATGGCTACCTTAGACCGGTTGCCGGCTTCCCGAGCAATGGATTTAATTTCCACCACCCCATTGGCAATTTCCGGTATTTCTGTTTCAAATATCTTTCTGACAATTTCAGTACTGACTCGAGATACAATTAACTGCGGGCCCCGAGTGGTTTGGTCAACAATTTTCAAATAAAATTTCATTCGGTTGCCAATGTTGTATCTTTCACGCATAACCTGCTCATCCGGAGGCATAATCGCGGTCGTTTTACCCAAATCTACCAAAACATTTCTACCTTCCCGTCTTTGAACAGTGCCATTTATTACCTGACCTTCAAATTCCTTGTACTCTTCATAAATATTTTGCCTTTCCTGTTCTCTGATTTTCTGGATAATAACCTGCTTGGCGGTTTGAGCGGCCATGCGCCCAAACTCCCCGGGCACTTCCAATTCTGTTCTAATTACATCACCTAATTTGTAAGTCTTTTTGATTTCTTTGGCTTCAGTCAACTGAATCTCAGTTCTGGGATTAAACTTTTTAATTTCTTCCTCATCGTCCGGGGAAACAAAAGCTTCCTTATTCTCCTCAGCTTCATCTTTAATCTCCTCTGTCGATTCCTCTTCCTCCGGTACATCCTCAACAACGGTCTTAACATCAAAAACCTTAACCTGGCCGGTTTTAGGATCAAATTCGGTTACGATGTTCTGCATCTTATTACCGAAATCTTTACGAAAAGCGGCGGCTAAAGCTAGTTCAATGGTACTTAAAACAGATTCCTCAGAAATATCCTTTTCCTGACAAATTTGTTGAATTGCTGCTTGAATGGGTGATTGAGCCATGTGGTTAAGTTATTTTTTGACAAAAAACGACAGCCTACAAAGAGCTGCCTGAATACCTTAAATATATCATATCTAAGATTAATTGTCAATCATTTGACAAATTTCTTTTTAATTTTAGCTATTTTATCTTGACCCATAAATAAGTCTTTATCTTGTTGCCACCGGCTATTAAAAACCTGCTTCACTTGCCCCGCATATTGATCTATACCTTGCATTAAGGACTGTTCGACTAAAATATCATCTGCTCCCGGGTGGGTAAAATGCAATTTAAAATCTTTCACGACTTGACGACTAACCTCTGGATTGTCTATCCAAGCACAAGGCAGGTACAGATTATCGTTATACGGCTGCTTAGCTCTTAAAGCTTTGAAAAAATCTGAATTCATAACCTCCGACAATGACTTGTCTCGAATATTGTCTACCGCATAATGGGAAAAAATGCACGGTTCGACCCAACCCTCAGAATTAATATGGGCGTAAAATTTGCCGGCAATACACCCTCCGACATAGGGTGCATCATTCCAGAAATCAATAGTCAAAATAGGTTTATGCTCTCGAATAAAATTGGCAAAATCCAACATGCGAAGTCGTTGCTGGGGTGTTGGCATTAGAGACAAATCCGGCTGACACCCAACCGGCATATACAAAAAATACCATCCCAACAAAGCTCCTTGAGCTATCATATGATCAATGAATTTTTCTGAACATACAACCTCCAGATTATTCTTAGTCACTGCTACGGAAAAGCCGAACGGCACTTTATTCTTCTTTAAGACAGACATGGCTTGCATAACTTTCCGATACACACCAGGATGTCGTCTGGAATCCGTCTCCTTCTCATAACCCTCAATACTCAGCATGGGCATGACATTGCCCAGCTTATTTAGCTTCCGAGCCAACTTATCTGTTAACAAAGTGCCATTGGTGTATATCTGGAAATACATATCCGGATGTTTTTCAATGAGTTCCAGCGTATGCTCCCAAATGAAAGGTTCTCCACCCAAAAGTGTAATAAATCCCACACCCAACTCTTTCGCTTCCGTTACAATCCTGTCCGCCAGATTAAAGGGTAAATCATCTTGTTGGGAATAATTGGCCGCATAACAACCTTGACACTTCAAATTACACCGCATAGTGGGTGAAATCAACAAAGTGGCTGGCACAGCCAACTCTTTTTTAAAAGATGCCGCTCTCTTGGCTTCTTTCATAATTAAGCCGTCTGCAATTAACGTTAAAGCAATCTTTCTTCTCGTTCTTACATTAGTCGCTTTGGCGACTCTTAGAATATAGGCTCCGATCTGAGTGTTTTCAAAAGTGTCTATCAACTGGTCAATAATTTTTTTGGATTCCCCTTTGGCAAATTTTTGGTAGACTTTCAAAGCACGGATCATGCTCTTTTCAGACATATAAGGCAAGATCCGAATCAATTTATCAATTAGCTTGGCATACGGAATAGTCGATTTTACCATTGGTCTATTTGCGCTTCTTGGGTAAATACTGTTTGTATTGCTGTTGACTGGCTAAATTTTTTTTAATGGCCGGTATGTGTTTGAATTGAAATTTTAAAATCAAGCTCAGCCAAACGACCAAAGCCACTCCCCACAAAACCAGATATAACCGCAAACTCAGCAAAGCCACTCTTTCCTGCCTCAGCCAGATTAAAACCAAGCCAACCAAGCTGAGAATTAAACAGCAAGCAGCATATTTGTTTAACAACTTCTGAGTCAAACCGGTTATTTTGTTAAACTTAATGTAGATTTTTAAAGCTATACCAATTGCCAGCAAGATACCAAAAAAAACCAACAGACTGTACAATGTCAAATCCGCTAACGGTGCCGGCCTTAAACTGAATAAATAGGAGGGTCTTAACAGTTTGCCCAAATCTAACCACATAAACTAAGAATTATTATTTAACCAAGACGAGGCCGTAATGATACTGACCTGCTTGAAACTCCTCCTGAAATTGAAAACCCGCAGCTTGGCCAAATTGCTTAATGTCTTCCTTTTTGGCCCGGTCTGCCATAGGTGGTCCAAAGGGAGCACTGACCTGATCCCAGTCCACCACCACCAGCTTACCTCCGGTCTTGAGTAAGCGATGAGATTCTCTGATGATCTCGGCGTCCTTATCTGACTGAAACAAAACATTGACAATAAAAATGACATCTAACGTTTCAGCCGGTACTTTGGTGGCTCCGATAATCTCCAGATTGGACCACACTGTTTTGATATTGTTCAAACCAGCTTGCCTGGCACGACCAGCCACTGACTCCAGGGCAGATTTTAGAATATCCACGGCATAAACCAAACCATTGGCTCCCACGATTTTAGCGG
The DNA here is from genome assembly GCA_964558935.1 of uncultured Gammaproteobacteria bacterium. GTDB lineage: Bacteria > Patescibacteriota > Patescibacteriia > 2-01-FULL-39-33 > 2-01-FULL-39-33 > CAZLFP01. The sequence continues at coordinate 15,110 of CAZLFP010000005.1, read as the reverse complement.
CCGGAATTGAGACATAACCCAAGTTACCGCAACCTAAGTCGCCAACGTACATGCCCTCTTTAAGGTCCACCTTAGCAAATATATCTGTCTTAATCAATTCATTGCCTAAGACCTGATTAATTGCCATATAATTAACGCTATTTATTATTGTATTTAAGCCAGTAATTTTTTAATCGGCCGGTAGGATTGACGATGCAAATCACAAACTCCGTATTCTTGCAACCTATCTTGATGTAGTCGTGTGCCATACCCTTTATGCCGGTCAAAAGCGTATCGACCATACTTTTGATGATACTGTAACATTAACTGATCTCGGTAAACTTTGGCAAGAATCGAAGCCGCTGCAATACACCATATCTTGTTATCTCCCTGAATGATATTTTCTTGTGGTGCAGCTGCTGTTTCAAGCTTGACTGCGTCAATCAGCAAATAATCCGGTTGAGCTTTAAGATTCATAATTGCCAGTTGCATGGCCATTTTTGTGGCTGATAAAATACCGATTTCATCAATACTCACATTATCTACCACTCCCAATCCGTAATCATAATCAACTGTAATTTGTTGGTACAAGCTTTGTCTTTGATTAGGACTTAACAACTTAGAATCTTTAACGGCAATGTTTCGATCTACCTTAGCTTTAAAACAGACACAAGCAGCCACCACCGGACCTGCCCAAGCCCCTCGACCAGCCTCATCTATGCCAACCACTGCCCGGTATCCCTGATCAACAAGTTTCAACTCATAACTTTGATCCAAATCCGGCATTATTTTTCCAATTTCATTTTAACAACTTTATCCGTGCCGACCAACTTACACTGTCCATGATCTGAAACTTCAGCCAAACCGGCTTCAGCCACCAGATAACGGTAGGCCTCCAAGGCAGCTTTTGCGCCTTCTCCGGCCGCAATCACAATCTGTTTGTAATCAACGCCAGTGCAATCCCCAGCTGCCAAAACACCTTTCACCGAAGTCCGGTTATTAACATCCACCTTAATCTCCTGTCGATCATTTAAATCCAAAATATCTTTTAACCACTCTGTCTTGGCTTCCCAGCCAATTTCAATAAATAGACCGTCTAATTTTAAGTCCTCTGTTTGCTTGGTCTGAGAATTCTCCAACACCACTGACTGTACTACTTGTTCACCTTGAATCTGTTTGACTTGGCTATGGCAATAGAATTCAACGTTCTTCATTTTCTTGGCTCTGGTGAGTAAATAATGAGCTGCTCGAAACTCATCGCTGCGATGAATTAAATAGACCTGCTTGGCAATCTTAGACAGATATTCGACCGCTTCCAAGGCGCTGTTGCCGCCCCCAACCACTCCCACCACCTTATCTTTGTACAAAGGACCGTCACAAGTGGCGCAGTAAGTCACACCTCTGCCCCTGAATTCTTGCTCTCCAGCTATACCAAGTTGTCTGGGTTTTAAGCCAAAAGCTAAAATAACGCTTTTTGCATGGTAGTCCTGCTTGACTGTTTTAATTTTAAAACTTGTGGCTTGTGGCTCCAGTTGAGTTACTTCTTGCAGGTTGATTTCAGCACCCCACTTTTCTGCTTGTTGCTTCATGTTTTCAACCAACTGCATACCAACAATATGGTCAAAGCCGGGATAATTTTCAATTTCACTGGTTAAAGCCACTTGTCCCCCAACATCTTTGGCTAAGATTAAAGTTTTCAATTTTCGCCTGGCAGCATAAATGGCTGCAGATAGTCCAGCCGGGCCAGCGCCAATGATAATGAGGTCATATAACTGAGCTTGTGACATATCTTTAAATTATAGCTTGGAGTTTTTCAATTAAAATCTCTTTGGTTTGCAAACCGGTCATTGTTTCAACCGGCTCACCGCCTTTAAAGATCATGAGAGTGGGAATGGACATAACTTGGTATTTCTGACCGGTCGCTTGTGCCTCCTCAACATTCAATTTGCCGACCTTAGCCTGATCTCCAATTTGTTTAGCAACTTCTTCAATGATGGGCGCCTGCATTTTACAAGGTCCGCACCAACTGGCATAGAAATCGACTAACACCGGTTTGTCGCTTTTTAAAACTTCAGCTTCAAAATTCTGGTCGGTAAAAATTACTTCTGACATAAAATATTTGGTTATTAATTTAATTTGAATAATCTATCTACAATCTTGTCCACTGTCTTCTTGTTGCACACGGCCGCTTCCTGTTTTAATATCTTAACCGCTAACTGCTCCAAACTGGCCTTAGCGGCCATAATTTGAGTTATTATCTCGACATTGCCCTGCTTGGATTCAATCATTTTTTTAATGCCCTGCACTTGGCCCATAACTCGGTTGATATGAGATTGAACGGGAGTTTGTTTGTTGCTTTTTGACATACATTGAGTCTAAATCTTACCTGTATTATATACCCCCAGGTAGTATGGTGTCAAATCTAAAATCCCGTCCTATTTAGGACGGGATTATTCAGGCAAGACAAGCAGTCTAATTAGGGTTGTAAAATCTCATCTTGGTTACAGTTGTCACCGGCACATATCACAACAGCCGAAATATATGGAAATTGAAGTAGAGTTTTTTCGATCTGAGCGCGCGCAGCTGTAACAGCGCAAGAACCGGCTACTTTATTTAAATCTTCAGACAATTTGACAGTAGCCACACCTTTATCGATGTCAACACGATTTAAGTACGTACCGGACGGAATGTTGGTTGTATAGCCATTGCCGACATCCTCAGCTGTCAAACCGTACAACAAACCTCTGACCGTATTTATTACATCCGAATCATACTTCTTTTCAATTTCCTTCTCAAGAGGGAAAACCGAAGAACAATCATCTCCTTTGGAGAAATAAGCGGTAATCTTAACTGTTTCTTGGTCAGTCAGCTCTGGGGAAGAATCTGAGTTATCTGTATTGGAATCATCGTTGGTAGGCACTACCACCGCATCGTTATCTCCTGGAACATAATCTTGTTCTTGTCCGTCGGATACAGCTGTTTCCTGATTGACTTCGCTTTGAGTATCTTTGTTAAAAAACCAAATGGCGACAACCACTAAAACTATCACCACTACAATCGTGGCAATGGTGCCAAAACTGGATTCTTCTTCCTCAGGATTGAATGAGGAAGTATCGTCTGTTTTGGGTGGTTGCCAGGAATGATCAGAAACCGGCTGCTGACTTTCATTTGCTGATTGGCCGGACTGACTGTTTATTATTACCTCGTCAATGGATTGAGGTCCACTGTTTTGAGGGTTAGATCCAGAATCCACCGGTGCCTGAGGTTGGTTAACCGGCTGGTTAGACTGATTGGGTTGAGGATTAGGATTGTGGTCCTGACCTAATTGTTTATTCTCTTCCATATGAGATGGGATTATGAATTAGGGAACAGTTCCCCTCCCAAAATTCAAGTGATTAACTTATGTTTAACACATATTGACCCGAGATGCAATACATAATTGTGGACAGGGTGGACCTTAAGGGATTTGAACCCTTGACCTCTTCCATGCCATGGAAGCGCTCTAGCCAACTGAGCTAAAGGCCCTTACTAGATAATGAATAATTTTACTGGATTTAAAACGAAAAATCAAGTAAGAGAAAAGCGCGATTCCAATCGATGGATCGCGCTTAAAAGACTAGACGGCCAGACAGCTGTCTTCCAGATAGGTCTTGCATTCGATGCATTGACCTTTCTGCTGCAACTGAGGATCCCAGTTGCCACATTCTGGACACACCTGCCAAGGCGGGTACTGGTATGTCTGACTGGACCAGTCAATACCAGCTTTCTTGGGCTGAGGCAGTATGAACTTAACCGCTTTCCGGCCTTTGAAGACCACTCCGGCCTTGGTGAGACGAGCAACCACTTCGGACAAATACTCGTCATCTTCGCAGGCATGGAACAGCCGACGACTGCCCCGTTTGTTGCCGGGCTTGCCAGGCACCGTAAAAGCACGGTTAATCATGTGCCTGGAGATGTCATAGCCAGCCGCTTGCAGCAGCCGGAAAACATCTTCCACATACTCGACTTTTGTTTTATACAACGCTCTTCCTCCTGTTTGTTATTTGATCCTCTACCTTACTTGTATTTTTCCAGCTTAACCCGTGACTTATCTACCTCATCCTGTGTATGCTCTTTGACAGATTTAGCCGGTTTACCAATGGGCAATAAACATAAAACCCGGTAATCTGCCGGCACATTCAAAATCTGTTTAACGGTTTGTTCAGCTGTGGCATTACCTCGAATGTGTATCCAGCAACTAGCCAAACCCTGCTCAGTGGCCTCAAGCCAAATGTGCTCAGCGACTATGGAGCAGTCTTCCACCCAATCCGGACTGTCTTTTTCATGACCTATGACTGCGATAATCAGATCAGCATCTTTGGCATGAGCCGCCCAAGGTGTTACCTTAGCTAAAATATCTTTGGTTTCCTGTTGTCTAACAATTACCAAATCCCAAGGATAGATACCGTTAGCTGAAGGAGCATACATGGCAGCACTTATCATATCCTTTAATTGCTGCTCAGTCACAGTTTCTTTTAAATATTGTCTAACAGAATGTCTTTTAACTATAGCGGTAATCATATTAGTTAACTTTACTTATTATATCATAATTTAATAATTTAGTCAATATAGGTAAGTTATTTTTTGTCTAAAATATAACAAAAAAACAATTATCTAGAATTGGCTTTCCACTCATATTGTAGTCTATTTTCGGTCATAGGTAAAGACCGCACAACCACCGGCGGATTGAAATGTGTTTAGTCAGTCTTGAGGTAATTTAAACCGAATTGCAATTATTCCTTTTAATCAAGACCCACAATAACCTTTGCTAATTTTTGCGAATCATGTCTAATCAAAGGTTTGATCTTGCCTTTGACGGTTGCCTTTAAGTTCTCATCCAGTAAATCTGTCAGGATAACATTTTCTCCTCTGATGTTAGGCTGAACATACTTGGATTTTTCTCGTCTGTAATAATCCGCTATCTCCTGCTGTGGTTGTTTGTTATTACAAATAACCCCATCCAAAGCCTGATGAGAATAACGCTGAATTTCCCTAACAAAATTAGAGGCTTTGTAGTTATTGGTCTCGCCATACTTGGTCATGACGTTGCACACATAATACACCTTGCCCTTGGTTTCCTTCAAAGCTTCAACCATGTCTGTTACCAATAGGTTGGGTATAATGCTGGTATAGAGGTCTCCGGGTCCAATAAGAATTAAATCGGCCGTCAGAATCGCTTGCACAGCTCCCTTGTAAGCATAAGCTTTGGGACTTAAATATACAGACTGAATGCTCAGTTCGGGATCATGTTTAGGTATGTCAATTTCACTTTCACCAATAATGGTCTGACCATTCTCAAGCTCGGCACATAAATGCACCTGGTCTAAAGTTGCGGGGTAGACATGACCTGTGACTTCCAACATATCAGCAGCTATCTCCAAAGCTTTCGGCAAATCACCACTAATTTTAGTTAAAGCAGTTAGAATGAGATTACCCAAATTATTCTTCTCAATCTGACCATCAAAACGATATTCAAATAATTGACGCCAAACATCACTTTGTTTTTCAGATAAAGCGATCAAACACTGTCTCAAATCTCCGGGTGGCAAAACACCGAACTCATCTCTCAGTTGACCACTGCTGCCACCGCTGTCTGCCGTAGTCACAATAGCCGATAAATCAACATCGTAATACTTCAAACCTTTCAGCAAAGTAAAGCTGCCTGTGCCTCCACCGATTATGACAATTTTTTTCATAGATGTGTATTATATCTCAACACTAATATTATATCTCAACACTAATGAAAGTCAAATCCTTTACAAAATCACATTTCTATGCTATACTTAGATAGTTATTGGCAGTATAATTGTAATAACCAGCCCCTGTAGTTCAGTGGATAGAACACCGGCCTTCTAAGCCGGATACCTAGGTTCGATTCCTAGCGGGGGTACAGTATGGTGGCTATGGTGTAGTGGTAACACAGCAGTTTGTGGCACTGTTATCGAGGGTTCAATTCCCTCTAGCCACCCCAGACGGTATCTAATCTAACCGCAAGTTGGTTGGATGCCATTTGATCTGGGGATTCATCAGCCAGTAATGGCTGGTGGTCACCCCTTTGTGGATTTAACGCAGAAGCCTCGTTTATTCGGGGCTTTTGTGTTTGGTTTAAAATAACCAGTCGTGCGTCCATTAAAGCTTTGATAAACTTGGCCGGTTCGGCTTTGACGATTTTCTTTTCGGCCGCTTCAAACTTGTCCCAGAAAAGACCCAAGTATAATCGTTTCAATTCGTCTGGGGCTTTGACGTAGGTTTTATAAACGTTTCTGACTAAACCCAGCACTTCTTGAACTTCGTCTATGTTCAAATTGAGTTTTCGTTCCAGTTTGTAAATTTCATCCTGCAGGGTTTCAATCTGTTCTCGGTATTTTTTCTTGTTTCGGGAAAAGTCCTCGTCTGATATCACTCCGCTAAATAGCTTTTCCTCGGCCACATCTCTTTTCTTTTCAACGGTCAATTTTTGTTTAATCAAAACTTGCTTTTCTTTTTTGATATTATCTTTGCTTTTTCTGTATCTCGCTTCGGCTTTCTTAATGACTTTTTTGATGAATTCCTGGGTAAACTCAATCTCTTTGAATTTTTCCGCTATCTGTTCCTCTAAATCCCAAACCTCAACAAACTTGTCGGTGCATTTTATTCTGTCGCCGGACCTATTACAGTGATAATATGATTTGTTTTTCTTGGGATGGTGTTCGGCTGTATATCTTTGACCGCACTTGGCGCAGAATACAAAACCTCTAAGCAGGAAGTTGAATTTGCGTCGCCGGCAGGCGTGGCGGTTATGCTCGGCCATTACAATCTGCACCCGTTCAAACAATTCTTTATCAATAATCGGCTTGTGATTGCCTTTGGTCATCATCTTCCGCCAGTGCATCTCACCGATGTAAAACTTGTTTTTCAAAATTTCAATCATTTTGCTATGGGCAATGCGATTGCCGAATACGGATAAAAATCCTTTTTTGTATAAAAAATCCCTGACTTCCAAAACCGAATGGTCGCCAGTGGCATACATTTTAAACGCTTGCTGAATGAACGGGGCTTTTTCCTCGTCTATGGCCACGATTCGTTTTTTCTCATCATCGGGGTCGCCGACATTAAGATAGCCGATCGGGGCTTTGGTTGGCCACCAGCCATCCCAGAATTTCTGCTCTAAACTTTTAATGGTTTTTCTGGCCGTGATCTGCGACTGCAGTTGATTGACGCCGGCAATTACCAAATCCATAAAATTGCCCTCTGGGCTGTCGGTAATGCCCGGTTGGGAGACTGAAATAAGCTCTACCTCGTGCTTTTGAAGGAGAGCTTTAATGGTTAAGTGATCATTGGCGTTCCTGGCCAAGCGATCTGTGTCCTGGACAAAAACCGCATTGATAGTTTTGTCCTCTTGGACTCTTAATAATAAGTCTTGCAGTCCCGGCCGGTTCATTGTGGTCGCGCTTCGGCCCGGGTCCTCGTAGACTCCGTCTGGCGCCAGTTTGTATTGGTCAAATTCCTCAATCTGGCGTTTGCATAGTTTGAGCTGAGTTTTCAAAGAGTGATGACCGTCCTCGGCCTGTTCCTCAGTTGAAACCCGGCAATAGATTAAAGCGTTTTTCATATTGATTTTACATGCTTAATTATCTCTCAACACACATTATGGGCTTATTATCCAAGCAAGCCAAGCTGGAGTTGCCCACATCGGGATTTTCCTCAAAAAAGTTTGGAAAAGTTTGGCAAAGTTTATTTTTGCGCCACTTTCTCTATTATTCGTCAAATTCATTTTTAGCAAAATTTTCCACCATTCTGTTAAAATACGCCCCTCTGTTTTCAATTTTGTCTTGTCGTTTTACCACCTCCAGATAAGCCTTTCTGATTATTTCAATTCCATACCTGCTTAAAGCTGATAAAATAAAATTCAATTTTTGCTCTTGCAAGTAAATGGCAATAGCCACGCATTCCTGCTCGTCAGTGCTGGCCGGATTGTAGTTGTCCACATCGATTTCTTTAGAGGAAGCCGATCGATTTTTATAATTTTCTTTTTCTTTCTCGTTTTCGTTTTTGTAAGTTCTGCCGAACGTGTTTTTAAATCTATTAATTTGTGCCTTATTTAAAGCTAAAACTTCGCTTTCCGACTTCTGCCGACTTGGCTTAACTTCTGCCGGAGCTTCTGCCAAAAGACTGCTTTGATTGCTGTCCAAATTTCTGCCAGACTCCTGTTCAAACAATTTATTGATATCCCGATAACCACCGTTGCTTAGCGGATAATTCTGGATATCCACATTAAACGAACTTCTGCGGCCTCGCTGGTTGGGATACCAGATTAACTTCTGCTCTTTAAGAGCCAGCATAATTTTATTGATATAGTTTTTGGAAAATTTTTCGTGGAAATCTTTTCTTAATGCCTCGTAGCTGGTGTCTACTTTGCCGGTTACAGGATTGGCTTTTATCCAAAGCCAAAGCAAAACAAAAAACTGCTCAAAATTAATATGCCTATCCAGATAAAACTCCTTTAGGCTTCTGGGCAGTCTGACGAAATTTTTGTTATCAATTGTTAGGTTTTCATTTTTCATATTCATTGCTGAAGTTATAAGGCGTCGTTATACATCAAAGTTTTTAACTCTTTAATGGATGATACAAATTGGCGAGGCTCTACCCGGGCACTCCCATTAAAAAAATCCTCAACCAGTTCGGCTCTATTTTTTTGATCAGCGAAAACAAAGCAAAATCGCCGAGGGTTAGACTTGTCTATTTCAAGCAGTTTAAATCCGTTGGCCAAGAGAAATACGGCCGTGTAAAAATCACTTGTTTGAAAGTTTTGATTTTCCATGTTTATTCTCATATTTAGTTTTGTCTTGTTTCTTTTGTTTTTCGTATTCAAGTTGCATAATTAAAATTTCCGCCAGCCGGTCGGCTACGATATCCTCAATTCTTTCAATGCTAAGTTGTGGTTTTCGGTCTTGAGACATTTTTCGCAAAAATAAAAATAGACTATATCTCAAGTCTATCAATGCCTTTGCGACTCACTTTGGACTCGCTATACTCACCAGCTTTTGTTTATCCAAATATGATTATTTCGCCAGCTCATTAATTGTTTTGTGCCAAATTCTTTACTTACTCTTTCGTTTATGGCTCGCATAGCGTCATAGACGCTTCGCTTGTTATCTTTGAACCAGTCAATCATATCCAGAATGTCTATTTCCTTTACTCTCTCGCCAAAAGGCAAGCTAAACATTTTCTGGCAGAGAAAAAACTGATTGGTATTTATCGGCACTTGGCACTTGCGATCTCCCCAGATAATCTCGCCGGTCTTTTCGTTAAAAGACATCACTTGTGTTTTCTCGGCCGGCTTGGGCTGGGCCCGGGACATTTCCTCTTTTTCTTGATAAAGAAGCGATCTGCTTGGTTTAAAAATATAAAAATGATCATCAGCAATTTTAAAATCGGCAATAATGCCTTTCTGCTTCAATTCTTTTAAATAATCCAGCTGAAAATGTGCTATCCTATAATTACAAGTTGTTTAATGTGTTTAGGATATCGACCTGGCACATTTTCAAGCGGGGTTCGACGAAGCCCCGTTTTGATTTTTGGGTTTATAAGTCCATTTTAAGGTAATTCCTTTATTATGTCAAATTATTAGACATTGGACTTGACTTATATGTACTATTTTTATACAATGAAAGTGTGGATAAATAGCCTATTAGGTCGATGGGCTATACAGTTCAAAAATCTAAAAATATAAATTATTCAAAAACTATGCTTAATTTAAGCCAATTAGGCGAAAAATTAAAAAAACTCAGAGAAAACATTGGATACAGCCAAGAATTTGTAGCTAAAGAGCTTAATCTTACCAGACAAGCCATTATTAATATTGAGGCCGGAAGAAGGAAAATAGACAGCTTCGAACTCTTCAAATTAGCTGATCTGTATAATGCAAATGCAGAAAATTTACTATCCGAAGAAAGTGTATCGGTTAGTTCAAATTTTCAAGAAGCAGTTATGCATTTAAGAAAAAAAGACTTTTTGGATGAGGAAGAAAAAAAGGCTCTTTTTGAATTCCAAAAAATCTGTGAGGATTATGAATTTTTGAAAAACATCTAAGCATATGTCGCAAAGTATATATCAAGAAGCCGAAAAACAGGCTGATAAAATTAGACGTGAGTTAAAACTTGGTAAAGCCCCCATTCGTGATATCTTTGGATTATTGGAAGGTCAGGGTATTTTCGTTGTTAAGATACCAATAGGTGGCAACGGCCTTTCAGGTGCTTTTTATTATGATCAAGAAAAAGATTCAGGAAAAATATTAATAAATAGTAACAGATCAAATGGCCATCAAGTTTTTACAGCCGCTCATGAATTTTGTCATTTTTTACTCGATAAAGAAAAAAGAATAATAATTGATGATGATAAAATGGTAAAATCAGCTATTGAAAAACGGGCTGATTGTTTTGCCGCTAATTTTTTAATGCCCAAAGACGGAGTCAACTATTATATTCAAGAAATATTAAAATTAGATAGCAATAAAATAGATGATCAACCGCTTGCAAAAATTAGAAATGAATTTGATGTCAGTTGGCAAGCAATTATATACCGCCTACATGATCTGGGCTATACCTTTGACAAACCTTATAAAGAAAAAATTTCAGACACTCGCATGTTAAACTTTTTGTCTGCCCAGCTGGGATTCGAGGTAGAGAAAAGTGATAGCGATGGTGAGTTTAGACTACCTACTAATTTTTATCATTTGGCTTTTAAGGCTTATTTTGATAAAAAAATATCTCTAAATAAGCTTTCCGAATTATTGCGCGAGTCATACGAAGAAACTAAGGATTGGGTAGCAGAAATTGAAAAAGCCAAAAATGAAAAAAATAAATCATGAAAAATTTGTTTTTGATAATGCTACCTTTAGCAATTTTGCTCGAATAGAAAAATTAGAGCTAATTTTTTACATCTCCAAAAATATCTACACAACAAAAGAGGTAATAGAAGAAGTTAAAAAGGGAGTTGCAAAAAAGCCAAAACTTCAATCAATTATTGATAATATTGATGCTGGAAAGATAAAAGTAGAGACTTTAAAAAAACAGCAAAGTATTTTCATGATGAGCAATTTGATTAAAGAGGGAGTTCTCGGTTTAGGCGAAATATCCGCGATGGTGTTATCGCAGGAGTTAAGCGGTATATTTATAACCGATGATGAAAAAGCAACCGAAAAGGCTAAAAAAGAAAATATTAAAATCTTAGATATTAATGAATTAGGAATAAAAATATCTACCAAGAATAAATTTAAAGACACCGTAATATTTTTAGAAATTTTAAAAAAACAAAAAGTAATTTCTCAAAGCGAATTTGAAAAAATAAAAAAATCTCTTGAAGCAGAGAATTTTATTTTTTAAAAAATAAAATATGAGTGAATACAAAGGAAAAATTAAATTATGGGAGTGTTATGTCGGGGAATATCCAATCTCCCAAAGATTTGGCGAACATTTTTATAATCAAGAGGGTAAATGTGTCTATGTTGCTATGGGATTAAACGGCCACAATGGTATTGATTTTGCGGTGCCAATAGGAACAAAATTAGTAGCTGTTAATGATGGAGTTATAAGCACGGCCATAAACCAAAAGAATGGCTACGGAAATCATATTCGCCTACACTGCGCTCAAGAAAACATTAACTATGAAATAATTTATGGGCATTGCAGTAAATTTTTAGTTAAACAGGGCGAGAAGGTGGCTAAGGGTCAAGTCATAGCAGAAAGCGGAAATTCTGGCTTCAGTTCTGGCCCGCATTTACACTTCGGATTAAGGGTTTTGGATGATAACGGAAATGTAAAAAACTATGATAATGGCTTTAAGGGTTCAGTTGATCCGTTACCGCTATTTGATTTATCAGATTCTAACTCCCCCAGTAAAGAAAAAATGGAAGAAGTTTCTGCGGATAAATGTGAGGAGTGGGCTAAAAAATATTGGAAGTGGTTTAGAGATCAGGGATATGATTTAACTATTGGCGCTTATGATAAAGTTGACGCCCAGTGGGTTGCTACTATACTCGGCAAATATCACGAATCACAAAAAGATAAAAATTTAACGTAATAAAGAATATGTCAGACAATAATAAAACCAAACAAATCGTTAAAAAACATTATAGCAAGATAGCCGGAAGTGGCGGTTGTTGCAGTTGCAGTTGTGGCGGACAAGATGAAAACGAACAGATTGCTAAAAGCATCGGCTATTCGGATGAAGAAATAAAATCAGCCGGAGTGGCCAATCTGGGCTTGGGTTGCGGTAATCCAACGGGCATGGGAGAAATCAAAGAGGGCGAGACGGTTTTAGATTTGGGTTCGGGCGCCGGTTTTGATTGTTTCTTGGCCTCAAAAAAAGTCGGCAAAACTGGAAAAGTCATCGGCGTGGATATGACTGAAGAGATGGTTGAAAGAGCCAGAGACAATGCCAAAAAGCAGGGCTATAACAATGTAGAGTTTAAATTGGGAGACATAGAAAACTTGCCGATTGAAGACAATTCCATAGACGTGGTTATTTCCAATTGCGTGGTTAATTTGGCCCCGGACAAATTAAAAGTGTTTAAGGAAGTTTATCGGGTTTTGAAAAAAGGCGGTCGGATGTATATCTCGGACATTGTCTTGCTTGATAACCTGACCAAAGAACAAAAAGAAAATGAAGAGCTGATCGCCGGTTGCGTTGGCGGCGCTCTACTTAAAGACGATTATTTAAAGATAATCAAAGACGCCGGTTTTGAAGTAAGAATTTTATCTGAAGATAAAGATATAAGCAAAAGGCAATATCAGGGCATACCACTGGAAAGTTTGAAGGTCGAGGCAAAGAAATAAAATATCCAGCAAATCGGTCAAATTCTCTCAAACTCGTTTTAGGGGTATCAATCTCTTATTTCCTCCCAATCGCTCGCCATAGGGGCAAACACGGGGGTAGAAAAGGGTTATTAATGGATTATCTCAAGGAAGTTATTTACACTTCTTTTTCTTTCGTGTATAATATCAATATACATTAATACTTGTGCATAACCATATGAATTTTGACTGTTGTAAAACCAAAAAATCCAAAAACAATCTTGACCAGACGGCCGAGTTTTTGAAAATTATTGCCGAACCGAATCGTTTGAAAATTTTATGCATTCTGCGAAAACAGGAAATGTGCGTCTGCGACATCTGGCAATATTTGGATTTGCCCCAAAACTTGGTTTCGCATCATTTGAAAGTATTAAAAGATTACAAGCTGGTGGAATCAAGAAAAGAAAGCACCAAAGTAATTTATCGTATTAACTCCCAAGCAATAAATAAATATTACTCGCTTTTATTCCACTATATTAATAATCAATAAAAATATATGACTATCAAAATCTTGGGTTCTGGTTGCCCTAATTGCCAGACATTGGAAAATAACGCCAAAAAAGCCGTGGAAAATCTTGGACTTAAAGATGTTCAAGTTGAGCACGAGTATGATATCGCCAAAATTACCGAATACGGCGTGATGTCCACCCCAGCCATTGTGATTGACGAGCAAGTCAAAGCTTCGGGTCGAATTCCAAATGTGGAGGAAATAAAAGACTGGTTTAAATAAAAAGTCGGCAAATTATCTCTGTTTTATGACAGAGATATTAATTTTACCAATAATATCAATGACTATTGATGATTAAACATTATGAATAAAGAAATTAAAATTTTTATTCTGCTTGCGGGTTTGTTTCTGCTGTTTTACTTCATGCCTATGGAATCAGTATTTTTCACAGGGGCAATCCTGTCGGGTTTTAAATTGTTAAACGAATACGCCCGCGAACATGTTTTAACTTGCTTATTGCCTGCTTTCTTTATCGCCGGGGCAATCTCGGTTTTTGTTAAAAAAGACTTTGTCTTAAAATACTTGGGAGGTCAAGCCAAAAAGGTAGTTTCTTATTCATTAGCCTCGGTATCAGGGGCGATCTTGGCGGTTTGTTCCTGCACCATATTGCCGTTGTTTGCCGGCATTAGAAAAAGAGGAGCGGGGCTTGGGCCAGCGATTACTTTTCTTTTTTCCGGCCCGGCTATTAACATCGCGGCCATGTTTTTAACCTTATCTGTTTTGGGCGTTAATATCGGACTAGCCAGAATTATTTCAGCTGTTTTCTTGTCTATCTTAGTCGGTCTGTCAATGCAGTTAATATTTAGGGAAAAAACCGAAAACGGCAATCTTTTTATTGAACAGACCAATCAGCCCTCATACGGCAAAGCGACCGTTTTGGTTTTTATGTTGACAATGGTATCTGTTTTAGTGGTCAATGGATTGCAGATCAATCAATTATTCAAATACTTGTTAATGATTGGTTTGACTGTTGTTGTCGCTGTAATAGCCCTGATTAAATTTAAAAAAGAAACTAACAAAGAGTGGCTAAAAGAAACATGGAGTTTTACCAAAATGCTCTTACCGATTTTATTTATCGGCGTGTTTGTGGCCGGTTTTATTATGCCATTTTTACCGGAAGAATTAATTCAAAGAATTGTCGGTTCAAATTCAATCACTGGTAATTTAGTGGCTTCAATTTTTGGGGCGTTTATGTATTTTTCCACTTTAACAGAAATTCCTATTTTACAAGCATTGATTGCCAAAGGAATGAGTCAAGGCCCGGCTTTGGCCTTGCTTTTGGCCGGACCGTCTTTGAGCTTGCCAAACATGTTGGTAGTCAGGCGGGTTTTAGGCAACAAAAAAACAGCCGTTTATATTTTATTAGTTATCTTTTATTCAACAATTGCCGGCTTAATATTCGGCGGATTAATTTAAAACAAAAATTATGAACAAAAAAATATTACTATTTTTCGTGTTAATTATCGGCGTTGCGGTTTTGGCCGGGTGCGCGTCAAAAGTTACGAATCAAGAAACAAACAACAATCAGGCGACAACAGAAACCTCAGCCAACGCTTCAGATCAAATGTCCAAAGCTGAAATAGTAGCCGATAAAATTGAGGTGGTTCATTTTCACGCCACCCAGCAGTGCTGGTCTTGTATTACGGTCGGCGAATACGCCTTAAAAACAATCAAAGAAAAATTTCCCGAGGAATACAAAAACGGAAAAATTATTTTTAAAGATGTTAATGGTGAATTGTTAGAAAACAGGG
>CAZLFP010000004.1:21121-98843 GCA_964558935.1 uncultured Gammaproteobacteria bacterium | reverse complement strand
CCGTATATCCCTTGTTATACGCCCCGACGACTGAAAGGAGGAGAGCGCAGCGTGGTCGAGCGATAGCGAGAAGTTCAAAAAATATTTTTCGTTTTTACTCGTTATGATAGGCTTTCCTCAATTCTTATAAATTTGATTTTTTCGTTTTGAAAAATGAAAGAGGGGTTAGGGGTGAATTTCATTTTTCAAAACACATAATTATTTCTTCATTATTCTAATCAAACCTTGTTCAGAATCTAATTCAACTTTATCGCCGTCATTCAACATTTTTGTAGCTACTTTTGTGCCAATTATACAAGGTATTTTCATCTCTCTAGATATTATTGCAGCATGACTTGTGATTCCTCCTTCATCGGTAATAATCGCTTTAGCTTTTTTCATTAAAGGAACAAATTCAGGTCTTGTCATAGATGTAACTAAAATATCTCCTTTTTTAAATTTATTAAACTCTGAGGGTCTTAATATAATTTTTACTTTACCTGTAATATCTCCGCCATATGCAACTTGCCCTTTAATTGATTCTTCATCTCTTTTTTGAGATTTAATATATTTTTCCTCCATTCTTTTTTTTACATCTTCAAAATTATCATATTCAAATTCTGTAGAACCATCATAATTATGCAGGAATAAAACTCCTTCTGGTCTACTTAAAATCTCCTCTTTTATTTTTTCTAAATAATTTTTTCCTTTCAAAAATTCCTCAAAAGCACAATAATAAATCAATTCATTATTTAATCCAATTTCTCTAAAAAATCTTTCACCAACTTTAAAGTTAATTACAATTCCCTTTCCCATAACATCTTTTCTCTTATCTCTTAAAACAAGAATTGTTTGTATATAATCAACTAGTTGTTTTTCTTTTTTGGATAATGAATTTTTCCAATTTCTAAAAGACTCTTTTGCTTCTTTGTATTCCAATTCTTCTTTTTTAAGTTCTTTCGATATTAATTTGAGATTCTTGAAGAATTTTGAATAATCTTTCTTTATATTTTCTTCCACATCTTTTATTAATTTTATTTCTGTATACCCAGAATAAGCATATTGCATTTCTTCAGCTATATCTTTTGCATCCCTTGAATTTGATATTAAATTTAGGATTTTCTTATGCCTTCTTTTATCAAAAGAATCTTCTGTGGGTATAATTGCTTTATCCCAGACATTTTCAACAATTTCAGGTTTTAAATTTAAGTTATGCTTATTAATAAATTCAAAAACCAGTTCCTTATCGAATTGTGTTGAGAACCATGCTGTGCAATTATATTCCCTTACTAAACTAATTAGTTTTTCTAATTTTTTAATAATTTCTTCTTCTTTATAAGACTCTATATTTTTGTAAGACAAATCAAAATAAATTTCATTTATTTCCTTCTCTAATGTATCTAAATATGAGGTAGTCTTCGATAGTATTTTGCTATCCTCCATATATCTTGCAAAAAAGTTTTCTGAAATCATATTATACCTAGTTTCAGACATCAAAACAAAAGCTTTACCTTTTTTCATTGCAATAAGAAATTTTATATTTAAATCCTTAATCTTTCCACCAAAATTAGGGGTAAATCCTCCTGCACCTGCGGCTAAAATTGAAACAGGAACTAAGGGATAAAAAACATCTCTTTCAAATCCTTTCATAAATTTATCTAAAAGTGTTTTGGGTTTTTGGTTTATGTCACTGAGGGTCGTGATAGGTCTACTCTGCACAATATAGAATTTTCCTTTTTCTTTTGCCCATTCAATATCGCAAGGAAAACCATAATGATTTTCAATTTTTACAATAAGTTTAGATAATTCAATAATCTCTTTCTCAGTTAATACTTGATTTTTTCCTTTTTCTCCTAATTCTTTCCATTCATTTCCACCCTTAGCTTTTTTGAATAGTGCTTTTGTTTGTTCATTTACATTTATGTCTAAAATGTTAAATCCTTGTTTATCTATAACATAACTATCTGGAGTTATTGAACCTGAAACAATCGCTTCACCTAAGCCAAAACCAGCTTCAATAATTATCTGGTTTTCATCTTGCGTAACTGGATGAACAGAAAAAGCAATTCCTGATTCTTCTGAATCGACCATTTTTTGAACAACAACGGCAACAGAAATTTTATCTTTGTTTAGTTTTTTCTCAAACCTATAATATATGGCTCTCGGAGTAAATAATGAAGCCCAACAATTTTTTACATTTTCCAAGAGAGTTTCATTTGTTGTATTCAAAAAACTATCTAATTGTCCTGCCCAAGCAGCAGAAGCAGAATCTTCTGATGTTGCAGAAGAACGAACTGCAACAAATTTGGAATTCAATTTTTTATAATATTCTAAGATTTGTGTTTTAATATCCTCAGGCATTTCTTTGGAAAGAATCATTCCCTTAATCTTTTCAGAAGCGTTTTCAACTGTATGAATCTTTTTAATATCAACTTCATCTAAAACAGCTTCAATTTCAACATTTAAATCTGTTTCTTCAATAAATCTATCAAAAGTATTAGATAGAATAACAAAACCATTTGGAACAGAAATTCCTGCCTGTATCATCTCTCCTAGAGAAGCGCCCTTGCCTCCTGCAATTTCAGTATCTGCTTTGGAGATTTCTGTAAATTTTTTGATTAAAGTTTCAGACATAATTTAAGGTTAGCATATAAACTTTATATTGTTTTCGGAACGAAGTGGAGAAAACACATTATTATCCCCCTCTATAATAAAGAAAAAAACAAATTTATTCCCCTTTTTAAAAAGCCTGTCAAAATTCCTTATAAAAAAATATTTTTTGAATTGCGTATAACACGCTATATGCGCCTTTACCAAAACTTCATCTAAGTTAAGCTAAAATATTTGTGTTAATTCATAATCAGAAAGACCTTATGAAAAGCACAAATAGTGACCCTTTAAACAAGCTCAAACAAGAAATGAAGTTAAGGGGTTTTAGTCCTAAGACGCTTCAGGCTTATCTATATTATACCCGTAAAATGCTTGATTTTACAAATAAAAGTCCCAGATCTGTTAAGGCGGTTGACCTGAGAAAATACTTGGAGCATTTGGTGGATTTGGGTTTGTCTGCTTCGACTCTTAATTTAGCTTACAGTGCCTTGAAATTCTATTTCAAAACAGTGATGAACAGGAATTTTTTTACTCATTTGCCGAGAGTTAAGTTGGGTCGTAAATTGCCGGTTTATTTGACTCAGGCAGAAGTTAGGCAGTTTATGTCTGTCATTGACAATCCCAAGCATAAATTGCTTTTAGCTTTAATGTATTCATCTGGTTTAAGGGTGTCTGAAGTGGTTAAGCTGAGAGTTGGGGATTTTGATTTTTCCAATTTGACGCTGTGCGTGCGTCAGGGTAAGGGAGGGAAAGACCGGGTGACGATTGTGTCTTCCAAGTTGGTTATGCCTTTGAGTAAGTGGATTAAAGGCAAGAAGACAGGGGATTATGTGTTTTTAGGTCGGGATGGTGGTCAAATGGGTATTCGGACAGTTCAGAGAATCTTTTTTTTGAATTTGAAAAAATCTGGCATTTCCAAGCAGGCCGGATCTCATGCTTTGAGGCACAGTTTTGCCACTCATTTATTGGAAAGAGGGGTGGATGTGAGATATGTTCAGGCTTTGTTGGGCCATGTTAGATTATCTACCACTGCCACTTATGCTCATGTAACCGGTGTGGGTATGAGGAGAATTAAGGCATTAATTTGACTTTAACTGAATCTTATCTGGTTTTTGTTAAGGTATTGGTGGAGCTTAAGGGGCTACCTCATGGTGAGGGATCCGTAGTTAACATTCGGACTAGAGGGGTTCGATTCCCTTGGCTCCAAGTAAAAAACATCTCAATTTATGAGGTGTTTTTTACTTGACAGTAGGTTTTAAAATGATATAATGAACATGTTAACTACGAATCCCTTATTGAACCCCAAAAAGTCCGAGATTAAGTTCTCGGGCTTTTGGTTTAAAAAGGATATAGATTTATTTTTGGTGTTGGAGTTTGTGGTGGTTCTGCCGGTACTTTTTGATCCTGTTTTGGCTCCGGAGTCTTGATTATTTCTTTTTGAATCGATTTTTTCTTAACTTTTAACTTTCTAACTGGTTCTTTCACTGTTTCCGGGTTGGGGGAGTAGAGTTTGTTCTTGATCTTCCATTTGTCTACATATTGACCTATGCCGTATTTGTTGAATTTATTCCTGGTTTTAACCCGATCTTGGGACCATTTTAGGAGGCTTTCGAAGTTGATTTTATACACGCCACGTACTACAATATACAAGATTTCTTGATTCTGAATGGCTCTTCTGATGGTTTTTTGGCTAATTCCAAACAAATTAGCGGCTTGTGAGATAGTGACTCTAATTGGCTTTAATTCAGCCATATGGGTTAATGAGAAAGATTGAGATTTGTCTAGACATGTCTAGACAAATCGTAGCATTATTTACACTTCTAAGTCAATATTGGTAGCAAATAGTCTGAAGCTAAAGACTTGCAAAATCCAGTTTTTTATACTATAATACTGGCTGTAACTGTAACATTAACTTAAATTCCTCGTCATACTATATAGCAATGAAGAATCCGCTGTCTCAAAAGATTCTTTTTCTAAAGATACAGAATCAAGATCCTGATGCTTATGCCCAGTTTTATGATCTATACGTAGAGAAAATCTACCGTTTTATTTTTTTTAAAGTCAATACTACGCATGACGCTCAAGATTTGACTTCAGAAGTTTTTCTTAAGCTCTGGCAAACAATTAAAGGGGGCAAGCAAATTAGGAATTTGAATGCTTTCATCTACATGGTCGCCAGAAATACGGTTATTGATTTTTACAGGCAAAAGAATCGTGAGGATCTGTCCACTCAGGACATTGAACAAACTCAGGTGACTGACGCCAGAATTGAGCTGGTGGAGCATCAGGTTAAGAACCAGGGTTTGGACCAGATTGGACAAGGATTGAAAAACTTGAAAGATGAATACCGAGAGGTGGTGGTGCTGAGATTTATGGATGAGTTGTCAATTGGCGAGATTGCCCAGGTATTGGGTAAATCTCAAGGAGCGGTTCGAGTACTCATTCACCGGGCATTAAAAGCCTTAAAAGAAAATATTTCTCATTCTCATAATGACTAACCAAGAGTTAATTAAACAATTGAAAAGCTATCGCAAACTTGAGTCTGGTGGACAGCCTCAAGATTTTTGGGTTGCCAGTAATAAGGAATTGCTGATGAGTCAGATTCAACCTCGAACCAGTTATAATCAGGCAGTAACTGACAAACCGAGTGAGGCCACATATTATGTTGAGTTTTTTAATCTGTTTTTCAAACAAAAAATTTTAAAGCCGGCTTTGGCCACTTTCATGATCGTAGCGGTTATGCTGTCATACACAGCCACTGTGAGTGTTGCGAATGCAAGTCTGCCGGGGGATATGCTGTATCCCGTAAAAACGGCCAGCGAAAAAGTGCAGTTAGCCTTAACCTATGATGAAGAGAAAAAGGTGGAGCTTCAAATGGATTTTGTGGGTCGACGAGTGGATGAATTGCAACAGATTGTTAAACAAGAAGACAATACTCAGGTTAAAAAAGACAAAGTTGTTCAAACAGTGCAAAAAATTTCACAAGATATTAAAGAAGTCAATAACAAGCTTAAAACTATTCACTTGGCTGACGCCAAACTGTTGGCAGCTGTAGCCAAGGATGTGGATGAAAAAGCCAGTCAGATTAAGCAGGAAATCAGTAAGGTGCATGCAGAAATGCCGGAAGACATCAAGAAAGATGTCGCAAAAGACATGACCACTGCCATTGATGATACCGAAAAAGCCAGTGATGATGCTCTGGAGGTGGTATTGGCCAAATATTTGGAAGGTCAGGAAGAAATTGACAGTCAGGAAATTGTAACCCGCTTGGCCAATCGAATCAAGGATTTGGAAGCTTACACACTGGTGGTCAGTGCCACTTCTTCAGTGGCTGCAACCAGTTCTACTCCAGCAGTCAGTACGTCAACTCAAACATTGGAAGCCACTGCCAGTTCTAGTCAGTCCCTGACTGAAACCAAGGAGGATGACCAAAGACAGCAATTGAAAGTGCTGATTGAAGAGGCTAAAGACTTGTTGGACCAAAATAATTTTGAACAAGTCTTGGCTAAGATTCAAGCCAGCAAGACGATTGTAAATGCTATGAAGCAAGTACCGGCTGAAGTGGTGATCAAGGTTGAAGATCAAGCTGAGGCAGTCAGCACAACTACTACGACTCAAACCATTGATATACTAAGTCAAACTTCAACCCCAGTTTTGAAGGATACAAACATACAGGCTGGAATTGAAGTAAATAAGGTTGAGTCAGAGTAAATCAACTAATTAGTTTTTTTACATAACTAATTAGAGGTTCATATCACTTTAGGGCTAAAATAGAGTCCGGATTCCTACTGGCTTTCAAGTAAAGGTCGAACCGTTAATTCGGGACCTGATCGCTTGGTAGGCTTATGAAAGTTTTCTGTAAGCAGAAATCTTAATCCGCGCTTTATCCTAAAGATAGTTATGGCCTTTAAGAATTAAATCATAAAGGTTTATATGAAAAAACTTTTAACCTACAGCGTAGTGATCGCGACTATTGTCTGGTCTCTTGGCTTAGCTGCTGTTGTGCCTTTAGCCACAGCTGCTTATTCACCTTCAGAAGGTGATTTGGTCAAGACAGCGACTGATAGTGCTGTTTACTACATTGATAGTGAAGGCATGAGACATTTAATGGTCAATGCTGTTACTTATTGGACTTGGTACAGTGGTGATTGGGCTGATCAAGACATTGAAACCATCTCACAAGATGATTTTGATGCTCTAGATGCCGGTTCTAACATTACTGCTCGACCAGGTGTTAATTTAATTAAGTTCCAAAACAGTCCTAAGACTTATGCTGTTTTACCAGGTAATGTTTTAGCTCATCTTGAGGATGAGGATGCTGCCATCGCTTTATATGGTGATGACTGGCAAGACAGAGTAATTACTATTCAAAACGGTTTTGAAAACAATTACTCAAAGACTGGCGGTACTTTAACTGCTGATTCAAATCTACCTGACGGTTCTTTGATTAAATACGAAGGATCTGATGATGTTTATTATATTGAAGACGGCATGAAGAGAATGGTAACTGACGAAGGCTTTGTCGCTAATAGCTTCAAAGACACCGCAGTTGTCACTGTTCCAACTTCAATGACTTATGATTCCGGTGAGTCTATCACTGGCGAAGAAGCAGCTATTGCCAAACCCATGTTCGACGAAGAAGGTGGAGATATGTCTTCAGGTACTTTAAGCGTAACTTTAGCTTCAGATACTCCAGCAGCTACTACCATTGCTGATGGCATTGCATACCAACCAATGCTTAAAGTCAATTTATCCGCTTCAGGCGAAGCGATTGATGTTGAAGGCGTGACTATTAAGAGAACCGGTTTGATCGCCAATTCCAATGTGACTGGCGTGAGTGTTTGGGATGCAGACGGTAACAGACATGGTGATGTCATGACTTCTTTCAACAGCAATAACGAAGTTACAATTGGTTTTGGTTCTTACCCAATTCCAGTTGATGCCAATTCAACTGAAACCTTGTTAGTCGCTTTCAATATTGGAGCAGATGCTAACGGCGGTACAGTTGGTGCCAGCATTGTTGATGTTGATTCCAATGCTAGCGATACCATGGCCAGCTATCCAATTGCTGGTAACACTTTCAGTGTTCAAGACGGTTCTTCTTCATTATCTACCGCCACTGTAGCAGCTCAGGCTGTTGGTGGTAATAATGCTTCAACCGATTCAGCCAATGTTGAGATCGGTGATGAGAAGGAAATTTACAAATTCAAAATCACTGAGAGTTCAGGTAAGAATGATATTCAGTTAGACAAGGTTACTTTCTTCTTTGAAGGTACAGCCAAAGACGGTGATGTCGGTATGCTATCTTTATATGCTCCTGACAACACTTTATTAGGTTCTACTGATTATATTTATGATCGTTATGCTACCATCGTATTGGATACTCCATATACCATCGGTTCAAGCAACAACCGAACTTTAACCTTAAAAGGTGTTATTGAAGACGGATCAGGTAACTACTTCCGAGTTAACATCCAGAGTGAATATGACATCATGATTAAGGATAAGGACCAGGGTTATTACCTGACTCCTACTGATACAGACGGCGGTTCTTGGAGTGCTGAGACCTCAACCAATGGTTATTGGAAAATGAAATCAGGTACTTTGAACTTGAGCAAAGCCAGTGCTTCTTTATCTGGCAATGTTGCAGCCGGTGCTGATGACTTAGTTATCGGTAAGTTTGATGTTAAAGCAGTAGGTGAAGATATGGAAATCAGAAAGATTGGTCTTAAGATTGCGACTACTGCCGGTACAACTGATTTAGCCGGTAATTTGATCGTCAAGATTGACGGTGAAACTGTTTTAACCACGTCTGCTACTTATGATTCTGGTGCAACTCCCGGCGCTACTGCCGGTGCTGTATATGGTCTGGGTGAACAATTCACTCTGTCATCATATTACACCATTGAATCAGGTGAGACTGCTTTAGTTGAAGTGATTGCTGATATCGATGCTAACGCTAACGGTGATACTTACCAAGCATCTATCGGTAATTTCTATGCTAAGAGAAAATCCACTTTGGATTTTGCAGATAATCTACCATCTACTTCATACACTGGTGCTTCTGGTAATGTTTTAACTGTTGAAACTGTTAATTTAACAGTCGTTAAGGATACAGCTTTCCCAAATTCTACCGTTGCTAAAGGTTCTAGCCAGAAAATTGGTCAGTTTATCGTAGCTGCTGGCAATGCCGAACCGGTTACAGTTAGCAATTTAACTGTTGACATTGAGGGCAATTTCAGTGGTAATGGTTCTGATATCCAGAATATGGAATTGTGGGATGGAGGCAAGAATACTCAGTTTGGTGATACTATCAGCACAGTTGCCACTTCTTCCAACTCATTCTCTGTTAATATTGAATTGGACAAGAATGAATCAACCAAGGTTGAAGTCTGGGCTTATGTCTTAGCCGGTGCTGATGACAAAACTGGTTGTAATGTAGAAATGCAAGGTTGGACCTATTCCGGTGATGAAAGCGGTAATTCCACATCAGTCAGTAATGACCCACAAAATGGTCAAACGATTGCAATTGGTAGCGCTAACGTAGTTATTAGTGCTGCAAACGACACTACCACTCAATCTGAGATTAAATTAGCTGGTTCAGACCTCGAACAGGTTGGTAAGTGGAAAGTTGAAGCTACTGGTGACGATGTTACTTTTAGCCGATTGTCTTTCTTCAGCCGAACCGAAACCGGTGCCAACGATACAACCGCTTCTAACTTTGGTGGTTTTGAATTATTTGATGCAGATGATATGTCAAACCCAATTGACGACGCGACTTATATCGCCGGCCGACTTACTTTTGATGGATTTGACTGGACCGTTGATGCCAATGATACCAAGTACTTAGTCTTAAAAGCCGTGATTAACGACCAAATTGATGTTGCTTCTAAGAACGCTTTCGTTGTGTTAAGCGACAGCTCGACTTATTTGCAAGCTAAAGATTCATCCGGTAACTCCTTAAGTACATCTCAAATTGATGCGACCGCTGGAGACAATACCACCAATGAATACTTTGCAACTTCAACCATGAGCTTGTATCACAACGCTGCTCCAACCGTAGCTGAAGTTTCTTTGGGTACTACTTACCAAATTAGTGCCACCGCTAATATCTTCAAGTTTACTGTTACCAACAATGGTAATAGATCTATGAGATTATCTAGCGTAACTACTACCATAACCGGTACCGGTTTTGGCACAGATGGTTATGTTTATAACTTCAAGTTGTGGGAAGGCGGTACTCTGTTAGCTGAGTTTGCCGATAACGCAGATGTTGGTCGTGTATCTTCAACACGCGCTACCGTTGACGCAGTCTTTAACAGTACTAATGATGTTGGCAGCGTATTGGATAACTTCGAAATCGAACCAGGCGAGTCAAGAACATTGACTGTGAGTGCTAATACATTGTACGCAGGTGTTGGTGCTTCTCAGAAGACAGTGACTTTAAGTGGTGCTATTAACGGTACTACTCAATTCAATGCTTTAGATACTGGTGGTGCTGACGGTGATACTTCCTGGGGTACTACCAATACTGCTGATGCTATTGGTTACCATTACACACCAATTGATAGTACTGAAAATACTGTTCCATATACCGCATCTGACTCATATGATGTATTCGGATCAGCTCTATCTAAGTCTTACTAATTCCCAGTTAGTCTACTAGATACAATCTGAATTTTCAGATTGCTAAAACCCCGCTCTCTTATGGGAGCGGGGTTTGATTTTAATCGCTATTTCTGTTATGATGGGTACATGGAAAAAGTCTTAAAAACAATCATCTGGCTGGGTTTCATTGTGATTTGCTTTGCTTGCAGTCTATACATTGCCGAGAAAATGTACTTTCCCTTTATTGTGGGCAAAACTCTGGTTTTTAGAGTCACGGTGGAACTAATTTTTTTGGCTTTTTTGTGGTTGACGGTTGTCAGTCGTGATTACAAGCTCAAATTCAACACCATTAGTTTAATCTTATTAGCCTATCTATTTATCAGCTTAATTTCCAGTTTATTGGGTGATGATTTTCTACGCAGTTTTTGGAGTAACAACGAAAGAAGTGAAGGGCTGTTATTACTCATTCATCTGTTTCTTTTCTTCTTAATCCTAACCAATTTCCTAAGAAGCAAGCGGGAGTGGTTATGGATGTTTGATATCTTTTTTGCCGCCAGTCTTTGCGTTGCTTTATATGCTCTGGCTCAGTATTTAAATTTACCGATTGTCATGGCATCAAGTGGCGGATCCAGGCTGGCCGGTACTTTGGGCAATGCCGGATATATGGCAGGCTATTTGATTTTTGCCATTTACATTGGTCTGTTCTTGGCACTTAACCGCAATATCAAGTTGATGTTGTATTATTTGCCGGCTATAGCGCTTCAGATTTTTATCACTGTTTTAACTTACACCCGCGGTGGCATCATTGCCTTGGGTATATCCGCTTTTATTTTCATCATCTACTTCTTATTCTATTACCTGAAAGATCTCAGTGGCAATTCGATTTTTAATCGCAAACATGCCAGTTATCTGGGTGTAGCCGTTATTGTTATTTCGCTTCTCTTTCCCGTATATATTTGGAGCAATAAAGAGGCGTCTTTTGTCAAAAGTAACCCCATTTTATCTCGTCTGACTTCAATCTCTTTAACAGATGTCACGGCCAGTAATCGTTTACTGACCTGGCAGTCATCCTGGCAAGGTTTTTTGGACAGGCCGCTTTTAGGTTGGGGACAAGAAAACTTTTACCAGGTTTTTGACAAGTATTTTAAGCCTGAGATTCATCGCAAGGCACACTCCGTGGTTTGGTTTGACCGAGCGCATAATCTTATTTTTGATCGTTTGGTTACCGGCGGTTTGGTTGGTTTGTTGACTTATTTAGCCTTTTTGCTGGTGCCGGTTTATCTGATTTGGAAAAAGTATTGGAAATTGGAGCAGAAGAATAAATATTTAACGCCAATGATTATTTCATTGATAATCCTGGCTTATTTCATCCAAAACTTGTTTATTTTTGAAGCCCTGGTGACTTATATACCTTTGTTTTTAGTTATTGGTTTTGCCAGTATGTATTCCAGTACCAAATTCGCTGTACAAGAAAAAACCACTCAAACGGTGTTATTGATTATCTATCTGATACTAATTTTGCCCATGATGTATACTTTTAACATTCGCCCGGTTCAGGCTAATTTGAATTTAGTCAAAGCACTAGCGGCAAATGACGTGCCGTTGGACAAGAGAATGTTGATGTTTGACCAGGTTTTTGCCATGGAAACTATGGGCAATGAAGAATACCGCAAGCAGTATTACACTTTTTTTATGGATGTGATGGACCAATTTGCCAAAAGCGGTAAATTTAGCGATCCTCAGATAGTCCAGGGCATGACTGTGTTTGCCCAGGATGTTGAATTGAAATTGGCTGAGCAGTTAAAGGATAATGATCACAGTGCCATGAATTACATTATGCTACTAAGTTTTAACAATCATGCGGCTATGTTCAATCCCGAAAGGCTGCAAAAAAATATTGAAATATTTGACCAAGCCATTCAATACAGCCCCAATCGTCAACAATTCTATATTGAAATGGGAGATACCTATTTACGTCTGAGTGACTATTACGGTTACCAAAAACAAGGTGATTTGGCACAGGAAGCAAGAGAAAAGAGTTTGGAATATTTTAAGCAAGCTTCTAACTTGAATCCGGCGAATATCGATTTCATGCAAAATCTAGCCACCTCATATATGTTGGCTGAGAATTTCGACCAAGCCAGGGAAACTGCAGCTCGAGTTATTGAGGCCTCACCCGGTAGACAAGAGTGGTACGCCAATATTATGACTCAGATTGAAGAAGCCGATCAATAGTGTTGAAAGGTTTTTTCAATCATGGCTGACAGGGAAAAGTGGTCTAAGACGTGTTGTCTGGCCTGCTTGCCTAAGGTGTGTCTGAGCTCTAAATTATCTTTCAGTAATTGGATGCTATTAACCATCGCTTGGGTGTCTTTAACTGGTATTATAATGCCAGTTTTTTGGTTGATGACAATTTCCGGATTGCCTCCCACTTGAGTCGCAATTATTGGAAGTCCGGCCAAACTCGCTTCCAGGAGTGTGTAAGAAAGACCCTCTTTAATTGAGGAGCAGATATAGATATCAAAAGCTTTCAGATATTGCGAGGCGCGTTCTTTTTTGCCTAAAAGTCTGACTTTATCTTGAAGCTTGTTTTTTCTGATTTGGTCTTCCAAGTCGGGTCGTAAACTGCCATCACCAATGATGACCAAGAGGCAATTATCTAACCTACTGGCTGCTTCAATCAAATATGTAAAGCCTTTATTGGCGTAAAAGTTGCCAATACTGCCAATTATACATGTGTCTTGAGGTAGGTTTAATGCCTCTCTGGCTTGTTGCTTACTCAGGAACGATTGGTTAGTATCTATGCCATTATGCACCGTGACCAGTGTATCTGGTTTGGCAATCTGATAATCCAAACCAATGCGTCTGTCGTAATCTGAAACGCACAGAATCTTGTCTTTCGGTTTGGCAGTCACTTTTTCCAGATAGGTAAAGAGTTTCTTTTTTAAAAACGAAAGCGACTCATTAAAGACCCAACCGTGGCAGGTATAGATTAGTTTGGTTTTTTGTTTATACTCCTTATTCATGAGAGAATAGGCCAAAGAGCCGACAACACCCGCTTTAGTGCTGTTTAAGTGAATAACATTTGGTTCAAGTGAGGAATATAGCTTTTTAAGCTCAAACACCGCTTGGATATCTTTAAGCGGGCAAATGGCTCTGACCAGATTTTTAATTTCAATCTGTGGGATGTTTTTAGACTCCAATTGTTGGGCTAAGACCTTATCTCCATCTATGCCATAGGCGACTGTTAGATCGTAATTTTGAGCCTGTGAAGAAGTGGCTAAATCATAAACATACTTTTGGGCGCCGCCTGAATCAGATTGAGTTACGATGTAGAGCAGTTTATTTGACATAAATATTAATTTTATGTTCTAATGTTGATTAGGGAGATTTTTAAGTTGAGAATATTTATCTAAATTTAAAGAAAAATATTCTATCAAATCTTTACATTTTGCGCTAGATATATAATAATATTAAGGTATTACGTGTAAAAAATCAATTGAATATTAAACATGTCAGATCTAAAAATAGGTTTTATTGGACAGGGTTGGATTGGTAAAAATTACGCTGATGATTTTGAAGCCAGGGGTTATGAGGTGGTGAGATATTCAATTGAAGGAGCTTATCTGCAGAATAAGGAGAAAATACAAAAGTGTGACCTTGTTTTTATTGCCGTACCCACCCCCACCACTCAGTCTGGTTTCGATGACAGCGTTCTGAGATCTGTCATACCCTTAATTGGTCAGGGCAAGAGTGCTGTCATTAAATCTACTGTTTTACCCGGAACCACAGAAGCGATCCAGGAAAAACATTCAGATATCTATTTATTTCATTCTCCTGAATTTCTGTCTGTGGCTACGGCCGCTGAAGATGCTCGTCATCCTCAGAGAAACATTGTGGGTTATCCCATTCGGAATCAGGAATATCTCAACAGAGCTCAGCAGATTTTAGACACTTTGCCTAAAGCAGATTATGAGATACTGATGAGTGCTTATGAGGCAGAGTTATTTAAATATCTGAGAAATTGCTTTTTCTATACCAAAGTAGTCTATATGAACATGATTTATGACTTGGCTAGGCAATTGGGCTGTGACTGGAATAAGTTCAGAGACATTATGTCTCATGATCCATGGATTGGTAATATGCATATCGACCCGATTCATAAATCCGGCAGAGGAGCGGGAGGAGAATGTTTTATAAAAGATTTTGCCGCTTTAAAAGAATTTTATTTCAAGCATGTTAATGATGAATATGGTTTTAAATTATTTGACGCTTTAGAACATAAGAATCTTGATCTCTTGATAAATTCAAATAAGGATATGGATTATTTAAAGGAGGTGTATGGAGAAGAATTGGTAAATACCTGGCACAAGAATGAATCTGAAACCTAAAATTTTAATTTTTTCACTTGCGTATCATCCCTTTATCGGTGGTGCGGAAGTGGCTATTAAGGAAATTACGGATCGTCTCGGTGATGATTTTTCTTTTGATTTGATAACTGTTAATTTGGATGGCAAGCAAAAGGCAGAGGAAAAGATCGGTAATGTTAATGTGTATAGGGTCGGTGGCGGTAAGTGGGCTAAATATTTTTTTCCTTGGCTGGGTTTTAATAAAGCCTGGGAATTGCATCAGCAGAATAATTATCGTCTAATTTGGGCCATGATGGCTAACCAAGCGGGTTGGGCTGCTTTGAACTTTAAAAAGCTTTTCAAAAATATTCCTTATCTGCTAACTCTACAGGAAGGAGACAGTGATTGGGACATCTGGTTGAGAACTTTTGCAATTCGACCGATATATAAACAGATCTACAGACAGGCAGATCAGATACAGGTTATTAGTAATTTTTTAGCAGATAGAGCTAAAAGCTTTAAGGTTAAATGTCTTGTGGAAGTTGTGCCCAATGGTATTAATATCAGCGATAAGGAAGTCATGAGAGTTGAAAAGGACAAGCCTGTTGTTATAACTGTCTCGCGTCTGGTTAAAAAGAATGGGATAGCTTACTTAATCCAAGCTATGCCAGATGTTGAGGCTAAGTTAGTGATTATTGGTGATGGTTATTTGAAAAAACACTTGGAAAGATTGGTTGTTAAAAAAGGTTTGGCAGCTAAAGTGGAATTTAAGGGTCAGATCGGCAATCAATTAGTGTATGATTATTTGAAACAGGCAGATGTTTTTTGTCGGCCGTCGTTGTCTGAAGGTTTGGGCAATGCTTTTTTAGAAGCCATGTCTTGTAGAATACCTGTGGTTGCCACTCCGGTCGGCGGTATTGTAGATTTTCTAAAGGATGGGGAAACGGGTTGGTTTGTTAAGACAAAGGATGTTACAAGTATTGCGGAGAAGTTAAACTATATTTTGGATTTGAAGCATAAGTACGAAGTGGATCAAGTTAGAGACAGGGCGTATGATTTGGTTAAGACGAAATATAATTGGCAGACTGTTAGCTTGCAAATCAAAGACATTGTAAATAAGTTGTTAAATGAATAAACACATTTTAATTACTACCGGTATTTACCCTCCAGATATTGGTGGGCCGGCTACCATTTTGCCAGTTTTATCTAAAGATTTGGAGAACAAAGGATTAAAGATTAAAATCTTAACTTTTTCAACTGTTGCAAGTAAGAGAGAAGAACGGGGAAAGATATGGCGAGTGATTAAAAATAGACCTTTAAGTAGAATTATCTATTTAATCAAATTGGTTCAATTATCTCTCGGTTCAGACATTATTTATGCAACGGATGTTTACGGGGTTGGATATTTAACGTATATAGTCAGTCAGTTTCTTAGGAAAAAATATGTTGTACGTTTTGTGGGAGACAGTGCCTGGGAAATTTCATTATCCAAAGGATGGGTTGACGATGATTTAGCTACTTTTCAAACAAAGAGATATTCTAATAAAGTGGAAAAATTAAGAAACAGAAGAACAAAAATTCTAAAGAATGCGGATTTGGTTGTAACGGTTAGTCGTTATATGTCGGATATTACTCAAAAAATAGGCATTGCTTCCGACAAAATACAAGTTATCTATAATTCAATAGATTTTATTCAATACCATGGTATAGATAATCAAATTTTGGATGATATTCAAGCAAAGTATGGTCAGGATTCTAAAATTATTATGACTGCTTGTAGATTAATTCCCTGGAAAGGAGTGGAGACTTTGATTAAAATTACTCACAAGTTGAATGCCGAATTTGGTCGTGTCAATCTATTGGTTTTAGGAGACGGTCCTGAGTTAGATAAATTAAAAAGTCTGGTACACGAAATGAAATTGGAAAACAGAGTTCATTTTTTAGGCAAAATAGATCATGCTAAGGTAGCTAGTTATTACAAAGCAGCAGATTTGTTCATTTTAAATACCAAGTATGAAGGTATGAGCCATACCTTACTTGAAGTGATTAAAGTTGGTACTCCGGTAGCAGCTAGTTCTGCCGGAGGAAATCCAGAAATTATTGAGAATAATCACACTGGGATTTTATTTAAATATAATAATATAGATCAAATATTTAATGTTAGTAAAAAATTGTTAACCGATGATGATTTAGCTAAGAGTTATGCGGCTAACGGTCAAGAAAAGATCAGAGTATATAATTGGAAATCTAATGTTGATGAGACATATAATATGTTAGTTAATTTGTAATATGAAAAGAGTTTTACTATTAATCTGTTTTTAATATACATAAAGATTACTATGACAGTTCAGTGTCTAAAGACTAATGTCAGATTTGGAGCGCATAGTCTAAAAAGTGCTTTAAGTTCTAGCGTTAAAGCACAGCGTGCTTTGAAATTAGGTTTTGTTCTGTTATGTAAGTTACGTTGGAAACTAAAGTTTTTTGCTTTTCCTTTTGAATATAAATTAGCTAAAAAATATATCAGTCAATAGATGAATGTATTAATGATCTCAATAGATAAGGGGTTATTAGGCCAAGGACAACTTGGTGATGTTGTTGAGCGTCATATTCAATATGGAGAATATTGTCAGAAGTTGGATATTATTGTTCTATCTAAAAAGGGATATGAAGAGTATAATTTATCTAGTAAAGTTACTTCATATCCAACCAATTCTTTAAATGGAATTCTTTATTTTTTTGACGGTTTAAGATTGGGGCATCAATTATGTCAACAGACAGATTATGATTTAATTGTAACTCAAACTCCTTTTGTTACGGGATTAATTGGTTTGAATTTAAAAAATAAATACGGATCTAAGTTGTTGGTTCATTTTCATGGAGACTTTTGGCACAATAAGAATTGGCTTAGAGAACAATTTAGAAACTATTTCTTTTTGTTTATTTCCAAGATCGTTGTAAAAAGGGCAGATGGTATTCGAGTTATGAGTAATGGTCAAATGGCAAAATTAGGTTTATATGCCAGTAAGGCCAGAGTCATTTCAACACCTGTTGATTTAAAAAAATATGATATAGTAATAGATAGAGATGAGGTGGTCAGAGTTATACATGTTGGCAGGAATGACCAAGTCAAAGACTATTTAACCTTGGTCAGATCTTTTAAGATTATTCATGATAAATTCCCAAATGTTGAATTCGTTCAGGTTGGTGCTGACCAGCAGATAAAACGAGCAATGGAGAAGATTGGTTTTAACCGGATTCAGCTGCTTGGTAAAAAAACTGCTCAGGAATTGATTCAAATATATCATCAAGCCAGTGTATTAGTTCTAAGTTCTCTGTCGGAAAGTTTTGGCAAGGTGATTGTTGAGGCCAATGCTTGCGGATTGCCGGTAGTCTCTACTCTGACAACCGGTGCCAAAGATATTATTCAAGAGGGATATAATGGTTATTTAGTTCCAGTACAGGATCATAAGGCCTTAGCTGAAAGGGTTATGGATTTACTGAAAAACCCCGACTTACGAAGAGATATGTCAAGACAAGGCAAAAAAATTATGATTGAAAGATACGGTAATAATACCAGTAAGATTATTCAATTTTGGACAGAAATTATTAATAAGAAATAGTATGAAAGTTTGTGTAACAATTGCAACATATAATGAGAAGGATAATATTATTGAATTAATCAACCAGATTCTTAATTTGGGGATTGAAAGAATTCAGATCGTTGTTGTTGATGATAATTCTCCGGATGGTACCTCTGATTTAGTAAAAAGAATGATGAATGAGAATAAGCGGATTCATTTAATTACCAGATCTGGTAAATTAGGCTATGGCAGCGCTCATATGACCGGTTTTAAATATGCCCTATGTCTGAATGCTGACGTTATCATTTCAATGGATGCGGATTTTTCTCATGAACCGAGAGTTATTAGAGATTTCATAAATGAAATTAATAATGGCTATGACGTTGTTGTCGGTTCCAGACGTGTCAAGGGTGGTAGGGTTGTAGATTGGAACTTATGGAGGAAGGTTTGCAGCAAAGGAGCCATGTTAATATCTAAAATTATACTAGGCATACGAGTTGCTGATTTAACCAGTGGTTATCGGGCATATAGGAGGGAGGTTTTTCAACAGATTGATTTGGATTCCATTCAAAGCGATGGCTATTCTTTTTTAGAAGAATTGATATATCTAGTTGAAAATAACAATTTTAAAATAAAAGAAGTACCAATTATTTTTTATGACAGAAGACTGGGTGATTCAAAATTATCCAAAAAAGAAATCTATAAATTTTTTTTAACGATTTTCAAACTAAAATTTAAGAAAAGGAAATCAGATGTTTAAACTCATAGATCAATACATTTTAAGTAAGACAAACTTGGATTCTTCAGATTTGCTCTGGGATCAGAGCTGGAAGCGACAAAGTTCCGGTTCCGGTAAGTTTATTACATTCGGCAGACAAATCTATAACTATTATTTATTTAACTTTCTAAAGAAGTATCTAGAGCCCGATTTAGATTTTTTGGAAGTCGGTTGTGGTACAGCTAGTTTGGGTCAAGAGATTGTCAAGTCCGTTGGAAGTTATACTGGCTACGATATCTCACAGCAGGCTATTGAGCAAGCCAAGAAAGAGTATCGTGATCAAAATATCATCAAAGCTGGTTTTTATCTTGAGGATATTACTAGGCCAACTCAACACAAAGAATATGATCTCGTTTGGTCACAAGGTTTAGTTGAACATTTTGCAGACACCTCTTCAATGATTGAAGCACATCTCAATGTTTGCAAGTCAGGTGGTAGGGTTATTATCTCAGTCCCGGCCAAATTTTCATACCATTACTTATGGTATCTATTAACCAGAAACAAGAAGTTAAAAAAGTTCTGGCCTTGGCCTGATCAGATATTTATCTCTAAAGAGGATTTTGTTCAAGCTCTGAAAAAATTGACTGGCAAATATAAGTCATATAGAATTACCTGTGTTAAGCCCAGAATTTTAGGACTTCAAATATTGATTATTAATAAACAGTCATGAGTAAGTCAATTCTTTTTGTGAATCCTCCTGTTTTAGCCAGAGATCTGTACAAGAATTTAGAAGGAGCGGGTTCTGAATTACCGCCTTTGGGTATCGCAATCTTAGCCGCTATTACTCGAGATAGGGAATATGCTACAAAGATTTTAGATGCTTTGGCGCTCAAGATGAATATTGACCAAACAGTTGATTATATTTTGAATTTAAAGCCTGATTATCTTGGTCTTACTTCCACAACCATTTCTATTTTCTCGGCCGCTGAAATTGCTAGGCGAGTTAAAGAGAAGAACAAAAGTATGGTGATTATTTTGGGAGGACCCCACATTACTGCGGTTCCCAAGGAAACCATGAGTAGATTCCCAGATTTTGATATCGGAGTAATCGGGGAAGCGGAAGTGACTCTGGTTGAACTGCTTAAGGCATTGGATAATCATCATTCCTTAAAAGATGTGGCGGGTTTGATAATTCGAAGTGAAAATGAATTGGTATTGACTGAAGCAAGAGGTTTTATAGATAACTTGGATTCATTGCCATTTCCGGCTTGGGATATGTTACCTGATTTGAGCAGGTTCTATCAGCCAGCAACAGATTCTTTGTATCGCTCTCCCGCTTCTTTATTAATTACATCCAGAGGATGTCCTGGCAGATGTATTTTTTGTGATAGAGCTGTTTTTGGTAACAGAATCAGAGGATATTCCTCAGACTATGTAATTAGAATGATTAAGTATCTGCAGGAGAATTATGGAATTAAAGATCTGTTTATTGAGGATGACAATTTTCTAGCACTCAGACCAAGGCTCAAGGAAATATGCCATACGATTATTGACCAGAAAATTGATATTACTTTCTCTGTTATGGGACGAATAGATATGGTTAATTCTGAAATATTGGATTTACTTAAGAGAGCTGGTTGTTGGCAAATAAATTATGGTTTGGAATCCGGTTCGAATGATATTTTAAAAAGATTAAATAAAAATATTACCGCTGAACAAGCCTTGGAAACTCTTATGATGACCAAAAAAGCCGGTATTAAAGTTAAAGGTTTGTTCATGTTAGGTAATTATGGTGAAACCAGGGAGACGATAAAAACAACCTTAGAGTTTATTAAAAAAGCACCTATGGATGATTTTCACATCACTTGTTTTACACCTTTACCAGGAGCTGAGAGTTGGTTGTTGGCTCCGCAATATGGCACATTTAATCCAGACTGGAGAAAGGTATCGATGTTTGCAGCAGATAATTTTGTACCAAATGGATTTACTAAAGAAGAATTGGAAAAGTATTATAGACTAGCTTGGAGAACTTTCTATGTCAGGCCTAAAATTATTTGGTATTTTATAAAAAAACTAGCTGATGGTAAGCAGAGAGATAAAATTATTCGAGGGGGTATTTCTTTTCTGAAGTTTAATCTTTTCAAATGATTAGTCTACTCCGAAAAAATTATTTGGTCATCTTAACAGCTGTTTTAGTTGGTATGACTTTTTTAATTCCTCATTTTATCTACTGGCATGCATTAGGTGAGAATTATCAGGGAATCAACAGATTACTCAATGATGACGAGTTGTTTTATTTAGCCAGAGCTCAAGATGTTGTGGATGGTTATTATTATCTTAGCAATGCTTTTTATCTAGAATATAAATCTGGTTTGCCCATGCAAATCTTTATTCCCGATTTGGTTTCAGCTCTGCCTGCCAAGTTAATCAATATGAGTGTCAGTAACTGGTATGTTTTTAATGATTTTTTATTTACAACTCTCATATTTCTGCTCAGTTATGCGATTATTCATTTGTTGATAAAAAAGCAGTTATGGTCTTTAATAGCTAGTTTTTATTTTTTTGTTGTATTTTTTTACCATGAGTTCAATAGACCAATAAGTCCTCAGTTTGTGTTTATTTTTGCTTTAATTCAAATATTATTGCTTCTGCATCTAATATCTTCTAAAAGAAGTAAGTTGATAATCATCCTGTCTGTCTTGAATTTTGGCTTCTTGTTCTATGTTTATCCTTATTTTTGGACATTCTTTCTAACCTTCCAATGTTTGTTGATTGCGTACACATTTTTGAAGAAGTACTGGGATAAATTTAGAGATTTATGTTTGGTCACGGTTTTGGGGTTGTTTTTGGGATCCTTTTATTTCTATCAGGTGTGGCAGTCTAGTCGCTTGGAATTTTTTACTGAGTCAATCAGTAGATTAGGCTTGCTTAAAACTCATTTCCCATCTGGTCTGAATATTCTATTGCCGGCTGGTATTGTTTTGTGTTGCTACCTGGTTTATTTTTTTAAGATTAGAAAGCTGACTAACGTTGACGTTTTTTTAAATTTGGGCATCATAACTGCTGTCATTAACGTCAACCAACATGTCATTACTGGTCTTAACCAATTTTTTTCCAGTCATTATAAGCAAATAGCCTACTATTTCATATTTTTAGCTTTGATTAATTTATTATTTAAGTTAAAATTCATCACTAAAGTTTCTCAAACATATGTATTCAAATCGACTTTAGTTTTAGTGGTAATTCTTCTATTTATCGGTCAAGTTAAAGAGGAATCCAGTTTTGATTATGATCAGGAGCTTGAAATTCAAAATCATGCCAAAGTATATAATTGGCTTAATGACAATACCGTAAAAGATGAAGTGGTTATGACCAATTATGATTTGGATAAAAGTATTCCTTCATATACTCACAACAATGTCTTGTATAATAGCGCTGGTTATTTGTATGTTATGAGTACGCAAGAGGTATTAGACAGGTTTACAGTGCAGTACTTTTGGATGGAAGATTTTAATAGGGAGTTTATAAAAAGAAAATTAAGGAATATTTACGGTCTTCAGAATATAGCTCAGGGTGGTCATTATAGTCAAAGAAATAAAGTGTATAGACTAATGGGTTTGGAGGAATTTGACATTGAGAGTATATACTATCCAGAAGAGCAGATTGAAGAAGTAATATCTTACTTAGCCAGTAAAGATGAAAACTATTGGCTGGATTCCCTGATAAAATACCACGTTGATTATTTGATTATTGATCAAACGGAGAGGGCAAATTGGCATATTGATTTGTCTGAGTATCAGCAACTTGAATTGATAGATGAAATTGGACAGATTCAGATATATAAATTACATAGATAACTATGAAATTATTGATGATAACCAGAAAAGTGGATCAAGGCGACGCTTTGGCCGGCTTTACTTATAACTGGGTCAAGAAGCTTGGGTCTAATTTGGATGAACTTTATGTTATTACTTGGCAAAAAAGTTATGATCAGGGGTTACCTGAAAATATTCATCTAAGATCTTTGCCCAATAGTAAATTATTAAAAATATTTGTATTACAATACTATCTTTTTAAATTTATTTTTCGGGTAGACGGACTTTTTTGCCATATGAATCCTGAATACACATTATTATCTGCCTGGTTATTTAGATTGTTCAATAAAAGAGTTGTTAGCTGGTACACACATAGAAAAATCAGTTGGAAGCGAAGACTGGTTGAAATATTTGCCACTCAGATCGTCACTGCTTCAAATTTAAGTTTTAGACAACCCTGGTTTCCCAAAAAAATAAAGATTATCGGTCACGGCATAGATACTGACTATTTTAGGCCTTCGGGAGATAAAAATGAGAATGAATATTTTGAAATATTGTCTGTGGGAAGAATTTCTCCAACCAAAAAATACGAATTGATTCTTCAAGCTCTAGCTGCTTTAAATAACCAGAAAATTAGACTCAAGATCATTGGTGATGTTATTTTAGATTCACAAAAAAAATATCTGGAAAATCTTAAAGAAATGGTTACTGCTATGGGTTTGAATGATCAAGTTGAATTTCTGGGTTGGATTGCCAATAAAGATACGCTGACTTATTATCAACAAGCAAATTTATTCATTAATATGAGTGGTACAGGCAGTGTTGATAAAGTGGTTTTAGAAGCAATGTCTTGCGGGGTAATGGTTTTAACTGGCAATGAAGCGTTTCAAGAGGTTTTATCCAAGGATTTTTTAGTCGATATTAATCAGTCAGATCAATTAGCAGATAAGATCAGGTGGATTATTGGTTTGACACCACCAGCAGTAAGTGCGTATGCTGAATCTCTTAGAAAAGAAGTGATTGACAATCACAACCTTGATAAACTGGCAGTTAGAATAATAAGTCAATTTAATGGAAAAACAAGTTGATAAAAAACATTACGATTTTAGCAAGTACTGTAAATTTGGAAGATGGGCAAGTTACTGGTACCAACTGGAATCTATTGACAGACTTAAGCCTCAAAATATTTTATTAATTGGAGTGGGCGATTCAGTAGTCTCAAATTATCTTAAAGTTAATACTCGCTACACATGCACCACTTTAGATATTGATACGGATCTAAATCCGGATATAGTTGGAAGTGTTGAAAATATGCCCCTAAAAGATGGTATATTTATTGTCATTAAAAAAATTTGCGTAACCCTTCACATGCCTTATCATCATTTTTTTATCTTAAACAAATAAATATGTTCAGTATTCTAAAGGGTCTTAATCAGAATAAAAGTTTAGCTAGACTACTGATGAACACTGAAATCGCTAAACATTCTTTAAGCGGTGATGTTTTGGATATTGGAGGAGGAAAGAAACCCAGTTATGTAAAGTTATTTAACACCGGTCAATTGAACACTTTCAATATCATTGATTTTGAGACTATTCCTGATTATAATCTGGAAAAAGATCGTTTGCCGTATCATGATGCCAGTCTAGATCAAATATTACTTTTCAATATTTTAGAGCATATCTATAATTATCGTTTTGTGGTGAATGAAGCATATCGGGTGTTGAAAAAAAATGGTGTTGTGTTGGGGTTTGTTCCTTTTTTAGTAAACTATCATCCTGATCCACATGATTATTTCAGATATACAGCCGAAGCGTTAGACAAGATTTTTTCGGAAGCCGGTTTTAAAGATATAGACATCAAGGAAATTGGTGGCGGACCCTTTTATGTCAACTTTAACACTATTCTTTTTTCAATGCCTAAGATATCTAGGATAGTTATCTTCCCATTTTACTATTTTCTGGACAAGATCTATTTAAAATTAAGGCCAAAAGCCAGTAAAAGATTTGCGTTGGGATATTTTTTTATACTTAAGAAATAAGAAAAATTTTAAAAATTATTCATTACTCTATGTGCGGCATAAACGGTTTTAATTTCTGCGACGAAAATATGATTCAGAAAATGAATCAAAAAATAAAATATCGTGGTCCTGATGATGACGGCATCTTTTTAGATTCTAAGGTTTCGCTCGGCCATACTCGTTTGTCAATTTTGGATTTAAGCTCAGCTGGTCATCAGCCAATGCTGAGTAATGATCAGAAACAGGTAATTGTTTTTAATGGTGAAATATATAATTACCAGGAACTCAGGCAAGAATTGAAAGATAAATATGTGTTTAATTCTAATTCGGATACTGAAGTTTTATTAGCTTTGTATCAGAATTACCAGCAAGATATGTTGGCAAAACTAAAAGGCATTTTTTCTTTTGCTATATGGGATTTAGAGAAAAAGCAATTATTCTTAGCTAGAGATCGATTTGGAGTTAAGCCTCTTTTTTACTATTGGGATGGAGCTAGGTTTGTTTTTTCTTCAGAAATGAAGTGTCTTCTTTTACATGATTTTGTAAAAAAAGAAATTGATGGTGTATCTTTAAATCTTTATTTGCGTTTTTCATACATAGATGGTCCCAGGACAATTTTTCGCAGTATTAAGAAAGTCAGTCCCGGTCATTATTTGATTTTATCCGAGTCTGGTTTAGAAATCAAGAAATATTATAGTCTACAAAGAAATTATCCGGTCATTGATAATTATCAGACTGCAAAGAAGATGGTGAGAGAGTGTTTTGATAAAGCGGTAGAAAGGCAAATAATTTCAGATAAGCCGGTTGGACTCTTTTTGAGTGGAGGTATTGATTCGACTGCAATTCTAGGGTCAATGCACAAACAGCTGGGTGGTAAAATCAAAACATTCAGTGTTTGGTATGATATTCAGGAAAAAGCTGATAAATATAATAGTGACCACGACATAGCTCAAAAAACCAGCCACTTTTATTCCACGGATCATTATGGGTTATTCGTTAAATCAAGTGATATGATAGAAAATTTTGACCATGCTGTTTATCATATGAATGATATAGTCTCAAATCATGTTCAAATTTCTATGTATTTGCTTTCAAAGATGGCAAAAGAACAAGTGGATGTGGTTTTAAGCGGGGATGGCGGAGATGAGGTTTTTGGTGGTTATGCCAGATATTATTATTTTGACATCATTGACAAGATTCAAAAGATACCGGCTCCGTTGAGAAAAAATTATATTAGCCGACATTTTTTTAAGCTTCTAAAAAAAGATCACGTATATGAAAAGATAAATTCAGATTCCGCTTTAGAATTGTATTGGAATTTTAGATCACAGAAGGAAAATATCATACGGCGTTATTTGAATAGCGGGTATAATAAATCAGAGCAAGCCAAAGATCATTTTTATCAGAAATATTTTAAAGGTCAAAGTATGAATTATACTGATTTAATGATGATAGTAGATATCCAGAGTTGGCTGGTTGATCAGGCTTTTTCCATATCAGATACCAGTTCAATGGCACATGGATTAGAATTGCGAGTTCCGATGTTGGATAATGACTTGGTTGATTTATCCATGAAAATACCCAAGAGATTTAAAATAAATAATGCTGATCAAGGTAAATATGTATTCAAAGAAGCTGTTCGAGACTACTTGCCGGATGAAGTATATAATAAACCTAAAAGCGGTTGGTTTTCTCCGGCTGCTAAATGGTTAAGACAGCCGGATTTTCAAGACTATGCCAGACAAGTCTTGTCTGAGAAATACAATGAACAGACAAGAGAATATTTTAATTTTCAAGAAATCGATAAGCTATATTCAGAACATGTGGAAAGAAAACAGTATCATCTCAATATTCTTTGGTCTCTCTTGACTTTCCAAATTTGGTATCGTAATCTGTTAAAATAATTTAAATTATATGGAACAATGGACCGGAAGTAGTGAAAGTCTGAAAAAGATAAAAATTGCCTTTGCGATGCCCAGTTTTTTAATTGGCGGAATTCAAAGTCATTTTTTGGAACAATTAAATTATTTTAATTATCAAAGATATGATATCTATCTCATAACTTTGTTTGACTATCCAAATAAGCAGGATTTTTTTGATAAACTTCCTCCGCAGATTAAAGTTAAAAAGTTTCACTTAAATGCCAGTTTTTTGAAGAAGATACCGGAATTAATAAGATTAATGAGGTATTTAGGCAGAGAAAGATTGGATATAGTTGTCTCAAGTATGTATTCTGCCAATAAGTTATTTCGAGTGTTGAGTATTATTTATCGGTATAAGATAATTACTCGAGAGAATAATTATTACTCGGATAAAACTAAATTTCAATTGTGGCTGGATAGAGTTTTGGCCGGGTTATCATATAAGATAGTGGCCGTCTCTGAAACCGTTAAACAAAAAACGATTGAACAGTCTGGAATTGAGCCAGCAAAGTTTACTGTTATTCATAACGGAGTCAATTTAAGAGATATTTTTCAATATCAGACAGTCAAGAAAAAAACAGATTTTGGATTAAATGAGACAGATGTGGTGTTTGTCTGCGTGGCTAGAATTAATAAGTTTAAAAATCATAAGTTACTGATCGATTCATTTATTGAGGTGTGTAAGATCAAAGATAATTACAAGTTGCTCATAATTGGAGATGGCAATATTGATCATTTACCGAAGCATCCCAATGTTATTTTCTTAGGCGGTTTGCCCAAAGACCAAGTCTATGAATATTTATCTATATCCGATTTTTACATCTCCACTTCCTTAAGAGAAGGTTTAAGCAACGCCTATTTGGAAGCCCTAGCTTTTGGTCTACCCTTATTATCCACAAAAACACCCGGTACGGATGAATTGCTGATAGACGGCTATAATGGTTTTTATATTCAAGATTTTAGCCAAGAGGCA
The DNA here is from genome assembly GCA_964558935.1 of uncultured Gammaproteobacteria bacterium. Taxonomy (GTDB): domain Bacteria; phylum Patescibacteriota; class Patescibacteriia; order 2-01-FULL-39-33; family 2-01-FULL-39-33; genus CAZLFP01. The sequence continues at coordinate 71,270 of CAZLFP010000004.1, read as the reverse complement.
GTGATCGATGCGATTAAAAAAATTGGCGGTATAAATTATTCAGTGATGTCCCAGAATTGCCAGGACAGCGTTAAAAAATTTGATATGCCAGAGAATGTCAGAAAATATCAGGAACTCTTTGAAGCCTGTATTAGAGCTTAAAAAGTTTCTTCAGATAGTTATCTGGTGTAGGAGGAAGATTAGGATCAAAATACTTATTGAGAATTTCTTGCCTTTGTAGTGAATAGTTGTCTGTCTTTAAATTGGCCAGGATACAATCAATTAATTCTTCTTTCTGATAAACTTTATCTCCAGGCGTCTCTTTTTGGTAATCAATTAAAAAACCTTCGTTGGAAGTATAGTCCTGATAATCATAAGCATAGAAGACAATTGGTTTATTGTAGAGTAGAAAATCGACAAAAATTGAAGAGTAGTCTGTAACTAGCAGGTCAAAGTATTTCAATAAAGGATATAGGTCACTGTTATGAATGAAATGAATATTACCTGTTGACTTGATTTCTCTGCTGATATAAAAAAGCTTGGGGTGTAATGCAATATACAGGTTAATGTTATTATCTTTGAGTTTTTTTTCATTTAGATCCAGGATGTCTTGAATTTTGAAATCTACCTCATTTCTCCTGAAGGTTGGTGCGTAAAGAACATTATATTGGTTGGAACTGTTTTTGAGTTGTAGCCAGATTTTTTCATCCACGCCTATCTGACTGTTTTTTTGATCTTGATATGCCAATAAATTTCTGGTGAATTTACCTGGAATGATTTGACTGTCTTGCTTGAAATGATCCGGCAGGACATCGGTTATGAAATCAGAGGGGGAGACAATGTAATTATACTTTCTGCTTTGCTTTTTATTGTAGCCCTTTTTCTTCATACCTTTACCGTGCAATAATTGAACAATTTTGGCGCCTCCCAGGTATTGAACGTTTTCTCGAGTAAGATAAGCGTCAATAAAGGCGTATTGAGCGGTTAGTGAATGATAGATACCTAGCGGGCTATGAGTAGGGTAGGATATCAAATCCTTTTCTCTCAATTTTTGGGCTAATTGTTTGTCTTTAGCTATCCAAACAGTTTTAATTTTTGTGTTAAACTCAGGGTGATTATTGATGTATAAAAAAAGATATTTAGTATTATCTGCAAAAATTTCACACTCCTCATCTTTATGCCAGCCAATAAAGATTGCTTTATATCGATTTTTAGGAATTAAAATCGATAGGCCGTAAATCGGGTAGCTTATTAGATATTTAGCCAGTTTATTGTTAAAATTTTTTAGCTTGTTCATAGTCTTGTTTGGTATCAATTTCTATAACCTGATAATTATCTACGAATTCAGCATATATCTCATTTTGATATTTCTGAATTGACAGATTAAATGAGTCAATGGCAAATTTCTTGATTTGATTTTCTTTCTCAATTAATTCATCCAGTGCCATAACGAGTTTTTGGTTAAAAGCATGACTCATTTTGGTGACACCCACAAACTCGCCGTCTGTTTTTGCTGGTTGTATGGTTTTACTGATTTCCATGATTCGATTATTTGAATTAATGGTTACCTTGACTTGTTCTTCATTGTATTGATTTTTGATAATGGCGGTGCAGGATTCATAGTTGGAATCCATGATTTGTTTGAGGACGTTGAATTCAAAAAAGCAGTCTCCATTTAGATACAGGGCATGGTTATTTCTTAAGATGTCTTTTGTCAGCCAAAGACTGTATATGGCACTGGTCTGATCATATATTTTATTTTCAATAAAGTTAATGCTCAGGCCGGGGTAGTTGCTGAGGATACCGTTAATGAATTCTTTAATCACTTCTTTCTTGTAACCTATGACAATATAGATACTTCTAATACCGCAATTGTAGAGTTGCGTTATTTGATTGTGCAAAATACTTCTGTTTTTAATTTGCAACATGTTTTTGGGTATTTTTTCAGATAAAACACCCATCCTAATACCCATGCCAGCTGCTAAAATAATTGCTTTATAATCTTTTGACATAAGCGTATCTAATGAGTAAAAAAAATAATTCAGATATGAGTTTGACAGTGATGAGATTAGTAATATTCATACTGTTAAGAAGGATTAAGATTAACAATAAAGAAAAATATACCACACTTTTGCTAATATTGGTAATATAGATTAGCTTTGTTTTCTGTTGGGATTTTAGAATGGGTCCAAAGACATAAGCAGCGGGAATCATAAGCACAATGGCACAATAGATTTGGCTGTATACAATAGCATCTAAGTATTGAGGAAAGAATAGCTTAAAGAAGCAAGGAGCTAGCAGGTAGTAAATTATAAAAATAGTAACAAAAATAAAAAATAAAATACCTAATTTATAATCTAAGTTTTTCTTGATTTCAGTTGTTGATTTGTTGGATAGTTTGGGCAAGGACAAGGTACTGATATGTATAAATAAGCCTTTGATTTGTTCTGGTATGGCTATGGAAATTGAATACAGAGCTACCTCAATCGGTCCTATAAAATGCCAAAGCAATATTTTATCGACATTGAATGAGACTCGACTAATCGCTTCAACCAGGCTTAAATGCTTGCCAAATGAAACGGTTTGGTGGTCGGTTTTGTTGTTTTCTAGATAATTCAGTGACTTTTTATGAAAAATATATCTAAGCGAAGTATATGCTAAAAAGTAGGTGATAATAATAATGACTAAGTTCTGACTAAAAAAAACAGCCGCTAAAATTGCAAGGGTGGCCAGTATTTTGATATAGATTGTATATTTTGATAAAACATCAAATTTCTTTTTACCTTGAAGTAGAAAACGATATAAGTCAATTGAATCCAAAAAGGGAATAAAAATGGCTGCAATCAGAAAAGCTAAAGCCAGTTGACTATGGTTAATAAAATAATAGACGGCCAAGCCCAAGCTGACTGCACCCCCCAACAGTCCCCATCTGATGCGAGTTTTTAGAGCCAATAAAAATGAACCGTCATTGCCTCTGGCTATTGATCTTACCAAAGCCGAACCCATGCCGGGTAAAGTAAAAATAGACAAAATGCCAGCTATAGATAGGACATATTTGTAACTGCCGTATGTTTCTTTGGGTAATAGGTTGGCAAAAGCAATTGCCAAAATAAAGGAAGATAGGGCGGAAAAAATTTGTCCAATTGTCAACCAAAAACCTCCTTTGGTCAAATAAATCATATCTGTTTTAGTCCACTTTTCTGTCCAGCGCAAAAAATGATAAGCTTTAGTTCTTATTTTTTGAATGACAGACATTGAATTGATTTGATTAAACATTATTGTCCCTTCCTCATGAAAACGACTCGAATGGTTTTAAGTAGGATTAAAAAGTCAAAAAAGAGTGATCTGTTTTTAATGTAATACAGATCAAATTCCAATTTTTCCAAAGAGTCCTCTTTGGACGCACCATGCCAGGGTGCATTTAATTGACCCCAACCGGCCAATCCTGGTCTAACCAGTAATCTTTCTTTGTAGAACGGAATCTGCTCACTTAAGGTAGCTACAAACTCTGGCTGTTCCGGTCTAGGACCCACAAAGCTCATTTCTCCTTTTAATATATTGATTAACTGGGGAATTTCATCTAATCTGGTTTTGCGTATCAACTTACCAAATTTTGTTACCCGAGCATCATTTTGGGTTGTCCACTTAGGACCTTCTTTTTCTGAATCCTGTGTCATGGATCTGAATTTCATGGCCAAGAATTTTTTACCATTTTTCCCAATTCTGTACTGTTTAAAAATAACAGGACCAGGACTTTCCAATTTAATGATTAGAGCTATAAAAGGTGTTAAAGGAATAGCTGCAATTAATCCGATAATAGACAACACTACATCTGTAAGTCTTTTAATGATCTCATACAATTTCTTGGAATTTTCGGATAAGTTCTCCAAAAACCAAGAATGATCAATATGTTCCACCGGTATTCTGTTGGTAATTATCTCATAAAAGTTGTTAATGTTATACACATCCACTTCCATGGCCAAGCATTTAAAGATTCTTTCAGCCGTATTGGGGTGATTCTTTAATTCGTAGGAACTGATCAAGATGTCTATTTTGTTCTCTAAACAATAAAAAGGCAGATCATTTGAAGCTTGAGCAATGATTTGTGCTCTATATCCGAGTTGAGGTCGTCTGTTAATCTCTTTAAGTAACTTTTCGCTTAGCGGTGTCTGACCGATAATCAGTACTCTGTTAACAATACTGTCTGATTTGATAAATCTATAGAAGATTTTTCTCCAAAAAAACAGTAGCAGGAGAGTAATGCCCAAATCAATCAGCAGCACTCTTTGGGGTTTAAGGGTGTCGATCAGCGGTCCCACAAAATAAAATAAGAGTACGGCCATGATACCACCAATAATTAAGGTGCTTAACAGCTTGTTGAGCAAATTATTGGTGTTGTAGCTCACTTTTAAATTGTAAAAATCATTGATAAAAAACAGCATTAACCAACCACCAAAGACCAGGGAAAAAGGAATTAGGTGTCGCTGCCAATCTGAAACATTTACAGGATAGCCGTATCTGGCCATTAAAGTTAAATACAGGCCCAAATATAAACAAGCCAGATCACCCAGTAAAAGTATGAATTTCTTAGTTTTAATTAATAATCCCGACATAAAGATACCTATTTTATACAATATTTTGAGAAAAAAATCAATCCTTTGCTTTTTAGTCAAAATCAGGTAAAATTAATGTATAATTCATGAAGTTTATTTATGACAAAAAGCTTGTCGTTTGTTATTGGTTGTCTGGTTTTTAGTTTGCCAATAGTCGCTTTGGCCTATGTACCTTCAGATCCTCTCTATCCGGAGCAGGTCTATTTGGATCAAATAAACATCGAAGAAGCTTGGGATATCAGTCAAGGTCAGGGAGTAATAGTGGCAATTATTGATTCCGGAGTGGATATCGATCATCCAGATTTGGAATTTAACATTTGGATTAATCAAGATGAAATACCTGATGATAATATAGATAACGACCAAAATGGCTATGTGGATGATGTTCATGGCTGGGATTTTCTAACCGACAGTGCCGATCCCAATCCTAAGATAGAGGAAAATTATAACGTTGCAAGTATTAATCACGGCACCGCGTTGGCTGGCTTAATTGCAGCTGTGGCTAATAACAATAAAGGTATTACCGGCGTGGCTTTTAAAAGTAAAATTATGCCGATTAGAATCATGGATCACGTCGGAGACGGCAATGTGGCTGACTTGATCTCAGCCATTGAATACGCAGTGAATAATGGAGCTGATATCATCAATTTAAGCATTGTGGGTTATGATTTTACCTCAGATATTACTGAAGCCATTGAATGGGCTCACAGACAGGATGTGGTGGTTGTTACCTCTTCCGGCAATATGACACAGGATGCATATGATGGCATAGATTTGGATTTTTTACCCGCTTATCCAGCCTGCTGCGGAGACAATGATGGAAATAATATCATCATTGCCGCTTCAGCCGTGGATAGTCAAGATGTAAGGGCGGCTTTTGCCAATTACGGCAGTTGTATTGATTTAACAGCACCCGGTCAGGGACTGATGAGTTTGGGATATTATGATCCGGATCAACCTAATTTTGCAGATTATTACTCCTACGATTTAAATGGCACCTCTTTTTCAACTGCCTTGGTTTCAGGCGTAGCCGCACTGGTTAAATCCAAAGATCCTGACTTGGGTTCTGAACAGGTGATTGAAGCTGTGGTTAACTACACGGACGATATTTCCGACAAGAATCCGGAATATTTGGAAGATTTGGGTACTGGCCGCTTAAACGCTCAGCAAAGCTTGGAAGCGGAGATGCAATTTCAACTGGGCAAATTAGTTAAACTGGCCAATGACTCAGCTGTCTATTATGTTGACACTAAGAATATCCGACATCTTTTTCCCAACCAGTTTGTCTTTTTCAGCTGGTATGGCAATAATTGGGCGGCTCAGCCCATTGCATTAATTACTCAGTCTCAATTTGACAGTCTGGAAGTGGGGGATAATATTAGAATCAGACCGGGTACCAACCTGATTAAATATTCCAACAGCCCTAAACTGTATATTGTGAATACCGGAGGAGTGATACAGAATATTGCTGAGGATTTGGCCGCTGAGATTTTTGGCTCGGATTATGAGGACAGGGTGATCGTAATGCAGCCAGCCTTTGAAACCGACTACAAAAAGAATTCGGCCATTACTGAAGTGTATTATCCCAATTATTCTTTGATTCAGTATCGCGGTTCAGAAGCGATCTATTTCTTAGATAATGGTTCTATTCGGGAAGTAACCGATCAAGGGTTTATCAATAACCGTTTTCAAAGAAAATATTTAATAGACAATGTGCCCGTTAAATACAGTTACAAGACCGGTTTTTTGTTGGATGGTTGGGATAAGACAGCTTTTAAATATAAGGTTCATGATCTCTAAGGTTAGAAATTTCTATCTTTTCAAACGGTATCCTGTCACCAAACAGATGACCAAATATGGAGTGGTCGGAGTGGGCAATGTTTTTTTGGACATTGGTTTTTACTGGTTTTTGACTCGAATCTGTCATTTGCAGTATTTATTAGCAGCCCTCTGTTCTTTCATAATAGTCGTATCTTGGAGTTTTTACATCAATCGCAAATGGACTTTTCGTCATACTGGTACAGATTTAAGACGACAATACATCAAGTTCTTTACAGCCAACTCCATCAGCGCGGCATTAAATCTAACCTTGTTGTTCTTAACGGTGGATTATTTAAATATTTATGACCTGCTGGCTAAAATCATTGTATCTGTGACAGTCGGTCTGTTCAATTTTTCTTTAAACAAAGCATGGACTTTCAAGTCCGTTGCAACAGTCAATAATACATAATATATTCATATGTCTCCCAAAGCCATTTTTGACAAAAAAAATATCCTAGTCATTGGAGGGGCGGGTTTTGTTGGTTCTCATTTGTGCGATGAATTAATTGCATCCAACAAGGTTATTTGTTTAGATAATTTTTTAACCGGTGATGAAGATAACATTGCCCATCTGTTGCAGAATCCGGATTTTGAATTGATTAAACATGACATTGTCAATCCACTTGATCTGGAAAAGCAACCCGGTTTGAATGAGTTTAGAATTGAATTCCAAGGTTTGCAAGAAATCTATTTTTTAGGTTCACCCACTTCTCCGGCAGATTACACCAAGTATCCCATTGAAACATTGCTCATTAATTCTTTGGGCCTGAAAAACGTTTTGGATTTAGCGGTTAAATACAAAGCTCAATTGGTGTATGCGTCTTCTCCGGCCGTTTATGGTCAAGTCGAGATAAAAAAAGCAGTGACCGAAGATTACGTTGGCAAAGTCAACCAGCTTGATTCCAGAGCCTGTTTTGCTGAGGGTCAGAGATTTGGTGAGGCTTTGGTTGAAAATTACCGTCAGGTCCATAACTTGGATACCAAGATCGTTAGAATTTCCAATTGCTATGGTCCTCGTATGCGTCTTAACGACGGACGCATGATTCCGGAGATGATTAAAGCGGCAGTCAACAATGAACCGGTTATCATTTACGGAGACAAAGATTCGACCGGTGCTTACTTCTACATCTCAGATCTCATTAAGGGATTGGTTAAATTAATGGCCAGCAATGAAGTTGGTCCGATTAACTTGGCTTCAGATTGGAAAACATCTTTTACTGAGATTGCTCAAAAAATCATTCAATTAACCAAATCCGACTCTAAGATTAAATACCAAAAACCAACCGTCAATATGGCACCCCAACCGATTATGAGTATAGCTCAAGCCAAGGAAAACTTGGGTTGGTTTCCGATCATTCTAATCGATGAAGGTTTAAATGAAACTGTCGATTATCTAAGCGCCCAGAAAGGGGTGTTGGAGCCCGGGAAATAATCTGTATATATGACAATTACTTTATGTGCCAGTATGAAATACAGGCAACTGGTAGTGGATGCTATGGATAGATTACGGCAATTGGGACAAACGCCTTTGTTTCCCAATTTGGAATTAAATCCTGAGAGTGAAGATTCAGCTCAAACCATTCAAGAAAAAAATAAATTTGCCTGGGATCATTTTAAGGCAATTGAAGAATCTGAAGCCGTCTATTTCATACTCCCGGCAGGCTATATGGGTACCAGTTGTAAACTGGAATTAGGTTATGCTTTAGCTTTAAAGAAAAAAATATATTTTTCTGAATTAACTGATGATATTGGTTTAGACGGCTATATAACCAAAATTATAGCTTTAGATAAATTGGAAGAATTTAATCAGGAATAAATGTCAACTTTAGTCTTAATTCCAGCCTACAATGAAGCAGATCAGATATCTGCGGTGGTTAAGAGTGTTCAACAGCAGGGTTATGACGTCTTGGTGGTGGACGATGGTTCCAAGGATCAGACAGTCAGTTTGGCCCGTCAAGCCGGAGCTAAAGTTTTGGTTCATAAACTGAACAGGGGACAGGGAGCGGCTTTGAAAACCGGGATAGAGTTTTTTTTCAAAAAAGAATATGAGTACTTAGTTTTTTTTGATGCGGACGGCCAAATGAGAGCCGATGAAATTAACAAAGTTTTGGAGCCTCTTTTGCTCAACAAATTTGAAGTGGCTCTGGGTTCCAGGTTCTTGGGTCGAGCTAAGAATCTGCCCATATCCAAAAAAATTACTCTGAAACTGGCTTTGCAATTCACTCGTATTCTTACGGGTTTAAGGTTGACAGATGTGCACAATGGTTTTCAGGCTTGGAGTCGGTCAGCATTGAGAAAAATAAATCTAATTCAAGACCGCCAAGCCTATGCCTCAGAATTACTGAATGAAATAGCAGATCATCAGCTAAAGTACACAGAAGTGCCGGTTACCATTACTTACCACGAATATGGGCAGAGCATATTAAATTCTTTTAAAATAGTTTGGGATTTAATGATTAAAAAATAAATCAATCATATGCCATTTCATAAATCAGAGCTGCCAAGCAGTCAACCGGAACAACAAGCCAATAGCTTGAAAGATGTTGATTTCAAGATTGAGGCAGATGAAGCGGCAGACTATGAGCGGATTGAAGGCAGTAATTTGGAATTGTCCCAAGGAGCAAGCTTAAATGCGGAAGAGATACAAGGCTCCAATTTAGAAACGGCCGGCAAGAATGAATTATCAGTCACCTTAGTGCAAGGTTCAAGGATTGGTATTGGACCAAACTCTCGCTTTACTTTTGATTCAGTGGATGGTTCTCCGATTGAAATTGGAGATAATTGTCAGGGTCGAGTTGAAGTCGCCAGGGGCAGTCTCTTTAAGGTAGCCAGTGACAGTCATTTGGAGATTGACCGAGCCATGGGGTGTATGGTGGAATTAGCGTCGGGAGCAACTTGTCACATTGAAAAGAATACAGGTACGCAGGTAATTGACGCAGCTGAGAGTTCCGGTCAACAGGCAGTTGAACAACCAGAACCTGTACAAGCCTCTGTTGAACCAGAGGATGCAGCTCAGGCGTTGAGTTTAAAAGAACAGAAATCTGAACTGACAGAACAGGAAAATAACTGTCCGGATTGCGGCAGAGTGGTGATTCACAAAGCCTGGAATTTTTGTCCGTATTGTGGTTATGAGCGAGGGACACAGGTGAGTGAAAAAGATAATGAACCGTCGGTACCGCTGGATGAATTGAGTCAACAGGCAGAAGAACGGTCTCAGGATGAAAATGACAATCTTCATTCTTGTCCAGACTGCGGTCGCCTGATTAAAAAAACTCTTGCTATTTGTCCATATTGTGCCCATCAATTTGCAGCACCTGATCCCTTTACTCAACAACCGGCACAGGCTGTTCAGGAATTATCACAAGCGGTCGATGAGCCGCAATTTGATAAGCAGCCAGCTGAAGAAGAACCAGATGTAGAAACACACAAAACACCGGAAGCTGGCATTGCTCAAGCTGAAAGTTTGGAAGAATTATATGATCTCCTGCTTGAAGTTGAGATCGTGCCAAGTACAGCCGGAGATATGACAGGTGAAAAAGCGATTGAAATCATCAGGGATGTAGCGATGCAAATCGATGCTAAAGTGAGTAGTATTCACGAATGGAACAGTCAATGTGAAGCAGTAGCCAGGGATTTGGACCGTATTCCCAGAATGTTTGGTCTGAGACGTAAGGTGCGAGAACTTTTAAATAAAGAACTGGCTGGTGCTAGGCCTGAAAAAATTGATGCTGTTGAAGAAAGAAGGGTTAGAGAAGCCAGGGAATCCGCTGCTGCCCGTTGTTTATCTCTGGAGGAATTGGATCATTTCATATCTGAATTGGGTGAAATACCTTCCACTGCCGGTGCTAAGTCAGCTTGGCAGGTTTTAGACTCATTGCGAGAAGTCTCAGATAGGATAAGATCACAGGTGACCAGTCGGCGCATGTGGCAGGATAATCAAGAGGATATAGACAACTTACTAACGTATCTGCCCAGAGCATATGGGATTAGAAAGCAAGCCAGAAGATTATTGGAATTAGAAATTTTTGATCGAGCTCATCAACAAGCCAAGAAAGCGATTGAAAAAAGAGAAATCGCCAACCTAGAGGATCTGCAGCAATTAACTCCAGATATGGCCCAAAATCTGGTTAAAAGTAAACTCAGATTCATGAATTTGAGTGCTGTCAGAAGAGTGTCAGAAGAAGTAGTTAAGATTTTAGTCAAGAGTCGGGCAGACATAGATTTAAGTGGCTTAGCCACTATAACTGAACAGCAAGCTAAAATGTTTGTTAAACACAAAGGACATTTATTCCTCACTGGGTTGGAATATGCTTCCGAACAAGTCATTGATGCTTTAGCTAAAAGAAAACAATGGGTGACAGTTGAGGGAGATATTCGCAAACGAATTATTGATCGTAAAAAAGAGTTAGGCTTAATCTAAGATTATATGTTAATTATCCAAGTCATCTTAATTCCTATAATTGGTTTATTCTGTTTAAGATTGTTATACCAAGTTTACAAAAAACAGATTAACTTCAGTCAGTTCATAACCTGGTTGGCAGTTGGTTTGACTGCCATCGTTGTCATAGCCTATCCTAAAATCACTTCCTATCTAGCTGATAGAGTGGGTATTGGTCGAGGGGTTGATCTGGTTATCTACGTCTCCATTCTGGTGATTTTCTATTTACTGTATCGGTTGCTGATGAGGATTGAAAAAATGGAGAAAAACATTACTAACCTAGTCAGACAAGACGCTTTAAAAGATGAATAAACCAAAACCCATTTTAGTCACCGGTTCACATCGTTCCGGCAGCACTTGGATCGGTAAGATATTAGCTTTGCCCAGAGAAGTCAAATATATCTCCGAACCTTTCAATCCCAAGATTGGCCTGAAGCAGATTAAGGACTGGTTTTTATACATCAACCAAGACAACCAAGATTCATATGTTCAGGCCATAGATAAATTGCTTAAGTTTAAAGGAGACATTCCTGTTAATCTGCCAGCTTTGAAATATTGGTCAAACGCATTTCTCCCCGGTGTTAAGAGGCCTTTGCTTAAAGATCCCATTGCTTGTATGTCAGCAGATTGGCTGGCCAGGAAGTTCAATATGCAAGTGGTGGTTATTGTCAGACATCCGGCTGCTTTTTATGCTTCGCTAAAAAGAGTAAACTGGCATTTTGATTTTGCTAATTTCAGCAAACAAGACAGACTGATGGCAGATTATTTGGCAGACTACCGAAGTTTAATTGTCAAAGAACATAAATCTTTTGTCGAGGAAGCAGCTACCCTTTGGCTGTGCATTTACCATGTTTTAGATCGGTATCTGGTTCAACATCCGGATTGGATTGTTGTCCGGCATGAAGATGTATCTTTGCAGCCCGTAGCTGAGTTTAAGAGAATGTATCTGAGTCTGGGTTTGAACATGACATCAGAGATTGAACAGCAGATTATCAAATCTTCCGGCGGACATAATCAAGTGGAAGCCACACCCGGTCAAGAATTGGATTTAAATAGAGACAGTTCTCAGTTGGTTAAGAATTGGAAAAAACATGTTACAGACCAAGAAGCGTCTGAATTGAGGCTCTTAACTAACGGTTTAGCTGCTAAATACTATACCGAACAAGATTGGTCAGATGAATAAAAAAATCACTATTGCCATTATTAGTTTTAACTCCAGGCTAAAGTTGGAAAAGTCTTTAGCTTCGGTTTTTGAATCCAATTATCCCAAGTCTTTGCTCAAAGTGGTCGTGGTGGATAATGGCTCAGCCGACAGTTCAGTCGGTTTTGTCAAGGAAAAATACCCGCAAGTTAAAGTTGTTGAGAACTATTTCAACCGGGGCTTTGCTGAAGCGAATAATCAAGCCTATTTTTTAGCCACCAAGCATCAGTCTGACTATTTGTTTCTGTTAAATGATGATGCCATGTTGGAAAGAAACTGTTTAATGCGCTTGGTCAATCACTTGGAAAAAAATACAAAAGTCGCCGCTCTGCAACCCAAGATTCTGTTGTATCCGGAAACCAATCGTATAAATAGCTTGGGTAACAGTATTCATTTCTTGGGCTTTGCTTTCTGCAATCATTACCGGGAATTGGATAGGGTGGATGAGGGCAAGGTTTTTGCAGCTCCCTATGTTTCGGGGGCAGCTTGCTTGCTTAGAATGTCAGTACTAAAAAAGATCGGTCTTTTTGACGACAAGCTCTTTATGTATCATGAAGATGTGGATTTGGGTTGGAGACTAAACTTAGCCGGTTATTTAACACAAGTCGATCCTCTGGCCGTCTGTTACCACCAATATAATTATTCCAAAGCCAAGTACAAGTTTTTTTATATGGACCGCAACAGAATTATGGTTATGTTGCAGAATTACCGCTGCCTGACTTTGTTTATTTTAATGCCGGCTTGGTTGTTTATGGAACTGGGTATTTTGCTGTTTGCCTTTAAAAACGGCTGGCTGTTGGAAAAATTAAAAGGGTATGTATCTCTGTGTCAGCATCTGCCTTCTATCTTAGCTAGACGTTTGGAAGTTCAATTTAGATTAAGAAAGGTTAAGGACAGGCAAATATTGAAACTATATGTGGGGTCGATTAAATTTCAGGAAATAGATAATCCAATTTTAAAATATTTGGTCAATCCCATCATGGAAGCTTATTTTTATCTGGTTAAGTGGATTATATTATGGTAAAAAACAAACCTAAAATTGCTATCGTAGTGTGTGCACTGCCGCCTCAGGGCGGTGGCATTGGTAATAATGCCTATTACCAGGCCAAGCAATTGGCCAAACTGGGCTATGCCGTGACCATCTTTACACCGGATTATCCCGGTGTTAATAAAATTGCGAATCCTGATTTTGAAATAGAGTATTTACCGGTTACTCTGACCATTGGCAAAGCCGGCTGGTTGCTGGATTTAAGATACAAGCTGAAGCCATTTAACCTGGTTCATGTGTACCATCCATTTTTCGGCACAGACTTGGTTGTTAAGCGCTTTAAACGCAAACATCCTGAGACAAAAGTGGTTTTACACTACCAGATGGATCCAATCGGTCGAGGATTAACCAAGCTGATCTTTTATCTGTATTTCAAGCTTTTCTTAGGTGGTATCATCAGGCGGGTAGATAAAGTGGGAGTTTTGTCTTTTGATCATGCTCAGAATTCATATTTGAAGACTTATTTAGCCAAATATCCGGATAAGTTTGTAGAACTGCCCAACGCCATCGATACCAAAATATTTAAACTTGGATCCAAAGACCCTGTTTTACAAACCAGTTTAGGCTTAAGAGAACAGGATAAGGTGCTGATCTTTGTGGGCGGGTTGGATCGCCAGCACTATTTCAAAGGTTTGGAAGTGCTCTTAAGAGCTGTTGTGCAGATGGAAAAGAGTCAGCAGCATTTAAAGCTACTGGTGGTGGGAGACGGCGATTTAAGAGCCAAGTACGAAAAACAGGTTAAACAGCTGGGTATTGCAGAGCGGGTCATATTTTTAGGCTGGATTAACAATAATGAGTTGCCAGATTATTACCGCTTAGCAGATGTTTTCATATTACCTTCCACGGCTTCTACTGAAAGCTTTGGCATTGTGGTGGCTGAAGCTCAAGCTTGCGGTTTGCCGGTGGTGGTTTCAGATTGGCCGGGAGTTAGAACCACCTTAGTCCCGGAAAGAACCGGTTATTTGGTCAAGCCCAAGGATGACCAGGAATTAACCAACAAGGTGATTAAAATCTTAAGTCGACCTCAACTGCAAGCGGATTTAGCTCGAGCAGCTGCTGTCTATGCTCAAAAGTACAGTTGGGATATCGTAATTAAAAAATTACTTGAAATTTATGCTGGATTGGAAAAAGAAAAAAGATAATTTAATTATCTTAAATTGGTTTTTGGCCATACTTTGGATGACGGTTATTTTTATCTCATCCTCCATTAGCAGTCTGCCTGGCACTCAAACTTTAAGTGACCAAGATTTTAATTTCATTTCATCCATTGTACATGTGATTAATTATGCTGTTTTAGCAGCTCTGTTAATGAGAGCGTTCATTTCTTCAGGGATTAAAACCAACAAAGCTTTGGTTTTTGGTTTTCTAATTGCTGTTTTTTACGGTTTAACGGATGAGTTTCACCAATTTTTTGTGCCGGGCAGGGAATCTCATCTGAGTGATTGGCTGCTGGATATTGCTGGCAGTTGTATCAGTTTGTTTTGGTATCGATATAAAATAATTCGAGCATGAAAGTAACGGTTATTCATTCCATCTACCAGCCATACACCCGGGGCGGGGCGGAAAGAGTGGTATCAACTGTGGTGGCGGGCTTACAACAAGCTGGTCATCGAGTTAGTGTGATATGTCTTGGCTACCGGAATGAAACAAAAAACATAAATGGAGTCGAGGTGCATTATCTGACACCTTTTAATGTTTTTAATTTTTTGGATATTAATTCTAAGCCAGTTTGGTTAAGATTCATCTGGCATATCATAGACACTTTTAATGATGTTCAGGCTTGGAAAATGTTTCGGGCTCTTAACAAGATTCAGCCGGATTTGGTATTAACCCATAATTTGAAAGGTTTGGGCTATTACACGCCTTGGGTTATTAAGTCATTGGGTGTGAAGCATATCCACACCTTGCATGATATGCAGTTAATACATCCCTCAGGCTTATTGCCCGCCAAGTTAACCGGTTTGAGTAGGATATACAGCTGGGTGTGTAAAAGATTGTTTAATTCATCTTCGGTGGTGATTTTTCCATCCCAATATCTAAAGTCAGTGTATGATCGGTTAGGCTATTTTCCTAAATCTCAATCAGGGATTGTTCCCAATCCTTTGCCCAGCATTTCACCCGTCACAGCACCAGACATTAAGTCAACGCCTACCATTCAGGCTTTGTTTTTAGGTCAAGTGGAAGAGTACAAGGGAATATTAGACTTAATTCAAGTGGTTAACGGCTTAGACAAAGATTTAATCTTGCATGTGGTTGGGGATGGTTCTGTCTTGCAACAAGCAAAAGCATTGGCCGGTAAAAAGATTCGTTTTTATGGCAGATTAACATCTGAACAAATTCAGTCGCAGATTTGGCCGATGATAGATATCCTTATTAATCCCAGTTTAACGCAAGAAAGTTTTGGCATGGTGGTAATTGAAGCATATGCTCAAGGAGTGCCAGTGATGGTGTCCAACCGGGGAGCCTTGCCGGAATTAGTCAAGCAGGATGTCACGGGCTGGATTGTCCAGGATGATTGGCAGTCAGCCTTAACTGCTTTAAGTAAGCAACAGCTCAGAAATATGCGTTCGCATTGCTTAAACCAGGCTGAAAACTACCGTATTGACGGTTATTTGAATAGTTTAATGGAGTTTGTTAAGATACAGACATAGTGTTCCTTAAATTATTATTTCTTTTTTGGCCTGTCAGTAATAGGAGGCATGGTATGGGATCTTGCAAACATGGCGAATACGTGTGTGTCAACCAGCTGTGCAATTGGACAAATGACCAATCCGAGCCTGAATACCAGCGTCTGAGAGGAGTATTCAGTCCTTTTTGTCCGGTCTGTGGCCGGCGATTGGTATTTCGACGGTATTTGAAAGTGACTCTGCCAAAACCGGGATTGCAAACCGGCTAAAAGGAGGTTAACTGAGATGTGCGTACCGCCCTATACACCAACCAATTACTATTGCCTCAAGTGCCGTTGGCAGGAGGGAGATCCGGATCTGCCTGAGCCGGTCGTGGTTAACAAAATAGTTAAGTGTCCCAAGTGTCAGGGACCTTTGGCATCGCGGATTGATCCGTGTGGTCCGCCTCTAAATCCCAACAAAGTCTATTAAGCGATTTGAGGGAGGATTAACGTATCCTCCCTCCTAAAAAAGAGTTAATAATATGGACATAATTATTATATTATTTGGTTTGGGGCTACTAGCCATCTTGGCTGGTATGTTTTGGTTTTTTAATCTTAAATTCAATCAATTGTCTCAAGCCAAACAAGCTGACCAGTCACTGCTCTTGTTGCAAGAGCGTATGAAAGAGCTGAATCAAACTATGGACAGTAAGTTAGCGGAATCTACCAAACAGATGCAAGCCCAGTTTTCCCAAAGTTTGGGAGTAATTCGAGGTGTCACGGAAAAAGTGGTTCAACTGCAGGAAACCAACAAGCAAGTCATGGGTTTTTCTGAACAGCTCAAGAATTTGGAAAAGGTTTTAACCTCCCAGAAAACCAGAGGCAATTTAGGTGAAGCCGGACTGCAATTGGTTTTAGAGAATATTCTTCCTCCCTCGGCTTTTTCTCTGCAGCATAAGTTTGAAGATGGAGATATTGTGGATGCGGCCATCTTTACCAAGGATGGAATTATTCCCGTGGATGCCAAGTTTTCTTTGGATAATTACAACCGGATTATCGCTGAGACAGATAAAGACAGGAGAGCAGATTTAGAAAAAGAATTTAAAAATGATTTAAAGAAAAGGATAGATGAGACTTCTAAATATATTAAGCCTAAGTTAAAAACTTTGGATTTTGCTTTTATGTTTATACCGGCTGAAGCCATTTATTATGACTTGCTGGTCAATGAAGTGGGAGCGGTTAAAGTTAATACCCGGTCTTTAATTGATTATGCTTTTAAGGAAAAGAAAGTGATTATTGTCTCTCCCACTACTTTTGCTGCTTACTTGCAGACTGTTTTGCAAGGTTTAAGAGCTCTTAAAATTGAAGAGCAAACTAAAGAGATTATTAAGCGGGTAGAATCTTTACAAAGGCACATCAATGCTTATGATTCTTTTATGCAGAAGTTAGGCACGAATTTAGATACCACGGTTAATGCTTACAATGGAGCTTACAAGGAGTTTAAGAAGGTGGATAAGGATGTGGTTAAGATTACTGGAGGAGAGTCTCAGGTGGAATTGCTTGAAGTGGAAAAAACTAAAGCCAAATAAATGAGTAAAATCGCCATTATTGGAGGATCCGGCTTGGATGATCCACAAATTCTACAAGACGCCTCAACCAAAGAGGTGGAGAATGAATACGGTAAACTGGCCTCACCTTTAACTTTGGGAAGAATTGAAGGACAAGAGGTGGTCATTTTAGCTCGTCATGGCAAAGACCACAGTGTGATGCCGACCAAGGTTAATTTCTTAGCCAATATCAAAGCTTTAAAAGATGAGGGCTGCAGCCACATCTTAGCCACTACAGCGGTTGGATCTTTAAGAGTAGAGATTAAACCGGGTAATCTTGTTTTTCCTTCTCAGTTCATAGACTTCACCAGACTTCGAAATTTAACTTACTTTGGAGATAAGGTGGTGCATACTCCGATGTCCGAGCCGTACTCCAAAGAACTCAGGGATTTGTTGTGTATGGCTTGCGATCAAATGGGTTTTAATTACAACCGAGATAACACGGTCGTTACCATTGAAGGTCCGCGTTTTTCCACCAAAGCCGAATCACACATGTTCCGAAGTTGGGGAGCGGATATTATTAACATGTCAACCTGTCCGGAAGTTATTTTGGCTAATGAACTTAAAATTCCATATCAAACTATAGCTATGTCAACAGATTATGATTGTTGGCAAGAAGATGAAGATCCGGTGACTTGGGAAATGATAGTTGAAAGAATGAAACAGAATGCCGATAAAGTAAAACAATTACTGATTAAAGTTGTTCCACTCATAAATTAAAGATATGTCTCAATCCATCAAAGAAAAGATCAGAACTATACCCAACTGGCCCAAGCAGGGGATTATGTTTCGGGATATTACTACCTTAATTAAAGATCCGCTTGGTTTAAGAATATGTATAGATGATTTTGTCGGTCGGTACAAAGATCAGGAGATTGATGTGGTGGTGGGTATTGACTCTCGTGGTTTTATTTTAGGCGGAGCTTTAGCTTATCTTCTGAAAACCGGTTTTGTGCCAATTAGAAAGAAAGGTAAGTTGCCGGCTCAGACTGAACAAGAAGAATATGAACTAGAATACGGCAAGGATAGTATTGAAATACACACTGACGCCATCACTCCCGGACAAAAAGTTTTAATTGTAGATGATTTGGTGGCCACCGGAGGTACGGCTTTAGCAGCAGCTAATTTAGTTAAGAAATTGGGCGGAGAAGTGGTTGAAATGGCTTTTATTGTTGATCTGCCTGAAGTGGGTGGTTCACAGAAATTGAAAGCAGCCGGCTATCGTCTATATTTTCAGACATCATTTGAAGGAGAATAATATGCATAAATATATTATAATTGGTTTGTGTTTTTTGCTAGCGGGTTGTACTGCTCAGCCTGTAATGGAGCCTCAGAGTCAAGTTTTAGTATCTGACGAAGACCTGGATACTTGCACTGTTACCGAAGTTTGCAAGTTTACCCAGGACCAAGCATTTGAAATAGCTAAGCAAAGTACTTGCGCTGAGGAAGGTCAGATTAAAGACACTTGCACATGTAATGAAAATTCCGGAACCTATTGGTTTGAGATGGAAGTTGAAGGACATGAGGGTTGTGCTCCGGCTTGCGTGGTTGAAAGTGAAACGGGTAATGCTGAAGTCAATTGGCGATGCACTGGTTTGATCTCACCTGAAGAATAATTAATATTTGGGAGGGTCTTTCTTATGTTAAAGAAAATCCTTTCCATTCTCATACTTCTCAGTTTAATCGGGTTTTGCATTATTAATCTCCAAGCACCCATTAGGATACAAGGTGATGGAGTTTTTTATTATTCTTTTTTAAGATCTGTGATCTGGGATGGAGATTTGGATTTTAGAAATGAATTGGAACATTACCGAAGTTATGACGTAGGTTCAAATTGGTTTTTGGAGAACAACAAATTAACACCCATCGGCAAGATACCCAATCCTTATGCGTATGGTTCTGCCATCATGTGGCTACCATTGGTTGTTATCGCTCATTTAACAGGTTTGATCTTAAGGCTATTTAATATTTATGTAGCTTTGGACGGATACTCCTATTATTATGTTCTGGCAGTGAATTTCAGCACTTGGTTAATGGGTACTTTAGTTTTGGTTATCAACTATAGTCTGGTCAGACAATTTTTCAGAGAAAAGATTGCTTTTCAATCCATACTTTTAATGTGGCTAGCCACGCCTTGGATCTACTATCAGATGCTGGAACCTTCCATGTCACACATGGCTTCATTGTTTATGGTAACCGTTTTTTGGTATTTAGTGGTTAAAGAGTGGCAAGGCCGGGCAATTAATCACTGGCTTCTGAGTTTGGTTATTTTTCTTATGATCGCCATCCGTTGGCAAAATGTTCTGTTTTTAATTGTATATTTACCTTTATTCTGGTCAGATTTAATTCAATTCAAGTTACGCTATTTAGTTGAAAAAACAAAACCCATTGTCATACCTGTGGTTATATTTGCCGTAACTCAGTTTCTGGTTTGGAAGCATATATACGGTCAATACGTCTTAATTCCTCAGGGTAAAAGATTTGTTAGATTTGAATTTCATGGCTTGTACACTTTGTTTTCCTCAAATCATGGATTACTGCTGTGGTCTCCAATTTTAATTCTAGCTTTAATCGGTCTCTTTTTTCTTTTTAAAAAAAACAGCTATTTAGCTAGAGCTACCTTCCTTGCTTTCTTCATTCAGTGGATTATTAACAGTTCCTTAAATGACTTGGGCGGGGGAGATGCTTTTGGAGGCAGAAGATTCATTGAAACATTTCCTTGGTTGATTTTGGCTTTAGCCATGATTCTGGTAAAATTAAAGCAGCATCCCAAAATTATTTGGTCGGTTATGATCTTAAGCATATTTTGGAATCTGGTTTTACTTGAGAATTACCGACTGGAGACGATTCCTCATGCCGGGGAGTATGATTTTTTTGAAGTTAATTATCTTCAAGTTATTGAGAGAGATATTAATTCATTCATTATCAATTAAATGGAGCTTTCTAAAACAATTAAACAGATTGAAGAATTCTTTAAAAAACATGGCAATCTACAGCATGGTATAGCCGCCAAGCATTACTTAAAGAGTCCGTTTAAATTTTACGGTGTTAAGAGTCAGTACGTAAATGAAATGAATCGGATTATTAAGAGAGAGCATAAGGATTTGAGCAAGAAAGATTTATGGAGTCTGGTTTTGAAGCTCTGGAATTCAGATTATTCTGAGCAGAGATGGCTAGCAGTTAAGTTACTTAGAACTTATGATAAGTATTTAGATAAAAGTGATTTACCCAAAGTTGAAAAGATGCTGAGACAATCTGTTAATTGGGATCAGGTGGATGATATTTCTGCCAATGTCATGGGACCCATACTTCGAAAGGATTTCAGGGCAGCCAAGCCGTATTTGATTAAATGGAGCCGGGATAAGAATTTTTGGATGAGAAGGGCTGCTTTGTTGTCTCAGATTAAATTGCTTTATTTGGGAGAAGGAGAGAAGGAGTTATTTTTCAACTTAGCCAAGCCCGTGTTAACTGAGAGTAATTATTCTTCTGCACATTATGTAACAGACATTATGGATGAGAAGATGGGCAAGTTTTTTATACGTAAGGCTATTGGCTGGGTTTTAAGGTCTTTGTCTCATTCCGATCCGCAAGCAGTTGTGGATTTTGTAAATCAGAATAAGGAGATAATGAGTGGGCTAACATATCGGGAAGGTACCAGAAGATTGCCTGTTAAGTACTTAAAACAATTAAGATAAAGTATGTCACAAGTTACCAAGCTAATCATTCCGGCAGCCGGCATCGGAACCAGAATGTTGCCGATTACCAAGTCCCAGCCCAAGGAAATGTTACCTGTGCTAGACAAGCCGGTTATTCAATATATCGTGGAGAATGCAGTACAAGCCGGCATCACCGATATTATTTTTGTCACCGGTCCGACTAAGAAGGCTTTGGAAGATCATTTTGACAGGAATATATCATTGGAACAGGAATGCTTGAAAGGTGGTAAAGATAGCCAGTGTCACTTGATCAGACAAGTTTCTGAGCTGGCTAATTTCATTTATGTCAGACAGAAAGGTGAATACGGGACTGGAACTCCCGTCTTAAACTGCCGACATATAATCGGTGATGAGCCTTTTGCCGTCTGTTGGGGAGATGAGATTATCCATTGTCCGGCAGGTAAGCCACATTTGAAGCAGTTAATTGAAGTGTATGACAAATACACTGATCCGGTACTTACAGGCATACCCACGGATGATGAAGGTACGACCAAATACGGCATTATTGAAGGTTTGGTAGTGGAAGAAGGTGTTTTGCAGGTTAACAGGCTGGTGGAAAAACCCGGACCGGACAATACAACCAGTCGCATTGGCAGTATTGGCGGGTATATTTTAACTCCGGATATCTTTGATATTTTAGAAACCATGCCCAAGCGCCAGGGTCGGGAAGTGTATTTAACTGACGCTATTGATGTGCTCAGACAGCAAAGACCTTTGTATGCTAAAATGGTGGACTGTCTTCATTACGACACCGGTAATAAACTGAGTTGGCTTAAAACCAATGTGGCATTTGCTTTACGTGATCCGGATTTAGGAGATGAATTCAAGGAATATTTAAAATCCAAAATATAGCTTTAACTGTCGGTTCGTTTTATGCTATAATTTAAACATGACTCAGCAAGAGATTAACAAGTTTTTAACTCAGTTGGAAACGGCTTATTTTTTGTATGGCCCCAATCTTCATGACTGGGGTATTAAGATTGAAGAAATTAAGCAACTGGCAGATTTGGATTGGTCCGGACAAATACCCGAGAACACTTGGAAATCAGTTTTTCTACCCAGTTCGGAAAAAATTCTAGATTTGGGCAAGCGAGGATATAAGGAGATAGTAGGTAAATATCCTCCCATTGCTTGCTTAAACGTGAACGTATTGGACTTAAAAGCGCTTACTTTATTGGAACAAGTATTTTCGCAGGATGCCAACTACCAGGCCAGACGGCGGAATTTACTGTTAATTGGCTACAGTTGTCACTGGCCGGATGACTATAAACGGTACAAGGTTTTTTCCCATAAATGGGAAGAAGACTATTTAGAACATGTGGTTTTCGATATCTTTCTGGTTAAATTAAAGAACAACACTTTCAAAGTTTACTCCGGTTCAGAAAAAGGACAAGTGCTCCTAGAGAAGTTTGGTTTAAGCAAATACCAGCATGTTGAATTTGCCGGTGCCATTGCTGAACAGGGACCGGATAAAAGAATGCTGCAAATTAAGAAAAAGATAGATC
The DNA here is from genome assembly GCA_964558935.1 of uncultured Gammaproteobacteria bacterium. Classification (GTDB taxonomy): domain Bacteria; phylum Patescibacteriota; class Patescibacteriia; order 2-01-FULL-39-33; family 2-01-FULL-39-33; genus CAZLFP01. The sequence goes on along the minus strand of CAZLFP010000004.1, from coordinate 48,734 downwards.
AATCTTTTGACAGAAAGATTTGGAACGAGTTGAATAAAATTTGTCTGGCCTGCGGTAAATGCGCCGTTAATTGTCCGACCTGTTTTTGCTTTAATCTGGTGGATCAGTGGCAGCCGGATAACTTGGGCAGACATCGTCAAACCACCACTTGTTTTTACAATGATTTTTCCAAAGTTGCAGGAGGACATAAACCTCTTGAATCTGTCAAAGCCAAAATCTATTTCTGGTATGTTCACAAGTTTGTCAGAATTCCTCATGAATACAGCTTGCCAGGTTGTGTCAGTTGCGGGCGATGCGCTAAGACTTGTCCGGTCGGCATTAAGATTAAAGATACGCTCAAAGCTTTATGATTAATTCATATTTACCAACTAAAGCTAGAATTATTAGTGTGATTCAAGATTCTGAAGACACGAAGCTGTTTAGATTTCAATTTGTCAATAAAAAGGAGCAAAGAAACTTTGCTTTTATACCTGGTCAATTTTTGCAGATCGGACTGCCTGGTTGGGGAGAATGTCCCATCAGTATTTGTTCTTCACCTCAAGATGCGTCCAGTTTTTTTGAATTAGCTATTCGTCAGGTCGGATCTTTGACTAACAAATTACATGAACTAAAAAAAGGGGATAGCGTGGATATTCGGGGACCTTACGGCAATGGTTTTGACGTGGAATTATTTAAGGACAAACCTTTGCTTCTAATTGGCGGCGGTTGCGGCTTGGTTCCTTTGCGTCCTCTGATCCTGGAATATTTTGCTGGTAATTTAAGTAATTCCATCTTACAGATCTATTATGGCTGTCGGAATCAGCAAACCCTGCAGTTTAAAGACCAGCACGCCAAGTGGAGTAAGGAAGCGGAATTTAATCTGATTCTAGAAAAACCTCAGCCGGGCTGGAAGGGCCAGGCTGGCTTAATTACCGATCTATTCAAAGGTAAAACCATTACAAGTAATTCAGTGGCAGTGATTGTGGGTCCGCCGATTATGTACAAGTTTGTCATTCAGGAGTTGAAAAAAAGAAAAGTGGCAGATCAGCATATTTTGGTTTCCTTGGAGCAGAAAATGTACTGCGGTTTAGGCGTGTGCCAGCATTGCGCCCTGGGGCCTTACTATGTGTGTAAAGACGGTCCGGTCTTCAGTTGGGAACAGATTAAACCTTACTACTCAGTCTAATGCTAGCTTATCTAGGTTCACTTCTACCTTGTGTCAATTTGTTAACCGGTATTATTTATCTGGTACTGGCCGGCTATATATTGTCTCAGAACTATCGGTCTCGAATCAATATCGCCTGCACTTTGTATCTTTTGTCGTTTGCTGTTTGGAGTTTTGCTGCTATGGGTCTCAAGAAGCCCAACACTTCAATTCAAGTGGCTCATTGGTCTCAGAATCTGGCAGTTATTGGTTGGTCTTCTTTTACTTCGATTTACCTTTGGTTTGTCTTAACTTTAACTACCACCAAAAAGTACTACCGGTCATGGTTGGCTTTAGCTCTGTTTATCCTACCCCCGATCTTATTTACGTATTTGCAGTGGAATGGCTATATGATAGTTGATTACCGTCAAGATTGGTTTGGTTGGGTGGGTGTCTGGAGTATGAATGTTTGGCCCTTTGTTTTTTATGCCTACAGTTTGATTGTGATTATCATATCTCAGATTTTGTTGTTAAGATATTGGTTTAAGACCACCAATTATTACAAAAAAAGAATGGTCTGGATTTTGTTTGTGGCCATGAACATCGCTTATTTGGGATCCATTATTTTCGATGTAATCGTGCCCCAGCTCGAAATTGCCAGTATTCCCCAGGGTTCACAAATCCTGATGCTGCTCTGGGCTTTTGCATTAGTCTATTCGATTGCTTACTACCGTTTTTTAAACATTTCTCCCAGCATTGCGGGTCCAGAAATTTTCCGAATTATTCCGGACTGCTTGATCCTGTTGGACCAGAATAAACAAATCGTGGCTTTAAACAAGTACTGTCGGCAAAAGTTGGGCTATACTCTAGGCGATTTGGAAGGACAAGATATCAGTCAAATTTTGGTGCAATCTCCGGCAGCTCAGCAGATTGTTCAAGCTATTGCTGATAACCGAGATTTAATTGATCGAGAAGTTAAAATTAGAACCAAGAAAAATCAGACCTTGAGTTTTGTCGTCAATTGCTCATTGATCAGGGATCGTTACCAGAATGTCATTGGTATTGCTTTTTTCGCCAAGAATATTACTAAATTAAAGCAGGTCAAAAAACAGCTCTCAAATAAGATTAAGGAATTAAATCGTCTCAACCAAGCCATGACCGGTCGACAGGCCAGGTTGGATGAATTGAAGCTTAAAATTAATCGTACCTAATTATGCCCTTGATTAACTGTATTAATTTTTTTACCTTAGTCGTGTATATTTTTGCCGCCTTGTATATTTTATTTGAGAATTACAAATCACTGGTTAATATTCTAGCGTTTTTGTTTTCAATGTGCTTTGCCATCTGGACTTTTGGGGTTTTAATGATGTGGGGCGTACCTGAAAATCAGGTTGAGTTGGTGTATGTTTTCCAAAATATTGCCTCTTTGGGTTGGATCAGCTTTCCAGCAGTTTTTTTGGGCTATACCCTGCATCTGTATGGCCCTAAAAAGGTGGTTAGATCTTGGTTGGGTTTTGGTCTGGCAGGAGCCATTTCCATTTTTTTCATCTACCAGCAATGGACAGGTAATTTAATTTTGAATTATCTGAAAACTGACTACGGCTGGTTTCCAATCTGGTCTCAATCCATTTTTGCCGACCTGTTTTTGACATATTACATGTCTGTGATGCTGGTTTCCTTAACCATTTTAGTGTATCTGGGTATTGTGTTGGAGAGTTCGCTTAAGATGAAAAAAATTTCTTTACTGCTGGGATTGGCGATTGTATTTTCCTTAATTGCCGGCACAGTGACAGATATTATTATTCCCAGAATCATCCAATATCCTCATTTTCCTCAACTCGCCCACATTTTCCCTTTAGTTTGGGTTTTTGCCATTACTTATGTTAATGCTCGCTACCGGTTTTTAGCAGTCAATCCCATTACCGCGGCAGACAAGATATTTACTGTCATGCCGGATATTATGATTCTACTGGATGAACAAGATCAAATCATTGAAGTTAATCCGGCTGTCAACACCAAGCTGGGTTACACCAACTGGGAATTGCAGGGTCAGGAATTTAGCAATTTACTCAGTCGGAAAAGCGATTATGCAACTCACTTCCAAGCTGACAAAGCTTTGGAAAACCAGGAAATTAATTTCAAGACCAAAACCGGTCAATCTCATCCGTTTTTAGTCTCTTGTGCCCAGATTTTAGATAAACGTGGCCATCTTATAGGTCGCATTATTGTGGCCAGTGATATTCAAGAGTTGCATGCAATTCTGCAAAAATTACGTCTGCGACTGAAAAAGTTGAATCAGATCAACAAATCTTTCTTAGATCGGGAGCAGGAAATTATATCACTTAAGAAAAAGTTGGCTAATTAGTGATTTTAAGTTAAAATAAATGTGTTTAACCCTACCGGCAAAAATTAAAGCCATCTCAGGTTTGCAAGCCAGATTAGAAGATGATCGAGTGGTTAAAATTGCCGGCTTACAGTCAGTGTCAGTTGGAGATTGGGTCTTGGTCAATGCAGATTTGGCAGTTGCTAAAATATCTGGCCAAGAAGCTCAAGAGATTAATAATTATTTTCAATGAAAACAGGAATTTATTTGGTACTGGGTACAGCTCTCATTTCCGGTATTGCCAATTATGTCAACAAGTTTGGTTTGGCAGCTGTGGCTAAGGATGCTTACCAATACACGGCATTAAAAAATATCGTGGTAGCTTTGATTTTGTCTGTTGCCGTCTTAACGCCATTTGCCTGGTCCAAGCTAAAGCAATTAAGCCGTTCTGACTGGTTGAAGCTGGTTTTAATCGGTTTAATTGGAGGCAGTCTGCCTTTCTTGCTTTTTTTCAAAGGTTTGAGTTTAACGTCACCGGTGAGTGCGGCTTTTATCCACAAAACACTCTTTGTTTGGGTGGCAGTACTGGCCGTACCTGTGTTGAAAGAAAAATTGACTCGGCATCAGTTGTTGGCGGTGGCTGTTTTAATTTTAGGTAATTTGGTTTTCCTGAATGTTCAAAGCCTATCTTGGGGATTGGCAGAAACTTTAATTTTGGTGGCGACCATGTTATGGGCCATGGAAAATATCTTGGTCAAGTTGGTTCTAAAGAGAATCGATGTGTTGGTGGCGGCTTGGGCTAGAATGTTTTTCGGTAGTTGTTTTTTAATTGTCTTTTTGGGAGCAACTCACAATACTCAGCAGCTGCTGTCTTTAAATTGGCATCAGCTAAGCTGGCTTATGGGAGTGGGGATCTTGTTAACCGGTTATGTAATTACTTGGTATGCAGCCGTTAAGAGATTGCCGGTGACAGTAGCGGCCAGCATCTTAACTTTAGCTTCACCCATCACCAGTCTTTTGTCCAGCTTCCAAACCGGACAAGTGGCTTCTTGGGAAATTATAGTTGGTAGTTTAATGATAATATTCGGCAGTTGGATAATATATGCATTCAGATCTAAGAAAGAATATGATTGGCAACCAGTTGCCAGCTGATGGCGCGAGTCTGTCTGCTCGTTACGCCTTTATGCCCAACCGGCTGAGATACTGTGGTGGAGAGCGTAACGGTCAGTTATTTGACTATGTCACTCATAAGAGGGCGGATGCCGGTTTGTTGGAGTTGCTAAGTGAATTTGCAACCATGTACCCCTATTTGAAATTAATTGCCGACAGCAACCGATTATTGGATCCTTTCAGTTACCGAGTAGCGGAAGCGTATTGGCTGGGAAATGAGCTGTTAAACAATGTGTCCATGAATAATTTTTACCGTTACATGGTGGATGAACAGAAACTGCCTGGCAGTTTCAAACCTCAAATCTTGGACAAAGTTTTCGGTAAGATACCGCAAGGGGCTAAGCCCCATCATTCCTGGCATGTTTTTAATATACCCAAGAGAACCGGTCATTATCCGGTTGAGCACAGCTTAGAAACCATGGAGCTGTGTCGGATTACACCGGCTCAAGTGGTCAGGGTTGAACCGGGTAAATTAGAGGTCGTTTACCGGCCGTTGAGCATTGAGAACAACAGATTGATTTTGGGTGATCTGACAACGAAACAAATAGCGACTGAGTTTAATGGTCGATCATTTGTTGACAATCCTGAGATTGGAGACTGGGTGTCTCTGCATTGGGATTGGGTGTGCGATATCTTAACCCAACAACAGGCCATGAATTTGCAGAAGTGGACAACCTATAATCTTAAATTAGCTAATATCTAAAATGAAGCAGCAGACCAAACAACCAAGTGTTGCCATTATTTCCTTAACTTCCTGTGAAGGCTGTGAATTTGTCATGTTGGATCAAGGTAATAGGTTACTAAAGTGGTTGCAACAAGTCAATTTGGGCGAGTTTAGATTAATTGAAGAACTGCCCATGACAGCCGAGCATTTTGACATTTGTTTTGTGGAAGGCAATCCGGTAACCAAAGCCAATATTACTTTGCTTAAGAAAATGAGAAAAATGTCAGATTTACTGGTGGTGGTGGGTAACTGCGCTGCCCTGGGCGGTGTTTGGGAGCTTAAGAACTATGTCAACAAGCAAAAGACAGTACGTCAGATTTATCGTAAGACTAAGGTCGAAAATCCGGATATTAAGGAAGTAGATAATTTTGTCACGGTGGATTTGACTATTCCGGGCTGTCCCATAGATGGACAAGAGTTTATGGAAATAGCTGAGCAGTTGGTTCAAGACAGAATGCCTCGAATTCCGAACAAACCAGTGTGTTGGGAGTGTCAAAATCATGGCTATGAATGCTTGCTCCAGAAGGGAGAGATTTGTTTAGGACCCATTACTTTAGGCGGTTGCCAAGCGGTGTGTTTAAAATCCAAGCAGGCCTGTTGGGGTTGTCGCGGTTTGTTTGAAGGCGCTAAGATTAAGAATTTAATGACCAGGCTACTAAAAGAGCATCCTAAGGAGCAAGTTGACAGAGTGATGGAAGTCTTTGGTTGTAAAGACAGTATTTTAAAGGCCTTGCAGCAAGAAGTTAAATCTAAAAAGAAAAAATAATATGTCAGAAGTATTGACCCCCAGGGAAACACAAGTCGACAGATTATCTCTGACCAATTCAATCCAGAGAAGATTGATTGAGAGGTTTATGGACCAACCACAGAACGAGGATTTGGATGACAACCAAGTGGCTTTAAGATGGATCCAAAGCTATTCAGCCAAGTTCCGTGAATTGATCGATGACCCGAAAAATTTGGAGTTACTGGAGGATTTTGAGACCGGAGATGAAGATTTGACCTTAGCTAAGATTGAATCTTTACTCTATTAATCAATACAGTTGGTATATGGCCATGGCCTATCCGACAAGTCAGTCTTTTTAGACTGTTTTTTGTTTGTTGGCAACTTGCTTTATATCCTTAAAATTGCTATAGTATAAGCATAATAAATATCTATTTGACAGACTTTATGTTTAGAACTCACACCTGCGGCCAATTGACTCCAGCAGAGATTGGCTCCACCATTACCCTGGCAGGATGGGTAAACAGCAGGAGGGATCATGGAGGTTTGGTTTTTATTGATTTAAGAGATCACTATGGGATTACCCAAATTGTTTTTGATCCCAAGTCCCAGACAGCATTTGAAATTGCGAACAAGTTGCGGGATGAGTGGGTGATAAAAATAACCGGTGAAGTCGTAGCTCGACCTCAAGCAGCGGTTAATGGGAATATCTCGACCGGTGAGATAGAGGTGCATGTTCAAGAGGCTGAGATCTTAAACCAGGCTGAACTGCCACCTTATTCAGTCTCATGGGATCCGGGACAGGAAGATAAGAAAGATGAGGTGAATGAAGATTTGAGATTAAAATACCGGTTCCTGGATTTAAGACGAAAGAAAATGCAGGATAATTTGGTGTTTAGAGCCAAAGTGGTTAAGTTTATTCGAGATTGGATGCATCAGGCTGGTTTCAATGAAATAGATACCCCCATTTTAACCGTGTCTTCGCCGGAAGGTGCTAGAGATTTCTTGGTTCCTTCCAGACTGCATCCCGGTAAATTCTATGCCTTGCCTCAAGCCCCCCAGCAGTACAAGCAGTTGTTAATGGTGGGTGGTATGGATAAATATTTCCAAATTGCTCCGTGTATGAGAGATGAGGATGCCCGAGCAGACAGGTCTCCGGGTGAGTTTTACCAACTGGATGTGGAAACCAGTTTTTTGACTCAAGATGAATTCTTTGCACTGATGGAACCTTTGTTTGTTGCCACCACTCAGGCATTTACCGACAGACAGATTCTGCAAACTCCTTTTCCCAGAATTCCGTTTAAAGAGGCGATGTTAAAATATGGTTGCGACAAACCGGATTTAAGATTTGGGGTGGAAATTCAAGATGTGACTGAATTGTTTCGAGGCTGTGGCTTTGAAGCTTTTGCAAAAGTTATTGAAAACGGCGGTGTGATTAGAGCGATTACCGCTCCAGGCGGTGGTACTTTCACCAAAACAGTGATTGAAAAAATGAACGAAGTTGCCAAAAAAATGGGCGCCAAAGGTTTGGCTTCGATTCTGGCCACAGACTCTGGTTACAATTCCATGATTGCCAAGTTCTTAGGGGATGATTTAATAGCTAAGTTGGCTCAACAATTAGAAGCTAAGGTTGGTGATGCCATTTTCTTATGCGCAGATCAGGAGGCAACGGCTGCCAAGGTTATGGGAGAGATTAGATTGGAAGTTGGCAGAAGATTAGATCTGATAGATAAATCGGTTATGGCTTACTGTTGGATTGTAGATTTTCCCATGTACGAATATGATTCAGACAAGAAAAAGATTGAATTTGGTCATAATCCTTTTTCCATGCCCCAGGGTGGCATGGAAGCCTTAATCAACAAAGATCCGTTAGATATCCTGGCCTACCAGTACGACATTGTTTTAAACGGTTTCGAATTGTCTTCCGGCGCAGTCAGAAACAACGTACCCGAGATTATGTACAAAGCGTTTGAAATTGCCGGCTATGGCCCTGAAGTGGTGGATAACAAATTTGGACATATGATTAAAGCTTTTAAATTTGGCGCTCCGCCTCACTGCGGCTTTGCTCCCGGCATTGAAAGGTATGTCATGCTACTGAAAGACGAACCAAATATTCGGGAAATTACGGCTTTCCCCAAAAACGGTCAAGCTGAAGAAACCATGGTTGGATCACCGTCTGAAGTTACTCAAGAACAATTAACTGAATTACATCTAAAAGTTGAATTACCAAAAGAAGAATAATTCTCATTAATGAAAATTCAAGTCAATCATATCGGCAAAATGGAAGGTCATGCTGATTTTGTGGCTGAGATTTTAAAAGGTGACGTTAGATCTGCCAAGCTCATTACCACTGAGGGAGCCAGGCAGATAGAGGGTATTTTAATTGGCAGACATTTTTCGGAAGCACCTATCATTACTGCCAGAATTTGCGGTATTTGTCCGGTAGTACATAAGCTTTCCTCAATCAAAGCCATTGAGAATGGCTTTAACATCAAGGTGTCTGAACAGACCCTTAAATTAAGAAAGCTCATGAACTTGGCACAAGTTATTCATTCCCATGCCTTGCATCTTTTTTTTCTGTCTCTGCCTGATTTTTTCAACATTGAAAACGATATTCAATTCATTGCTCAATATCCCAAAGAGACTCAATCTGCCATTCGTGTCAGAGAATGGGGTTTGAAGATCATTGAAGTTGTCGGTGGACGAGCTGTTCATCCCATCGCGTGTGAGGTGGGTGGCTTTAAAGCCTTACCCAATAGACAGCAACTCCAAGCCATCGCTCATCAGTATGAAGCAGTCATGAAGGATGCTCTGGTTTTGGCCAATCTGGTGATGAAAATCAAATATCCCAGATTCAAACGCGCAACGGCCCAAGTTAGTTTAATCTCCCAAGCAGAATACGCCCTATATGACGGAGACATTAAAATAGTGGATGTTGAACAAAAGACTAAAATTATTCCTCAGGAGAAATACACGGCCAACATTAAAGAGGTTGAAGAACCCTACCGAGCGGCTAAGTCATCTACTTTAGACGGCCAACCGTTCATGGTTGGAGCTTTAGCAAGAATTAACAACAACAGAGAAGCCTTAAAACCGCTGGCCAAGGGTTTGCTGAAGGGTTTAAAATGGCAATATCCTCAATATAACACCTTTGAAAATATAACGGCTCAGGCGGTGGAGATTATTCATTGTCTGGAGCAAGCCCAGGAAATGTTAGTGGAATTAAGTCAGACTTTAAAGTCAGAAAAAAGTTTGTCAGACAAGTTAAAACTGATTTCAGGCGCCAATCCTTTGGGTAAGACCGTCTTGGGTATTGATGCCATTGAAGCGCCCAGAGGTACTTTGTATCATGCGTATGAAATTGACAAGAATGGGTATATCACCAAATGTGACATTATTACTCCCACTGTTTCCATGCTAAAAAATTTGGAAGAAGATGCTAAGCAGTATTTGCCCAAGTTAAAAACCATGCCGGCCAAAAAAAGAAAAATCAAGATGCGTACGTTAATCAGGGCGTATGATCCTTGCATTGCTTGCGCCACTCATTAAGATAAACTTATGTCATTTTACAAAAAAAATTCTCAAGCCATTATTACTTTTTTGGTGACTTTTACCGTCACCGCCTTGGTGGTAGGTTGGTATTACCAAGTCAGATTTGACGAAGTCAGACGAGGTTATGACAGGATTATTCAACAGTACCAAGAAATTTGTCTGCAAACAATTAATCAATCTAATTGAAATATATGCATGATTTTCATTTGGCCGACGTTATTTTTAAAGTTATCCTAGAAGAAGCTAAGAATAATCATCTTAAAAAAGTTAGCAAGGTTTGGTTGGAGCTGGGCAGTATTGTGGAACACGGAGAAGAAGTCTTGCCGGCTAATCTGACATTCAACCTTGAAATGTTAGCCAAAAACAGCTTAGCAGAAGGTTTAACGGTTGAAATCAAAAAAGTCCAAGGAGATAAATGGGTCTTAAGGGATATGGAAGGTGAACAAGAATGAGTATTAAATCCATTAAACAAGTTAAATCCTTAAAAGGTAAGCGCGTCTTATTACGTGTGGATTTTAATGTATCCTTGGGCAATGATTTTAAAGTGGATCGGAATGAAGACTATCGTTTAGTCAAAAGTTTGCCTACTCTCAAGTATTTAATCAAAAAAAAGGCTAAAGTCATATTAGTCACTCATTTGGGTCGTCCCAACGGTCAGGTGTCGGAAGATTTAAGGCTGGATCCTGTTGCCGTAAGACTGTCTCAGTTGTTAGACCGATGCATTTACAAAGCAGATGATGTCATTGGTGCGGAAATAACCGAGCAGGTTACTAAAATGTCAGAGGGTGAGATTTTAATGTTGGAAAATGTTCGCTTTCATCCGGGCGAAGAAAAAGGTAGTCAGGTGCTAGCTAAGCAGTTGGCCAAGTTGGCAGATATTTATGTCAATGATGCCTTTGCGGTTTCGCATCGTAACCATGCTTCGGTTTCAACCATTCAAAAATATTTACCCTCTTACGCTGGCCTGCTTTTAGAGCAGGAAATAACAAATCTGGCTGGTATTTTCAACAAACCCAAGCAACCATTAATCGTAATAGTGGGAGGTGCTAAAATTTCAACTAAGATTCAGGTTATCAAAAGATTTTTGGAAGTGGCTGACCAATTACTGCTGGGCGGAGCTTTGGCTAATACCGTATTAAAAGTTATGGGTATGGGCGTGGGCAAGTCAGTCATTGAACCTAAGATGTTTAAAGAAATCAAAAAAATCCAGTTGACAGACAACCGGCTTAGAGTGCCGGTGGATGGTCTGATGGCTAAGAGCTTTAAGGCTAAAAAGGGAAGAGCCGATGCTTTGGCAGATATTAAGTCAGATGAATACATTTTAGATATCGGTCCGGATACGGTAAAATTGTACAGCAAGATATTAAAGCAGGCTCAAACTGTCGTTTGGAATGGTCCTATGGGTCTGATGGAAAATCCGGCTTTTGCCAAAGGCACCAATGCCTTAGTTAAAATTTTAGCCAAGTCGCAAGCCAAGACAATCGTGGGAGGCGGGGAAACCGTCACTTCCATTCGTAAATTGGGTTTGGAAGATAAATTTAACTTTATTTCAACCGGTGGCGGTGCCATGCTGGAGTTTCTGGAAGGTAAGGAGTTACCGGGTCTTAAGTCAATAATCACCTAAAGTATGTTTGACATTTTGTTTGCCAGAACTTTTTTAATTGTGGGAGGAATGCTGCTGATTACGGCTTTAACCTCCAAGCTTAACAAAGCTTTTGAGAAAGCTTGGGAAATGTGGGTAACTGTTATTGCTACGTTTGTTTTTTTGTTTGCCATTCTGTTTTTTGCCAATTGGTTTCCGGTTAACATCATCTTGGTAGCCATTTTTTCCGCTTTGATCGGCTGGGAAATCGGTCCTGTTATTACCCTGTACGGCAAGCAATACCAGCTTAGGAAGTATTTAAAAAGTCAAGGAATTGTTGTTAAAAAGGGGCAAAAATTAAGCGACCAACAGCAACAGGAACTAGTCAGCAAGGGCAAGGAGTTTGAACGGGAATTCCAAGCATCAGATTATGCTCAGCAATGGCAGGGAGTGGTCACTCAAGCTATCTTTGCGACTGCGTTTGCTGTTTTTGCCACAGCCGGGATTGTCTTTCTCACTGCCATTGACTTTGGTTTTTTGGGCAGTATTTTATTTGTAGCTTTATTGCTTTTGATCATCATGTCGCTGTTAAACGCTTTTATTTTTCATTCTCCGGTATTTTCCATGCTCAGAGCCTACTTGGGTGCCATTATTTTTACATTGTATTTGCTGTTTGATTTTAACCGCTTGGAGCAAATGGCCGGTGATGAATCATGGGGAACAGCTGTTGATTTGGCCGTTAATCTGTATTTGGATATCATTAACTTGTTTCTGTTTTTATTGGAAATTCTTGCTGATTCAGATTAATAATAATTATATAATCTTATGTTAAACCCCAACAGTCAGCCTCCCATTTTTATGCGCAAACGTTTTTTAATGCCAATAGCCGCTGTTGTGTTAATCATTTTAGCTGTCTATTTGGTCATGCTAACCAGAAATGCTTGGAAAGAGTATAATTACATTGGCCAATCGCCTGAATTTGAAGACCGGATAACAGTGGAAGGTGAAGCCAAGGTAACTGCGATTCCAGATGTTGCCAGTTTGAGCATTGGCTTAACCACAGAGAAAAACAGCGTAGAACAAGCTCAAGTCGAGAATACACAGAAAATGAACCAAATTGTGAGTTTGCTTAAAAATGATTTCAAGATTGCTGACCAGGATATTGAAACCAGCCAGTATTCAATACGACCCAAGTATTCTTGGGCCAATGACCGGCAGGAAATTATTGGCTATGAAGTTAACCAAAGCGTTAGTGTGAAAGTGAGGGATTTTGCAAATATTGGCGAGATTATTGCCCGAGCCGGACAGAATGGTTCTAATCAGGTGTCAGGACCTAATTTCACCATAGATGACGATGAAACATACAAAGAACAGGCCAGACAGCAAGCGATTGACAATGCTCAAGCCAAAGCCAAAGTCTTAGCTAACCAGCTGGGAATTAAATTAGGTCCGGTGGTTAATTTTTCCGAAAGTTCAGATCAACCAATATATTACGATAACTATGCCAAGTCTGCTGTTATGGGCTTTGGTGGTGCAGAAGATACGCTAGCACCTCAAATTGAAGCCGGTAGCGATGAGGTTATGGTAAGAGTATATATCAGTTACGAGATTTGGTAAATAATAATCATTAAAACATGTCAAAAATTAAAACCGTCAAGGCCAGAGAAATCCTGGATTCCCGAGGAAATCCGACTGTGGAAGTTGAAGTAACTTTAGATTCCAAGCACAAAGCTTGGGCAGCGGTGCCTTCCGGTGCTTCCACCGGTTCGCATGAAGCTTTGGAATTAAGAGATGGGGACAAGAAAAGATATTCAGGTAAAGGGGTTTTAAAAGCCGTTAAGAATATTAATACCAAAATTGCTCCTAAGGTGATCGGTTTAGATCCTAAAAAGCAACAGGAGATAGACCGGATTATGCTGGAGATGGATGGAACAGAGAATAAGGCTAAACTGGGAGCGAATGCCATTTTGGGTGTCTCATTGGCAGTAGCCAGAGCCGGAGCCATTGCCAGTAAAAAACCTTTATATGCTTATTTAAAATCCAAATATTGGAATAAAAGTAAATTAAGCTTTCCGGTTCCAATGATGAACATTTTAAATGGCGGAGCGCATGCCGGTTGGTCAATTGATGTTCAAGAGTTTATGATCACTCCTCAGCAGAAGAACATTAAAGAAGCCGTCAGATGCGGAACTGAAATATTCCACGCTTTAAAGAGCTTGTTAAAAGATAAAGATTATCCGGTGACAGTGGGGGATGAGGGCGGTTATGCGCCTCAACTGCCATCCAACCAAAAAGCTTTGGATTTGATTAAGCAAGCTTCCCAAAAAGCCAAATACACCTTAGGCCGAGATGTTAAGATTGCCATTGATGTGGCTTCTTCTGAATTCTACACCGAAGGCGTGTATGATATGAAAGCGGATAAAAAGAAAAGAAGCTCACAGCAATTAATAGAATTAATGTCCAAATGGGTAGATAAATATCCAATTGAATCGATTGAAGACGGTTTGGCGGAAGATGACTGGGAAGGATGGGAAGAATTAACTAAAGTTTTAGGTAAGAAAATAGCTTTGGTCGGAGATGATTTGTTTGTCACTAACGTTGTTAGATTGAAAGAAGGCATTAAACGCCAGGTTGGAAACGCTATTTTAATTAAACTAAACCAGATTGGAACCTTAACGGAAACTATTGAGTGCATTAAATTGGCTCAAAAAAACGGTTACAAGGTTGCCATTTCACATCGATCCGGTGAGACGGTGGATGATTTTATTTCAGATTTAGCTGTGGCTTCTGGTGCAGAGTACATCAAAACCGGTTCTCTGTCTCGGGGTGAAAGAATTGCCAAGTATAATCGGTTGATGGAAATCTGGGAAGAGCTGAAATAACATGCCAATTACCCAAGCAACCAAATCGCAAATAAACCAGGTCGTTCTGTTGATTCTTGACGGCTGGGGTTTGGGTCCTGAAGATGAGAGTAATCCAATCTATTTGGCCAAGACTCCCTATCTTGATTCCTTGTACCATAAGTATTCATGGACTCAGCTGTGCGCTTCCGGCAGATGTGTTGGCTTGCCTCAAAAACAAGTTGGTAATTCTGAAGCCGGTCATGAAAATATTGGTGCCGGTCGGGTGATTGACCAAGACGTGGTTAAGATCTCCAAGGAAATCAGTACGGGCCAGTTTTTTAAAAATTCAGCCTTTACCACAGTTATTCGACATGTTAAAAAAAATAAGTCAGCTTTGCATATCATTGGCTTGCTTTCCAATGGTCAAAGTCCCCACAGCGATCCGGATCATCTTTTGGCCTTGCTTACCCTGGCTAGAAAGCAGGGTTTGAAACAGGTCTATTTGCATCTGTTTACTGATGGTCGAGACTCACCGCCTAGATCCGCTCTAAAGTCTGTCATGCAACTGGAAAAAATATTAATGAAGAATGAGAAGATTGCCAGTATTATGGGACGCTTCTATGCCATGGATCGAAAAAAGAGTTGGGACAGGACAATTTTAGCCTTCAACACCATGGCTGGAAACTCCACTCGGCATAAAGCCCAATCAGCTGAACAGGCCATTGAACAGGCTTACAATGCAAATGTCACTGATGAGTTTATTGAGCCGACAGTCATCTACCAGCAAACCAAGCCAGTTTGCAGAATTGAAGACAAAGACGGTATTATTTTTTTCAATTTGAGATCAGACCGAGCTAGACAGTTGGCCAAACCTTTTGTTCAGAAGAATTTTGAAAAATTAAATCCCAAAGCACCGAAACGCAAGAAAATTTACCGGGATATCGTGTTTGTCGCCATGACGGATTTCGGACCTGATTTGGACAGCATCTATACTGCTTATCCATCTGAAGATTTAATCGGCACCTTAACTTGTCTGTTGGTTGATCGCAAACAAGTGTACATTGCCGAACGGGAAAAATACGCTCACATGACTTATTTTTTTAATGGCGGTTATGACCATCCCATTGCTGGTGAAGATCGGATTTATGTACCGTCTCCCGATGTGAGGTCTTATGCACAGACGCCGGAGATGTCAACTGCTGAGATTACCCAGCATTTGTTAGCAGGTTTGGATAAGTATGATTTTTTGGGAGTTAACATTGCTTGTCCAGACATGGTGGGCCATACCGGAGATATACAAGCCGGTATAAAAACCGCTCAGGCTGTTGATGGATATGTCAAACAAATTGCTGAAGCTTGTTTGAAAAAAAATGCGATTTTGATTATTACAGCCGATCATGGCAATTTAGAAAAGATGTTGAATTTAGAGACCAAGGAAATCTTCACGGAACATACCACCAACCCCGTTCCATTTATTGTGGTCAGCCACCAGTATGGTCGCAAATTAAAGTTAAATTCTCAGGGCTATTTAAGCAATATTGCTCCCACGATTCTAAAGCTCATGCAGCTTAAACCAGGTAAATTAATGAATAAGCCATTATTTTAAGATTATGTCAGAACGTCCAAAACCGGTAGTTTTAATTATTTTAGACGGATGGGGAGTGGCTCCTCCCTCCAAAACCAATGCAATTGCCATGGCTAAAACGCCTTTTTACGACAGCTTGGTTAAGAATTATCCAGCCATGACCCTGCAGGCTTCAGGTGAAGCTGTCGGCTTGTCTTGGGGTGAAATTGGTAATAGTGAAGTTGGTCATTTAAATATTGGTTCTGGTAAATTGATTTACCAGAATCTGCCTCGGATTAACAAATCGATCACCGATGGTCATTTTTTTAAAAACGAAAAATTCTTGTCTGCAATTGAACAGGCTAAGAAAAATAAGGGGGATTTGCACCTAATGGGTTTATGTTCTTCCGGCGGTGTACACAGCTCTTTAGATCATTTGTATGCTCTGTTAGAGTTGTGTCAGCAGGTCAAATTCAAGAAAGTTTTTATTCATGCGATATTGGATGGCCGAGATATGCCATATAATTCTGGAATTGAGTTTGTTCGCAAAATACAGGCTAAGATTGAGGAAATTGGTGTAGGCCAAATAGCGACCATCTCTGGACGCTTCTATGCCATGGATCGGGATAACCATTGGGAAAGAACAGAAGTGGCTTACCGCGCCATTGCCCAAGGTCAGGCTGAAAAAACTTTTACCGATCCCATTCAGGCTGTAGAAGCTTCTTACGCTGCCAAGGTGTTTGATGAGGAATTCGTCCCGGTTGTGATAGTCAAAGGTCAGAAGCCGTTAACCAGTGTTAAAGCGGGTGACAGTCTTGTTTTTTTTAATTTTCGAGCTGACAGAGCCAGGCAGATTACTAAAGCTTTTGTTTTGCCTGGTTTGGAAAAATTCCAGCGCGAATACATTCATAATCTGTATTATGTAACTATGACCGAATATGAAAAAGATATTCCGGTTGAAGTGGCTTTCCCGCCCGAAGTTATTAACCAACCTTTGGCTAAGGTAATATCTGATGTCAGGTTGAAACAATTACACATTGCTGAAACAGAAAAGTATGCTCATGTCACTTTTTTCTTCAATGGTGGCAGAGAAGAAGTCTTTGAAGGTGAGGACAGGTTACTGGTACCGTCTCCTCGAGTGGCTTCATATGCTGACAAGCCGGAGATGTCTGCCAAAGAATTAACTAAAAAATTAGTCAAAGCAGTGCTTGATGACACTTATGATTTCATAGTGGTTAATTTTGCCAATCCGGATATGGTAGGCCATACCGGTGACTTACGAGCCACCCTTAAAGCTTGTGAGGTGATTGACATTAATTTAAAACAGCTGATTGAGGTCATTTTGGGTAAAAATGGTATTGCTCTGATTACAGCTGATCATGGCAATGCCGAAGAATTGGTCAATATGCAGTCTGGTGATATTGACAAAGAGCACAGCACTTATCCGGTCCCGTTCATTATCGTCGGCAACGAATATGAAGGTAAAACCGCCGGCATGCCAGAGGGCCCCAATTCGGATTTAAGCTTAATCCGCCCCTCCGGTATTTTATCTGACATTGCACCCACTATCTTAAAAATTATGAAATTAAAGCAGCCCAAAGAAATGACAGGTAAGCCTTTAATTTAAAATATTGGCCTATTCAAGCCATTTTTATGTCTTGATTTCAATTGGAATATTTGGTATAGTTAAGACAAATCATGGCTGAAAAGAAACAACCCAGATGGATAGAAATGGTCCCGGCCTTACTGGTCTGGATTACTTTTTTAGTCATTATTATTCTGTCTGTTGTTAGACCTCTCTGGGCCATATATGTGGTGATCATTTTCGTAGTGTATTGGATTGTCAGGTTATTCTACCTAATGTTTTGGTTGATTGTATCCTGGTTAAAGTACCGCCGACACGTTACGTTGAATTGGTTGGACAAAGTTAAAAGTTTGGACAAGGATTATCTGGAGTATTACCACGTGATTACTTATCCGACTTACAAAGAGCCTTATGAAGTGATTGAAAGATCTTTTAAGGAACTTCTCAAAACCAATTACCCCAAAGACCGGATGATTGTCTGTTTGGGAGGAGAAGAACGCGATCGGGAAAATTTCTGCCAGATTGCCGACCGGATCAAAGCCGAATATGGAGACAAGTTTTTCAGATTGCTGATTACCGTTCATCCGCCAATGCCGGATGAACTGCCTGGCAAGGGTTCTAATGTTCATTACATGGAATTAAATTTAAAGAAGGAGATAGATCGCTTGCAGATTCCATACCCAAAGATCATAGTCTCATGTTTTGATATTGAAACCCTGCCTCATCCGGAATACTTCGCCTATTTAACCTACCAGTTCTTAATTCATCCCAATCCAACCCATGCCAGCTACCAGCCATTGATTTTGTATAACAACAATATTTGGCAGTCTAATCCGGTAATCCGGGTAGTGGCTTCAGCTACGACTTTTTGGTTGTTGACCGATTTGTCTCGTCCTGAAAAGCTGTTGACTTTTTCTTCCCATAGCATGTCTTTTCAGATGTTGGTGGATGTGGGTTTTCATGACAAGACCATTGTGACCGAAGACTCCAGAATTTGTTTGCAGGGGTTGGTTACTTACAATGGAGATTACCAAGTCGTGCCAATGTTCATCACTTTATCCATGGATACGGTCTACATGGGAGAATTTTGGAAAAGCTTCGTTAACCAGTATAAACAGATGAGGCGTTGGGCTTGGGGAGTTGAACATTTTCCCTGGATGTGGCAGAAGTTTTTTGGTCGAGACAGGAATAAGCAGATACCTCTTTCAATTAGGTTAAAATATTTTTGGAATCAAACTGAAGGTATGTATTCCTGGGCGGTTGCTCCGGTTTTAATCTTGATTTTTGGACGAGTGCCTTTATGGTTAGCTTCAGATGCAGAGCAGGCAACGGCATTTTTTCAAAATGCTCCTCACACCTTGGAAACTTTGATGGCGGTAGGTATGGTGGGTTTGATTTTCAATTCGATTATGTACACTTTAATGCTGCCCAAAAAACCGGATCACTACCACCCTGTAAATTATTTAATTATGATCGTCCAATGGCTCATCTTTCCTTTTACCATGGTCATCTTTGGTTCAATTCCGGCTATGGATGCACAAACCAGATTGCTATTGGGCGGTAAATACCGACTCGGTTTTTGGGTGACGGAAAAGAAAGTTTAATATGCAACTACCTTTGGTTACAATTCAATTGGTGACATATAACAGTCTGAAATATTTGCCGGACTGTTTAAAATCAATTTACAACCAGACTTACACGGATTTCCAAGTATTGGTGATAGATAATAATTCGCAAGATGGCACTGTCGAATATCTCAGACAGAATCATCCTCAGGTTACCGTTTTTAAAAATCATCAGAATTTGGGTTTTGCCGCTGCCCATAACCAAGGAATCAATTTATTACATTCACCTTACGTGGTTTTTTCCAACGTCGACATTTTATTAGAACCGGATTGGTTAGAAAACATCATGTTAAAAGCACAAGATTCCAGATTCCAGTCTTATGGTTCTTTTGGGGGTAAATTGCTCAAATTGAAATTGATCAATCTGGATAACCAGGAGCTGGAAAAGACTCAGATTATCGATTCCTGCGGTTTACAGATTAAGCGCAATCGTCAGGTTGTCGAGCTGGGAGCTAACCAACCCGCCAGTCATTTTCCGGTTGACCAGGAAGTATTTGGGTTATCGGGCGCTTTGGTCATGTACCGACGCCAGACCTTGTTGGATTGTAAGTTGACGGGTAAGTTCAATCCTAAGGGTGAATATTTTGATCCGGATTTCTTTTTTTACAAAGAAGACGTGGATTTGGCTTGGCGGGCCAGACTGTTTGGTTGGCCGGCTTTAATGGTGAGTTCTGCCGTTGCGTACCACATCCGAACTTTGAAACAAGTTAAGAGTCGTAAACTTGGTCAATTAGTCAGTGCTCGAAACAAACAGTCTAAGTTAGCCAGATATTTTTCATACCGGAATCATTGGTTCTTGCTGTTGAAAAATGATTTTGCTTGTAATTTAAGACGAGATTGGTTGGCTATTTGTTGGTATGAATTTAAGAAACTGATGTATGTTTTGTTTTTGGAATGGTCAAGTTGCCAAGCCATTATGGACAGACTAAGACTCATGCCTAAAATGCTCAAAAAAAGGCAAATCATTCTGAAGCGAGCTAAGCTCAAACCGACAGACTTTAGACAATGGCTAGTTTAATATGGAAATCTCAATTATTATAAACAATTACCAAACCAGAGGACTGCTCAAGCAATGCTTGAGAGGGATTTATGCCTATCCGCCCAGTGTTGAATATGAAGTTATAGTGGTGGATAATAATTCACAGGATGGTAGTGTGGAAATGGTCAGACAAAAGTTTCCTCAAGCAACTTTAATTGATTCCAACCAGAATTTAGGCCATCACAAGGGTAATAATTTGGGTATAAAAAATTCCAGCGGTAAGTATATTGTAATTTTAAATACCGATATTGCGATCTTAGATAATTCTTTGGATAAGCTGTATGCCTATATGCAAGCTAATCCGCAAGTGGCTTTGGTCGGTCCCAAGTTAATGAATCCGGATCGTTCCATTCAATTATCTTGCATGCGCTTTCCAGATAAGATGGTTCCCATTTACCGCCGAACTTGGCTGGGTAATCTGCCGTTCGCTAAACGAAAAATAGACGATTATTTGATGAAAGACTTTGACCATCAAACCACCAGACCGGTTGATTGGATACTGGGTGCCTGCATTATGGTCAGACAGAGCATCATTAAAGAAGTGGGTTTAATGGATGAAGATCTTTTTTTGTATTTCGGAGACGTGGCTTGGTGCCGCTCTTTTTGGCAGACCGGTTACCAGGTGCATTACTTTGCTGAGGCGGAGATTGTCCATTACCATCGTCGTGAATCTGCTCAGAGCGGGGTATTGTCTAAGATTTTTTGGATCCATATCAATGACTGGCTTAAATATTTAAAAAAATATTCCAAATATGACCGACAAATTCCAGATTAGAGAAACTTTGGACAAGGCAGAAGAAATTTTGACTCATCCGCCCTTTAAAGTTAAAAAGCGCCGATGGCTGGGCAGGGTTGTATTGGTACTGGGTGTACTGCTGACTTTTATTTTAATCATCATCATACCGGTCTTGATCCAGGGAACACAAATCGCCAAGTCCGTTTTTCAGGCCCAGAAACATGTTTCAGATTTAGCCGGTAGCTTAGCTGTGAGTGACTTTGTTGACGCTCAAACTAATTTGGCTGATTTAAAAAATGAGGCTGTCAATGTTAAACAGCGGTTGAATCGCTTGGGACCAATCTTGCTCTGGCCCAGTGTGAAAATGACAGCCAAGGTTAGCGACCAGATGCTGGGTTCCACCATTAGCCTCATGACGGGTTATGACAGGATACTGGGTGTGCTGGTGGCGGTTCAAGCAGACTTGGAACAACAAAGCCTGACAGTCGGCTTTACCACAGCTGACCAGAAAAAAGCGGTTCTAAAATCTTTGAATAATAATCATCAGGTGTTTGAACAAATTGAGTTGGATATCCGGCAAGCCGAAGCAGATCTTTTAAGCGTTAAAACCAATGAATTAACGAGTTTTCTTCAAGACCAGCTCATTCTATTTAGCCAATCACTGGAGCAAGCCATTTCCAATACTGAGGTGGCTCTACCCATTGTGGCCAATTTGCCTGAATTGGCCGGTTACCAAGATGAAAAGATTTATCTGTTTCTGTTTCAAAATAATATGGAATTAAGAGCCACCGGCGGTTTTATTGGCTCTTACGGTTTGGTGAGGATTGAGGATGGAGAAATTCAAGATATTTTTACTGATGATATTTACAATTTAGACAAGCATGCGATTGGTAAAATAGACACGTTGCCACCGGAGCCCATGCAAAAATATTTGGGAGTAGACACTTGGTATTTAAGAGATGCCAACTGGTCACCGGATTGGGAAACCAGTGTTGAACAGATTCTGTGGTTTTTCAACCAAGAAAGGCAACATGCCGGCTTGGAACCCATTGCCTTGGATGGAGTTATTGCCATTACGCCGGATTTCATTGCCAATTTACTGGCCGTCACCGGTCCGGTTATGGCAGATGGTATTCAATTTGAAGAAAAAAACTTTGCTCAGGATTTGGAACAATTTGTCGAACAAGATTATGTCAAGTACGGGATTCCCAGATCTCAAAGAAAAGCCATCATTGGCTCTTTAACAGATATCTTGGTGGATCGTTTGCATCAACTACCGCCTCATGAATTGATTAAGGTTTGGCTGGCTTTTAAGCAAAATATTGAAGAAAAAAATATTCTAGTCTATTTATTGGATCCGGAATTGCAACAATATTTTGCCAATCGCAATTGGGCTGGTGAAGTTAAGCAAGTCCAAGGTGATTATCTGATGGTCGTAGACAGTAATATGGCCGCTTTAAAGACAGATTCAGTCATGGAACGAGATATTGCCTATAATCTCAGACAGGACGAGTCTGGCGATCTAATTGCTCAATTGGAGATAACGTACCATCATACCGGAAAGATCATTCCCGGCTTCATTAGTCGTTACCAGACTTATGTCAGAATCTATGTTCCGGAAAATACCTGGTTTCTGAGAGCCAGTTTGGAAGGGGAGGGAGTCATAAAGAATTTAGATATTTTACAAGATTGGGATATGGGTCAAGAATTAGGCAAGAGATACGGTGCCACCTTTTTGACGGTCGAACCTGGCAAATCCAAAACTTTACGCGTGGAATACCGGTTACCGGACAGTCTTAAGCAACAGCTAGAGTCGAAACGCTATACCTTGCTGGTACAGAAGCAACCGGGCACGAGTGGACATGATTTGAATATTGGTTTAGACTTTAAACAGCCGATCCGCTCTTACCACGCCTACGACGTCTCTCAAGATTATGTAAGTCGACATATCTCTTGGCACACAGATTTAAGCGTAGATCGGGAATATTTAGTAAATTTTTAAAGCAAGATGTTTTTAAGGAGAATCGGCATAGATTTAGGCACGACTAATGTATTAGTTCATGTACCTAAAAAAGGAGTGGTAATTAACGAGCCTTCAGTGGTCGCTATTTCTAACGTGGATAAAAAAATTATTGCAGTTGGAGTGGAAGCTAAAGAAATGTTGGGTCGCACTCCAGATACGATAGTGGCCAGAAAGCCTTTGAAAGATGGTGTCATTGCAGATTACAAAACGACTGAAGCTATGCTTCGGTATTTCATTAACAAAGCGCTGGGAGGAGTGAGACTGTTTCGTCCTGAGGTTATGGTAGCGGTACCGGCCGGTATCACCTCAACTGAAAGAAGGGCGGTTATTGATGCTACCATTGCAGCCGGGGCTAAAGCCGCTTATATTATCAAAGAACCAATTGTGGCCGCCATTGGAGCTTCCATTCCCATTGGCTCTGCTTCCGGTCATATGATTATTGACATTGGAGGCGGGACAGCAGAAATAGCTGTCATATCTTTGGGCGGGATTGTAGCTTCTTCTTCAGTTAGAATTGGAGGCAACAAGTTTGATCACGCTATTATTGAACACATTCGTAAAAAATACGGTTTAGCCATCGGTGAGAGAACGGCTGAACAGATTAAAATTAATATTGGATCTGCTTTGTATTTGGATGATAAACTGGAAATGGAAATACGTGGCAGGGATATGTTGGCTGGTTTGCCTAAAACAATAGTTGTAACCTCAGATGATGTTACGGAAGCTTTGCAGGCAGAATTAGAAGGTATTGCATCAGCAGTTAAGAATGTCTTACACAAAACACCGCCGGAATTATCTGCCGATGTTATTGACAAGGGGATTGTCATGTCGGGTGGTTCTTCTTTGTTGCGGAATATAGATAAATTAATAACTCAAGCCACCGGTGTTTCTACTTACACAGCTGACGATTCTCTGTATTGCGTAGCTAAAGGTACAGGCATTGCTTTGGATAATTTAGAATCTTACAAGAGGAGTATTTTGGCCACCAAATAAAAAAGACCCCCTACCTTCTACGAGCGGCTTCGTCATTAGTAGGGGGTATAAATTGCACCGACATTCGTCTGTAAACATCCTGATCCAGGAATTACGACCGTGCGTCCACAGCCTTATCTTACCGGGGCCGCTGTCGTCTACAGGCCGATGCTGTATCTAGAGTCTAGCAGAATATTTAATATTTGTCAAGAGGTTGATAAAAGCTAATAATCATGTATGTTAATCTCCATTGATGCTTCCAGAGCTAACCGTGAGCCTAAAACGGGTACAGAATGGTACTCGTATTATGTTATTCAAGAGTTAAAGAAAATAATACCTCAAGAACATCAAGTTGTTTTGTATACTAATGAAGCATTGAAAGGGGATTTAGCTCTAATGCCTGCCAATTGGTCTGAGCACAGATTAAAATGGCCACCAAAATACTTATGGACACAGCTTAGGTTGTGGTGGGAACTCATCCTTCAAAAACCGGATGTTTTGTTGGTGCCGGCTCACACTATTCCATTTTTACCGGTGCCTAAAAAAGTTAAAATGTATGTGACTGTTCATGATGTCGGCTTTAAAAGATTTCCTAAGCTGTATAAACCAATTCAGGTTTGGTACCATGATTTAACCATGCGCCGGATAAAAGGCCGGGCAGATAAAATATTAACCATATCCGAGTTTTCCCGGCAGGAGATTATGGACTGCTACCAAATTAAGTCAGACAGAATCAAGGTTGGTTATCTGGGCTATGATCAGCAAAAATTTCAGCCTCACCAGGTTGATCCGGCCATTCTGACACGTTATAAGATTAGTCAGCCATACATACTCTATTTGGGCAGATTGGAAAAGAAGAAGAACATCGGCAATATTGTTAAAGCTTTCGCTTCAGTTAAAGCTGAACATCCGGATTTACAGCTGGTCTTGGCTGGTAGTGGGGGTAATATGTATGATGAGGTCAAAGACATTATTCGGCAGTATAAATTAGAAACTGAAATCATTTTAACCGGGTATCTTGCGGAGGAGGATTTGCCTCAGGTGTTGGCCGGTGCTAAAATTTTTGTCTTTCCAACTCTGTACGAAGGTTTTGGCTTACCGATTATTCAAGCCATGGCTGCTGGAGTGCCGGTTATTACCTCTGATATGGAACCGCATCGGGAAGTAGCTGGCGGAGCTGCTTGTTTGGTTAATCCTCAGCAGTCTGCCGATTTGGCAACGGCTATTAGTCGGCTTTTGTCTGAGCCTGCTTACACCCAAGCTCTAATGGATAAAGGAATGACCAGAGCACGGTATTTTAGCTGGTCACAAACAGCTCAGGTCATTTGGTCCACTGTTGATCAAGAGAGTGCATTTTGACAATAATTTGAAAAGTTGTTACCTTGATGAAGGTGGAAAGATTTAGTTTGTCAAGCGGGAGGATAAGCTTTGAAAGAGACTGAGAAATGCCAAGCCTTGGTTGCCGAAATTGAGGCTTACCGTCATTTGTGCCATTACCTGATAGGCAGTGGACAACCCTAGACCTTGGACTATTTTGATCTGGTGTATAATTTGGTAAACCAGTTGAGGAAAATTGCCACAGGACAGGGGATTGAAATCTACCTCATGTACCATGTCATGTGTTTGTCCTCAACCACTTACCGCATACAAGCAGGGGTTGAAGAGGAGGCCATGGCAGTCATGCGGGGAGATTTGGAATTTGACCTGCCAGGCAATTTGTCTTTTCGACACTATCTGTTGGTTTTGGCAGAAGAGTTAATCAAACCTCTAAGCCAAGATATGTACGAATTAGCCATTGAGCCGATCAAGGCTCTGAAGTGCACTTGGAGGCAGTAAGCCGGCAGATTGTTGCATCTGGCCCTAGAATTGCCCAACCTAGAAGTACGGCTGTGGCAAAGCTTGGGCTTGAAATTAGCTGACTGCCAACTGTCCCACCAAGCTAACGCTTAAACGTTCGTTAGTCATCATTAGTTGTCAAGAATACAAGCTTGGCAACTTTTTTAAGAGTTGAATTTTCAGGGTATTTTATGCTAAAATATACTTATGCCACAACCGGATCAACTTAAGTTTGCTTGGGATTTTTGCGGTCAAAAACGTGTCACGCAGTTTTTGCAACAAGCCATTGTAAATCACAGGCTTAATCATGCTTACATTTTTCATGGTCCAGATCATCTGGGTAAAACCACTTTAGCCAATATTTTTATCAACTCCATATTCTGCTCTCAAACAGCCAAGTCGATCATACCGTGCAGAGACTGCAGTACTTGCCAGCAAATTACCAATGGTCTGCACCCTGATATTTTTCAGGTTAAAAGAACTGTCAATGACAAGACCGGTAAGTTGAATAAAAATATCAGCACTGAACAGATTAGAGATCTTAAAATGAAGCTGTCTCAGGCATCATTGTTAAGCGGTTACAAAGCGGCTATTATTCAGCAAGCCGAGCTGATCAATTTGAACGGAGCTAATGCCTTACTGAAGCTCTTGGAAGAACCGACTGCCAAAACTGTCATTATTATCTCAACCAATAACCTCAATAGCCTGCCCGCTACCATTATATCCAGATCCCAGGTCTTAAAGTTTTTGCCGGTAGCAACCAAGCAGATTCAGGAATATTTGGCACTGAAGCAGCTTGCCGATAGTCAGACACTGGCTCGTGTCAGCTTGGGTCGGCCTGGCTTAGCTCTAAGCTATAGTCAACAACCAGAAAAGATGGCGGTTTTTCAGCAGGACATCGCTCTGTTTTTTCACATCATGCCAGCTCAAATTAATCATAGGTTTCAATATCTCCAAGAACTTAAATGGCATAAAGATGAAGCTGAAAATCTGAATCAGTTATCTAGGATTCTAATTCATTGGCAGATTGCTCTAAGGGACATTTACCTCTACATGAATGACAACCAGTCTTTGTTGACTAATTACCAGCAGGAAGCGGTTTTAAGTCGTTTAAGTCAAGATTGGGATTCTGCCAGAATTTATACAATTGGCCAAGCTTTTAAACAAGCTTATGCGTATCTGCAACGCAATATTAGCGCAAAAAATATTTTAGAAAATCTAATTTTAAATCTATGATTAAAAACAAGTCTTTTCTAGTCATGACCGTTTTTTGTCTGTTGGCTGTAAGTTTATCCGGGTGTACGATTTCATTCGGTTCTGGCCAAACCAAGCACGAGCTGGGAGGAGTTTTTGTGTCTCTCAACGGCGGCCAAGATTGGCAGCATATTGTTAAAGTTCCAACCGTAACCGGCCAGCCTGATTCTATTTCTGGAGCCAATGTGCTGCGTATGAACTATGATCCCCAGGATTACAAAACCATCTATTTGGCTACTGAAAACATGGGTATTGTCTATACATACGATTCCGGTCAGACCTGGCGACAATTCGACAATCTTAATAAAGGCAGAGTTAGAGACGTAGAAGTGGATCCGCAAGACAAATGCAATTTGTATGCTTTATCTGCCAACCGTCTGTATACGTCTGAAGATTGTGGTCGTACCTGGAACAATCCATACTATCATCAAGATGCTAGTGTTAGCCTGATGGATTTGGTTATCGATCATTACAATCCAAGCATTGTGTATTTGGCCACATCCAACGGTGAAATACTCATGAGCCAAAATATGGGTCAGACTTGGTCGACTGCTTTCCGCAGTAGCAGCTCTTTTGTTGATTTAATCATGGATCCCAATGACAGTCGGATTGTATACGCCGCCACCAACAGTAAAGGTATTTACAAAACAGTGGACGGAGGCAACCAATGGCAGTCTTTGGGAGAAGGATTGAAACAGTATTCAGGCAGTCATGGTTATGTTAAACTCATCACTGATCCAGCTACAGCCGGCGGCTTGATATTAGTCTCGAACTATGGCATGTTAAAGTCTCAAGATCGGGGTGAAACTTGGGATCCGGTTTCACTAATTACCAGTCCCAAAGATATTAAGATATTTGCTGTTGGTGTCAATCCGCAGAACAGCCAGGAGTTGTATTACGCCACACTAAACAGCTTTGTTAAATCATCAGATGGCGGT
>CAZLFP010000004.1:13890-21111 GCA_964558935.1 uncultured Gammaproteobacteria bacterium | reverse complement strand
AGACCTGGTCGTCTCAGAAGCTACCGACTAGTTTGAGTATCCAGCAAATAATAACCAATCCTGTCAATCCGTCCATTATCTACTTGGGAGCGATGAAAATTAAAAAATAATTATTTATATGAGCTTACTTGAACAACATCAGGAGGATTTTGTTAAAGCAATTGAGCATTTTAAATCTGAGATTGCCAGCTTGAAAACAGGTCGAGCCAATCCGGCTATATTAGACCAAATTACGGTAACCGCTTATAACACAAAAACTCCTCTCAACCAAGTTGCCTCCATTTCAGTCCCGGAAGCGAGAAGTATTGTAGTTCAACCTTGGGACAAAACGGTATTAAAAGAGGTGGAAAAAGCTTTGCGTGAATCAGAATTGGACCTATCTTTGGTCAATGAAGGAGATAAAATTCGCATTACAATTCCTCAGATGACGGAAGAATCCAGGAAGCAGATTGTTAAAAATTTGAACCATAAAGCAGAAGAAGCTAGAATCGCCATTCGGAACATTCGAGATGAAATTAAAGACCAGATAATTCAGGCGGAAAAAAACAAAGAATTTGGTGAAGATGAGAAATTTAGCCAAATGGAAGCTTTGGACAAGGTGACTGCCAAATATAACGAGCAGATTAAAGATTTGTCTCAAGCCAAAGAACAAGAAATCATGACCGTGTAATTTATGCTACTATATATTTTTGCTTTTTTAGTTGTTTTATCCATACTGGTTTTTGCTCATGAACTGGGACATTTTTGGACTGCTCGCAAATTTGGGGCAAAAGTGGAAGAGTTTGGTTTTGGTCTGCCGCCTCGGATTGGAGGATTGAGATACCAATCAGGCAGATGGCAATGGGTGGGACCGAAAACCAAACTTGAAGAAACCAGTCCAACCGTTTATTCATTAAATTGGATACCTGTGGGTGGTTTTGTGAAAATCAAAGGAGAAAACGGAGCTGAAGATGAAGCTCAGGACAGTTTCGCCAGTAAGCCTATCTGGCAAAGAGCCATTATGCTGTCAGCCGGAGTAATTATGAATGTTGTGTTGTGCATCTTTTTACTGTCAGTTGGTTTTGGCTTTGGCTTGCCGGCTGTGCTAGAGGGAGATCTGGAACATGGGGGTCAGATTATTTCCAATCAATCTCTTCAGATTTTGGAAGTTCTACCGGATTTGCCTGCCCAACAAGCAGGCTTGGAAATCGGGGATACCATTTTAGCTGTTAATGGTCAGGCTGTAAACCAGATCGAACAAATGAAGCAACTGTTGCAAGACAAGTCTGGTCAAACAGTGGAATTACAGATTAAAAGACATGGTGAAGAGCAGACTCAAAATCTAGCCGTGGTAGATTACCAGGCAACAACCGGTATCGGAGTGGCATTAGTTGAAACCGCGATCGTCAGATATCCTTGGTATTTGGCGATTTGGCAGGGAATTAAAACCACCGGCTTACTCTGTGTCACTATTCTAGTGGCCTTGTACAATATTCTTAAGAATCTGTTTGTGGGTCAGCCGGTTGGAGTGGAAGTGGCTGGTCCGGTTGGTATTGCGGTTTTAACCGGTCAAATGACCAAAATGGGTTGGATCTATCTCTTGCAGTTTACAGCTTTGCTGTCACTCAATTTGGCGATTATTAATGCTTTTCCGTTCCCGGCTTTAGATGGTGGCAGACTGCTTTTTTTAGCTATTGAGAAGATTCGAGGCAAAGCGATTAAACCGCAATGGGAAAATCTGGCTAATAATGTCGGTTTTATCTTACTGATGATGTTGGTTCTCTTTTTTACAGTCAAGGACGTGGCCAAATACGGTCATGGCATACTAACTGCTTTAACTAGTTTTTTTTAGTCAAAGAAAAAAGACCAAAGCCGCGCTTTGGTCTTAAAGTAGAGAGGTGGGCTGGTGTTACCCTTGGGACAAGGGGGCTTATGTCTTAATCCAACGCCACATCATGGCTCCCGAACAGTCTCATCATCCGAGGAGACGGACTCAACTGTCTTCCGCCATCATTTCACAGGCATGGCTTACCTGTTTAGGCCGTTGCCAGGTGTTGGAGACAGCAGGCTAGTCTTTTTTCTTTATTGTGAGTCTTCACACAACCAGAGCTGCCATACCAGCGGAGTGCCAGAACTGAAGCTGGGGGGAGCATTTGCCTCAGCGCTTTTCACCAAGAAGAAAGTTACCGCTTAGCCAATCGACATGCCGTGATTGGCTAATCCCAATATTCCCCGTGGGCCAACCTCTCTAGAAATCCAGTATAATCTATTATGTGATTAATGTCAATATGAAGATCAATGTTTCAGATAATTTAAATCCGGTGTTAGTCATTCGAAGAGCCGGCTATGGTCAGATTACAGATGGTCGTAGCCAGCAAGTTAGTTATGTCAGAAGATTGGGCAGTGATCATTATCCGAGATTTCATGTGTATATCCATGGTCAATGTCTAAATTTACATTTAGACCAGAAAAAGCCATCTTACCAAGGCAGTAGCGCTCACAGCGGTGAATATGAGGGAGAGACGGTCAGACAGGAGGCTGTACGTCTGGTTCAGGTAGCTCAACAGGTGTCAAATGAATGTATGTCTCAAGATACTAAAACAGAAAAAAAGGGTTTTTTTAGAAAATTATTGGGCTAAATTGAATAAAACTAATTTTTTGACAAATCTGGTTAAAAATGAGAAAATTGTATCAATAATCTTAATCTTGTTATGCTCCAATCTAAATTATTCGCTTCAACCTTAAAACAAGCTCCTAAAGAGGCAGTGAGCGCTTCTCATCAGTATTTGGTCCAAGCTGGTTATGTGGATATGCTCCTGGCCGGTGTTTATTCCTATTTACCTTTGGGCTGGAGAGTGATTAGCCGGATTAACCACATTGTCAGGCAAGAAATGGACGCAACCGGTGCTCAAGAAATGTTAATGCCTGCTCTGCAGTCTAGAGGTATTTGGGATGAAACAGGTCGTTGGCAAGGCTTGCAAGAAATTATGTACCAGTTTCAGGATGCTTCCAATAAGGAAGTTGGACTGGCTCCAACTCATGAGGAAGTTATTTATGATGTGGTTAGAAGAAATATACAGTCCTACAAGCAATTACCCATGGCTGTTTACCAGATACAGAATAAGTTTCGTCATGAATTGCGACCCAAAGGCGGTTTGATGCGAGGACGAGAGTTTATGATGAAGGATTTATACAGCTTTCATCTCGATCCAGCGGATTTGCAAAGATATTATGAGCAAGTTATTGAAGCATACCACCAAGTATTTAAGCGATGCCAACTGGAAGTTAAGGTGGTGGAAGCGTCAGGCGGTGTTTTTACTGATAATTATTCACATGAATTCCAAGTTATTTCCGAAGCCGGTGAAGATACGATTGTATATTGCGACTCATGTGGCTATGCGCAAAATGTCGAGATAGCCAAACATCAGGCTGACCAGCCTTGTCCCAAATGCAGTCTGCCACTTAAGACCGGCAAGAGTATTGAAGCCGGTAATATTTTCCAGTTTGGAGACAAGTATGCTAAAGATATGCATGGCTATGCTTTGGATGACCAGGGACAAAAACAGCCGATTTTAATGGCTAGCTACGGTATAGGTATTAGCCGTTTGATGGCAACGATTGTTGAAGTGCATCATGATGATCAAGGTATTATCTGGCCGGCCTCGGTGGCTCCGTTTCAAGTTCATTTAATCTCATTGAATAAAAATGAGTCAGCTCAACAGATTTACCAAACTTTAACTGACAGTAAAATTGACGTTTTGTATGATGATCGTCAAGCTACAGCTGGTGAAAAATTCCATGATGCCGATTTAATAGGCATTCCCTGGCGCTGGGTAGTTTCTGCTAAAACTCAGGATAAGATAGAGGTTAAATCACGCGCTTCAGCTAAAACCGAGTTGGTCGACTTAAAGTCAGCATTAGAATTAATAGGAGGTTAGGAGATTACGGTTTTATGCTAAACAAAATCTGGGGAAAGATGAATCGTGGTTTTGGAGTTGATTTAGGCAGTACCAAAACCATGATTTACCAACAGGACAGAGGAATTGTGGTTCATGAATCTTCTGTGGTGGCAGTCAATAATCGGACTGACCAGATTTTAGCTGTGGGACACGAAGCAAGAAGGATGATGGGCAAAACTCCTCCCCATATTTTGGCTTCAGCCCCTTTGGAGCATGGGATTATTTCAGATTTTGAAGTGGCAGAAAAGATGCTTAAATATTTTATGGACAGAGTAACTGCTGACCGGTTTGGTTTTTCTCTCAGACCCAAGGTGGTGGTTGGTATTCCCTTAGACGTTACAGAAGTGGAAAAAAAAGCTGTTGAAGACGTAGTCTTGTCTGCCGGTGCAGCCCAGGTTTACCTGGTGGAAAACGTCATGGCGGCGGCTATTGGAGCCAGAATTCCCATTCAGGATCCAAGTGGTAATATGGTGGTTAACTTAGGTGGGGGTTTAACAGAGGTGTCTGTCATTTCTTTAGACGGTATTGTTAATTGGAAAGTGTCTAAAGTGGCGGGTTACACTCTGGATAAAGACATTATTCGCTTTGCTCGCGACCAGTTTGGTTTGGTTTTGGGTGAAATGGTGGCTGAGGATATTAAGAAAAAAATTGGTTCTGCGGTGGAATTGAAGGATCCGGTTGAAATTCAAATGAGAGGTCGAGATATTTTATCTGGTTTGCCCAGAGAAGTCATCGTAGATAATCGTCAAATTCAAAATGCCATTAGCCGTTCAGTTCAACAAATCTTAGATACGATCAAATCCACTCTTGAAACTACTCCACCGGAACTGGTGGCAGATATTTACCAAAAAGGCATTATCTTGACCGGTGGTACCGCTATGTTAAAAGGTATAGATAAATTTATTGCCCATGGCATCCAGATACCGGTACATGTGACAGACGACCCTCAGACCTGTACGGCTCGTGGAATGGGAGTCATCTTAGATGATGATGCTTTGCTTAAAGATATTATCGTGCCGTCTTCTCAATAATTAGATTTTTTTTATGCCTCGTAGTTTGCGTTTAGCTATTATTGGCTTGTTTGTCATTCTGGTTTTGAGTTTGATTCATTACGTCAGTTGGTTGCAGCCGGTTGAAAGCTTGGTGATGAAAGGACTTGAGCCGGTGCAACGGCCCATGTACCAGTTGGTTCAATCTCTCAAAAATTTGAAATCAAATTGGTTAACCAAGCGGGATTTATTGGCAGAGAATCAGGCATTGAAGAATGAATTGGTTGATTTGCAAGTTAATCAGTCTGAGATCAACAGTTTGAAACAAGAAAATATGGTCTTAAAACAGGAGCTTAACTTTGTGACCGACAGACAACTGGATTATGTTTCAGCTCAAATTGTAACCGGAGTCTCTGATCCGACCTCTCGTTCTGTGATTATCAACCGAGGCGCAGCTGACGGAATTACTGAAGGTATGGCCGTGGTGGCTGAACAAGGCGTTTTAGTCGGCAAGGTGCATGCGGTCAACCAGTATCAGAGCAAGGTTTTGTTGATTACTGACAATCGTAGCCGGGTGGCAGCCACGGTTCAAAATCAAGAACAGACCGTGGGCTTGGTGGAAGGTCAATTTGGCTTAAGTATTGCCATGACCAACATTCCTCAAACGGCTGAAGTTCAGGAAAATGATTTAATCGTTACCTCTGGTCTGGAAGGTCAGATTCCTAAAAATCTATTAATAGCTCGAGTTGAAACTGTTAATTTGGTTGAATCGGATATTTTTAAAACAGCTGTCTTAGCACCTGTGATTTCATTGGATAATCTAAGTTACGTTTTAGTCATTAAGCCTTAAAATGGTTTCTAGAGTCATATTCATCACCTTAGCCTTGGTCCTGGTTTTCAGTTTGCAAATAACAATCTGGGGTAACTTGGCAAGTCTGGGTGGTAATTATTTAACTAAAGTCAATTGGTTGATTGTTTGTTTGGTCCTGATCATCAATCTGATGGATTACCGGTTCAGTGTGATGTATGTCCTGGCGATGGGTTGGTTGATGGATATATATTCCAATCTGCCTTTTGCGGTTTTTATGTTGACATTACTGGTTACCAGTTTAATTTTGCAACTTTTACTTGGCAATTTTTTTACCAATCGCTCCTGGTATTCTTTGATCGGTTTAGGTTTAATTGGAACCGTAATTTACCATGTTTGTTTCTTTGTTTTAGTCAGTGCGTTATATCTGATGGGTGGTACCCAATTCTATTTGCAATCCGGCTACTGGATTGCAGCTGGCTGGCAGGTGGTAACGACGTGTCTGCTGTTAAGTCTGGTTTTTTGGTTAATAAACCTGATTTCATACCGATTCAAACCCAACTTTATCTAACATGACTTCAGATAATCTATTCATTTCTTCCGAGAATATCGACAGCGGACGACGTCAGTCGCTGCGCTGGGTGGAAAATGCCGGCCATATTGGTATCAACCAATTGTCAGCCAATTCCCAGTTTTTAAGCTTGTCATTGTCCAACTTGAAGTTTCGTCTATTGTTTATGGGTATTTCGTTGGGCTTGTTATTATTGCTGGGTAAAAGTTTTTATCTGCAGGTCATTCAAGCAGAACAGTATGCGGCTTTGGCGGAAGCCAATAGATCTCGGATTAATTATTTAAAAGCTCCCAGAGGTATTTTCTATGACCGTAATCAGCAGGTTTTAGTTCAAAATATTTCTGGTTTTTCGCTTCTCATCTCACCCAAGGATTTGCCGACAGATGTTCAGTCTCGACAAGATTTATTGACTCAAATGGCTGAGTTGGCAGAAATGCCGGTCGAAGACATCCAGAGCCAAATTGACGATACCAAATATTACTTTCAGCCCATTTTAATTAAAACCGGTATAGATTACGAAACAGCTATGGCTCTTAAGATCATGAGCGCAGATTGGCCGGGTATTAGTTTGGAAGCAGATTCTTGGCGTCGTTACCTGACAGATCAGGGTCTGGCCCATGTCTTTGGCTATGTAGGAAAAATAAATGCCGAAGAATATGCCGGTGGGCAGTCGGATTATTTGTTAACCGACAGCATAGGCAAGACTGGATTGGAAAAACAGTATGAGTCAGATTTACGAGGTCAACATGGTCAAAAAAAAATAGAGGTCGATGCGTTGGGTCGCGAAAAAAAAGTTATCGCCATTGAACCTTTTGTAGCCGGTAATGATTTGGTTTTAACTCTGGACGCAGATTTGCATCGGCAGATATACACTATTTTGGATGAAGAGCTTAAGCGGGAGAAGGCAGCCGTTGT
>CAZLFP010000004.1:0-13880 GCA_964558935.1 uncultured Gammaproteobacteria bacterium | reverse complement strand
ATCGCCGTCAGCCGGTACCCCCCCGGCGTACTCATGGACAGATCCACGCTATGCTGGCGCGCTTCCTCTGCCAGGGCATTCAACGCCTGCTCCTGGCGAACGGCGTAGCGCTGCTTCAGATCCTCAAACCGGACAAATTTTAGCAATGGTTAATTATCCGGGTTATGACAATAATCTTTTTTCGACCGGCATTTCCCAAACAGATTACAGCAGTTTATTGGACGATGAGTTGAAACCCTTGTTTAACCGAGCCGTTAGCGGAGAGTATCCTTCCGGTTCAACCATTAAACCGATCATGGCGGCAGCTGCTCTGCAGGAAGGGATTGTGGATCAGCATACCAGTTTTTTAAGTCAAGGCGGACTCTGGATTCATGATCTGTGGTTTTTTCCAGATTGGCTGGCTGGTGGCCATGGGAGTACCAATGTTATTCGAGCCATAGCTCAGTCTGTTAACACCTATTTTTATTACATCGGAGGAGGTTATGGAGAGTTCGAAGGTTTGGGTGTGGACCGCATTGCCAGATATTTGGATTTATTCGGTTTGGGACGGGTGTCTGGTCTGGATTTGCCGGGTGAAAAGCCCGGTCTGATTCCCACCCCGGAATGGAAGCAAGAAGTTAAAGATGAGATGTGGTACATTGGAGACACATACCACCTGGCCATTGGACAAGGTGATTTACTGGTTACGCCTTTACAAGTCAATAATTACATCGCTGCTATTGCCAATGGTGGCACTTTGTACCAACCACAGTTGGTTAAGGAGATTATTGAACCGGATAACAGACGGCAGGTGATTCTAAAACAGGTTATGAACCAAGACTTTATTGATTCAGACAAGATAGAAATTGTCAGAAGAGGTATGCGGGAAACAGTGCTCTCTGGATCTGGTGTGGCTTTGTCCGGTTTGTCAGTACCGGTTGCCGGCAAAACTGGCACTGCTCAATGGCATTATGAGAAGGAAAATCATGCTTGGTTTGTGGC
The DNA here is from genome assembly GCA_964558935.1 of uncultured Gammaproteobacteria bacterium. Lineage (GTDB taxonomy): Bacteria > Patescibacteriota > Patescibacteriia > 2-01-FULL-39-33 > 2-01-FULL-39-33 > CAZLFP01. Next base: position 12,899 of record CAZLFP010000004.1, on the reverse strand, counting down.
TTTTGCGCCCTATACGGAACCCAGTTTTTGCCTAACAGTGCTGATTGAAGAAGGGGGAGAAGGTAGTAAAATAGCTGTGCTCATTGCCAAACAAATTTTGAGCTATTGGTTTGAAGGTTGATTTTTCCCCTTGACATGGCTGTAAAAATATAATATTCTAGATATACATTAATTAATCGTATTAAAACTCTTTAAATTAAGCCAAAAAAAACTAAAGGGTGTTTTTTTTCTCATTAATTTTGGCTTATTTAGTTAAAAATAATTTTTAACATGAAAGAAAACTACATTTCCAAGGAAGGTCTTAAGAAGCTTCAACAGGAGCTTGACCATCTTATCAGTCAAGAACGGCCAGAAGTGATTGACAGAATTGCCAAAGCCAGAGAACAGGGTGATCTGTCTGAAAACGCTGAGTACCATGAAGCTCGAGAGCATCAGAGCTTTATTGAAGGTCGCATTCAAGAATTGGAAAGCTTAATTAAAAATGCCGTGGTCATTAAACACAGAAAATCCAGTACGGTCCAATTGGGTTCCACCGTGCATGCCACTTGCGACAATGGTTTGGAAGTCAAATACACCATTGTTGGCCATAGCGAAGCAGATCCAATTAACGGCATGATTTCCAATGAATCTCCCATGGGGCGAGCGTTTATCGGTAAAACTCTGGGAGATGAGTTTGAACTGGAAGTGCCGGCAGGAAAAATTAAATGCAAGATTAAGAAAATAGACTAAGATTCAGATATTTAAATACACGTCTTAGGGACGTGTATTTTTAATTATATATCCAGATTTTCCACGTTTTTGGCGTGAGTTTGAATGAATTTTTTTCTGGGAGCGACATCATCTCCCATTAGAATTTCAAACGTTTGATCTGCTTTTTCTGCGTCTTCTACGGTAATCTTTTTCATTTTTCTTTGCTGTGGATCCATGGTGGTGTTCCAGAGTTGGTCAGGATTCATTTCGCCCAAACCTTTGTATCTTTGTATGTTGAATTTAGTTTCTTCTTCCACTTCTTCACCTTCATCGTTTACCACCATTTTAGTTTTGGTAGTTTTTTTGTTTTTCTCCATGTCTGCCTTAATTGATTCTAATTCATCATCAGTGTACACCCAGCGAACATCTTTGCCAAGTTGAATGCGGTATAGAGGAGGTTGCGCAATATAGATATGTCCTTCATGGATTAGTTGAGGGAAATGACGGTAAAAGAGAGTTAACAGCAAAGTTCTAATGTGTGAACCATCCACGTCCGCATCTGTCATGATAATGACTTTGTCATATCTTAAAGCTTCAATGTTAAATTGGTCTCCAATATTGGTACCCAGGGCAATGATTAGGGATTTGACCTCGTTGTTGGCCAACATTTTGTCCAATCTGGCTTTTTCTACATTCAAGATCTTGCCTCTGAGCGGTAAAATAGCTTGGCGTTCACGGTCTCGGCCTTGCTTGGCACTACCACCGGCTGAATCTCCCTCAACAATGAAGAGTTCTGAATTTTCCGGATTCTTGGATGAACAGTCTGCCAGTTTGCCGGGCAGGGCAAAGCCTTCCAAGGCGCCTTTGCGTAAAACTGTTTCTCTGGCCGCTCTGGCTGCCACTCTGGCCCTGGCCGCCAAGATGCATTTGCCAATGATCGCTTCGGCATCTTTGGGGCTTTCTTCCAAGAAGACCGTTAAAGCATCACTCATAACTTTATCTGCCACGGCTCTGGCTTCCACATTGCCCAATTTGGCTTTGGTTTGACCTTCAAATTGCGGTTCTTTGATCTTAACAGACACAACAGCTGTCATGCCTTCTCTGACATCTTCAGCTGTCAAGTTGCTGTCTTTGTCCTTGAGGATGTTTTTTTGTCTGGCGTAGCTGTTTAAGGTTCTGGTTAAAGCGGTTTTAAACCCAACCACATGCATGCCACCCTCTGGGTTGTAGATATTGTTGGCAAACGCCATGACTGTCTCATTGTACTCATTAGTGTACTGCATAGCGATTTCCACATTGATATCATCCTGTTCTTTATCTATGTAGAAAATATTCTCGTGTTTAGGCTCATGATGATGAGTTAAATGCTTAACATAGGATTTAATGCCGCCTTCAAAATAAAAAGAATAGCATAAGTGCCTTAGCTCATCTCTGTCTCGCTTGTCGCATACAATAATCTTGATACCTTTGGTTAAATAGGCTTGTTGTCGTAAATAATCCAGAATGTCCTTTAAATTGAATTCCAACACGCTAAAGATTTCTTCATCCGGCTGAAAAGTAATTCGAGTACCAGTACCTTTGTCTTTACCCACGGCCTTGACCGATTTCAGCGGCTTGCCTCGTTGGTATTCTTGCAACCAGAGTTGACCGTCTCTTTTAACTTCCGCTTTCGTGTATTTGGACAAAGCGTTAACCACAGACACACCCACGCCATGTAGACCGCCTGAGACTTTGTATCCAGCTGCTCCGAATTTACCCCCGGCATGCAACTTGGTCATGACTAATTCCAAAGCGGATTTCTTTTGCTGTTTATGCTTGTCAACCGGAATACCAGCGCCATTGTCGGTAATGGCTACCATGCCATCCGGTAAAAGTTCAACTTCAATTTTATCGCATCTACCGGCCATGGCTTCATCGATACTGTTGTTGACCACTTCCCAAATTAGGTGATGCAGACCGGCTTCAGCTGTGTTACCGATATACATGCCAGGTCTTTTTCTGACCGGTTCCAGGCCTTCCAGCACCTGAATTTGATCAGCGTTATAATTTGTCTGAGAGGCCTTGGTTTGACTAGTTTTCTTTTTGGTTGGCATAAAAATATGATTAGATTACGAGTTAATTTTAGCATATTTTAGTCTTTAAGACAAGCTGGATATTTTATGGTATAATATTGAATATGGTAGAGTATCCCACCCAGAATCTATCTGACCGACAGCTAAAATTTAGCTATTGGTATGTAAGCAACAAATTGACCATTCGACGTTCAGTGATTGGTCTTTTAAGCTTGTTAAATCTCTGGTTTTGGATTTATGTCATTTGGGTTATGACCGTTTATTTGCAGAATTACCAACTAGATCAGTATTTAATTCAGCAGATGATTTTCAAGCCAGATTTGAATTACAGTCAAGTGATGGCCAGTCGTCCTTTGCCAATTCAGGTATCTGATGTCATGTTGCTTAACCGGGAAGGTGGACAGTATGAATACATGGTTCAAGTTTCCAATCCTAATCCCGACTGGATAACCACCTTTGACTACCAATTCCATACCAATGCCGGGACCGCTTTCAGTCGCACCGCGTATATTCTGCCTGGTCAAGACCGAATTTTGCTGGATTCACAGTTTGGACGACAAGTGGAAAGCTTTAGCATTAGTAACCAACAATGGGAAAAGCTAAATATGGTGGAGGAAATTAAAAACAATCGCTACCGTTTTAGCGTAGCTGAAGAGGAATTTATTACCGGCACAGAACCGGGTGATCCCAACCGGGTTAAATTCCAGATTACCAACGAGTCTGCGTTCAGCTATTGGTCGGTGGAAGTTAAAGTTTTTCTGGTTTCAAGCGGACAGATCATTTCCGGCAATACCATTGTCTTGGACCAGTTTAAGGCCGGAGAAACCAGAGACGTGGAATTGCATTGGAATATCCGCCTGCCCAGGATTAATCGTTTGGACATCATACCTGAGGTTAATATCTTTAATGAGGATAATATTATGAATCCAGAAGCCATTTATTTTAGAAGATAATATGAAAAGAGTTGTCATCTCCGGCTATTTCAACCCCATTCATGTCGGACACCTTGAATACATTCAAAAAGCCAAGGCCTTGGGAGATTATTTAATTGTCATAGTGAACAATGACCAACAGGTCAGACTAAAGGGTCGGGAACCGTTCATGTCTGAGGCAGACAGATTGGAGATTGTTAAAAATATTAAGGGCGTAGATGAGGTTTTTCTATCTATCGATACAGATAGAAGCGTTTGTCAGTCCATCCGAGCCATCCATGACCGGCAAGCGGTTGACATAGTGGCCAATGGCGGTGACAGAACTAACCATGAGGTGCCTGAAGATGCACTGTGTCAGGAGTTGGGTATTGAACGCAGGGATGGCTTGGGTGACAAAATTCGGAGTTCATCTGAGTTGGTTAAACAAGCTGTCAAATAGCATGAGACCCTGGACAGGTGTATGATATATTCTTAGTCAGCTAACAGTGTTGCAAGCAGATTAGTTTCTGCTTGTTTTTTTGTGTTAGCGGGCGAAGACAGACGTAATGTGGTATAATAATTGCCAGAAAGGATAAAGTATGCAGCAATTATTGGAGTTAGTTATTAAATATCTGAAACCGCATCGGAAAATGGTGTTGGGCCTTTTTTTGGCATCTCTCTTGGGAGCTGTAACCACAGCTGTCATCCCTTTGTTTTACGGTTATCTGCTGGATGAAACTTTGGCTGGATTAAGTTTGAAATGGTTGGGTGCCGGCCTTTTGCTTTGGCTACTGTTGTCACTGGCTAATTACTGGTTGGGAAGATTGGTGAGAAGATATGCGGATTTGTTGTCAGCCAAAGTGGGTAATGCAATGATTTGGGACTTTGCGGAGCGTTTCTTGCATTTACCCATTTCGTATTTAAAAGACCAGAAAACCGGTCGGTTACTGAATCGGTTTGACCGAGCTGCCATGCGCATGGAAAATGTCATTGAACGGGTGGTTTTTTACTTTATGCCGGATCTGATGAGTATTGCGGTTATCATCTTTTTCTTAACCGGTATTCATTGGTCTTTGTCTGTTTTACTGGTGATACTGTTAATCTTTTACGCTGTTGTGGCGTATTTCAAGGCTAAGGAAATAATGCAGGCGATTAAGAAAATGAACCATGCTTACCAGCACGCATATGGAGATTTTTTCGAATATTTGCACAGTTACGAGACGGTCAAGGCTTTTTCAGCTGAAGATTCGGTGTTAAGAAGTTTAAGACTGAAGTTAAACAAGATTGTGGATGCTCGTTGGAAAAACGCTTTGGGTTGGAATAGTTTGGATGCGTGGCAGGAATCGACTTTTAGCTTTGCCTTTGTCATTTTTTTTGGTTTTGGTGCCATCTTATTGCAAACCGGACAGATTACAACAGGTAATTTACTGAGTTTTGTGGGCTATATCTATTTTACGTTCCGTGTGTTGTCTGAATTGGGCAATTATTACAATAATTTGAATCGGGCTCAAACTGAAATTAAAGAAGCTACCAAGATTTATCGCTACAAGACAGAGACGCAAACCAGGAGACGGGATTTGCAGGTTTTAGAAGATGTTAAGGGACACGTGGAATTTGACCATGTCTCTTTTAAGTACACAGGTAAAAACCAGCCTTGGGTTTTGGATGATATTTGCTTTGAGGTTAAACCGGGTGAAGTGATAGCTTTAGTGGGGGCAAGCGGTGCCGGCAAGTCGACTTTGGTTGATTTAATCTCAGGCTATTATCTGCCCAGTAAAGGTAGTGTCATGATTGATGATTACAATACCGCTTCCATTGACGGTAAGGATTTAAGAAGTCATCTGGCAGTTGTGCCTCAAGAAGTCAGTCTCTTTCATGAAAGCATTGCTTTTAACATTGCTTACGGTAAAAAAGGAATCTCTCAGGCTGAAATTGTAAGAATTGCCAAAGCTGCCAATGCGCATGAGTTTATTTTGAAGTTCCCCAAGCAGTACAAGTCTAAGGTGGGAGAAAGGGGAGTTAAATTGTCGGTTGGTCAAAAGCAAAGAATTGCGATTGCTCGGGCTTTAATTAGAGATCCGGAAATTTTAATCTTGGATGAAGCGACTTCGGCTTTGGATTCAGTGACAGAAAAAGCTGTGCAACAAGCTCTGAAAAATTTAATTCGGGGCAGAACTTCTTTTATTATCGCTCATCGTTTAAGTACTGTTACGCATGCTGACAGGATTTTTGTACTGGATCAAGGGAAATTGGCTGAAATCGGTTCACATCTGGAATTGTTGAAGAAAAATGGAGTGTATGCCAGGTTGTATCGGGCTCAGATGTTTTAGGTATTTTTCCTTGCAATATCTTTCCAGATATTGTATAGTTTAAGATATGAAAATAAGCAAGCTAAAACATAAAGCATCAATTGTCTTTATTGGAAAAAATGCCACAGATACCGCCTAACTGAATGAAGGGCGGTTTTTTAAGCCATAAATATATGAATCAAAAACAAAAAGATTTGTATCTTAAACAAGCCAAACAAATTTTAGACAACAAAAGACAGTCAATCGCCAAGGAAATTAAAAGAATCCCGGAAGAATCTTTGAAGATCAAAGACATGCAACATGGTTCCAGCCAGGATCGTTTGACCTATGAGACGATTATCCGGATTTACCGCAAGCGTTTCAATGATTTGCGCAGTCTTTATCCGTCTCCGTATTTTTATGCCTGTCAGGTTAAATTCAAAGATGAAGATAAATACCGGTGGCTATATTTTTCCAAATTTTCTTTTGACAATGAACATATCTATTCTTGGACTTCACCGGTGGCTCAGATCAGGTTTGAACAGCCCGGTTCTTTTTCTTTTAAAACTGAAGACCAGCTTTAAACAGTGCAGTTGATTATTTATTAAAAAAAGAATTTGATATCCATAGAGCTAAAGATAAAGCCCATCCTTTATTTAAAAGGTACAAGTTAGACTTAATCCCATATTCCCATGAAAAACTGGATGAATGGCGGGAAAACTTCAAAGGTATCCAGTATCATCATAAAAAGATGGATTTAACCGTTTCCGGAGCAGTGGATGACATTTGGGTGGACAAACAAGGGTATTTATACGTGGTGGATTACAAATCAACCAGTAAGAATGAAAGTATCACGCAGTTAAACCAGGAGTGGCAGAATGGGTATAAAAGACAAATGGAGGTCTACCAATGGTTACTCAGACAAAACGGGTTTAAAGTCTCAGATAAGGGTTATTTTGTGTATTGCAATGGACGAACTGATGTCGAAGCTTTTGACGGTAAATTGGAGTTTGAGGTTAATCTTATTGAACATAAAGGGGATGACTCTTGGGTGGAGAAAGCTGTTTTAGACGCATATAAATGCTTAAATAAGAAGATTTTGCCTGAGAGCGGTAAAGATTGTGATTATTGTCTCTACCGGGAAAAAGTGGGAGAAATAGAGTAGATATTTTAAGTTAAAAAAGCCCTAAAAAGGGCTTTTTTTCTTTATTTTCTTTAGTACTTGACAACCTTTATAAAATTGTTACAATAATATTAGCACTCTAAGATAGAGAGTGCTAATAAGCTAAAAAAACATGAATGAGCGATTAGACAATTTACTTAAAACAATTGTTGAAGAGCATATTCAGACAGCTGAACCCATTGGTTCACAGTTAATTGTAGATAAATATTTAAAAGATGTTAGTTCAGCCACTATTCGCAATGCAATGGCTGACTTGGAGCATCAAGGCTTAATTTGTCAGCCATATACTTCGGCCGGAAGAATTCCGTCCATAGCCGGCTATGAATATTATTTGGCTAATTTAATTACTCAAAAATCATTAACCGCTAAAGTTAAAAAGACTTTAGATCAGCTTTTATCTAAAATCAACTATGATCGCCAAGGCATTAAAGATTTAGCCAAAGCTCTGGCTGAATTATCCGGTCAAGCCATGTTAATCGGCTTTTCCCAGCATGACGTGTATTACACCGGTATTTCCAATCTGTTTAAACAGCCGGAGTTTAGTCAGCATGCCAGAGTCTACAGCCTGTCTGAAATTATAGATCATTTGGATGAAGTCATGACTAAAATTATTCCCATAGCCTCAGACAAAGTCCAGGTTTTACTTGGTGACAATAATCCGTTTGGAGATTTAGCGGCGGCTGCCATTGTTAAGTTGACATTGAATCAGCAGAGCGTACTGTTGGGTGTTCTGGGACCGGTTAGAATGGATTATGCCCGGATTATGGGCTTGTTGGAACATATTACCCATAAATTAAAATCTCATGTCAGATAAAAAACAGACCAATTCAAAGATCTCTGCATTGGAAGCTCAAGCTCAAGAATATTTAGCCGGCTGGCAAAGAGCTCAAGCGGATTATGCCAATTTAAAAAATGACTTCGAGAACAGAGAAAAGGAGATCAGAGAATATGCGTGTGCCGGTTTAATGGCTCAGATGCTACCGATATACAATCATTTTAAACTGGCTTTAAAACATATACCTGAAAAGCAAAAAAAGCAGGATTGGATTGTGGGCATTGAGCATATCCAGAAACAATTTCAAGATTTTCTCAGAACCCAGGGCATTGAAGAGATTAAAACAGTGGGGGAGCAGTTTGATCCCAACCGGCATGAAGCCGTGGTTTGTGAAGAAAATCAGGAATTTGAGTCAGACAGGATATTTGAAGAAATCCAGCCCGGTTATCTGGTGGACGGCAAGGTTCTGATCCCGGCTAAAGTCAAAGTGAGTCAATAAATAACTAGCTATATCTGTTTGGCGGATATAGCTGCAAGGAGACAAACATATGTCAATGATTAAATGGACACCTTTCATCGATCCATTATTGGGGGATGAGTTGGAAAATTGGCCAAAGATGGCCACCAGTTTTACCCCAGCAATTGATGTCTACCAAGACAAGAATTATGTCATGGTTGAATCTCCCTTAGCTGGTATTGATCCGGACAAGGTGGATATCTCCATTGAAAACGATGTTCTGGAAATCAAAGGCCAGACCGAGAAAAAAACTGAGGTTGAAGACAAGAATTATTATCGCAAGGAAGTCAGAGCCGGTTCTTTTTACAGAGCAGTGCAACTGCCAACCAGAGTGGTGGGAGATAAAGCGGAGGCAGTTTATGAAAACGGAGTTTTAACGGTTAAAATTCCCAAAGCGCCTGAAGCCAAGCCCAGATCCATTAAAATTAAAGCGAAAACCGCTAAGTCCAAGAAATAACTGGCAAGAGAGTCTTTGACTCTCTTAACCAGCTTGCAGAGATCTTCAAGTTGCTTAGGAGAGTTAAAAAACCCCATTGCCGAGGCAATAGGGTGGTAATCATCAGGATGTGGCCTGACTGGAAAAGGGTAGGTTGGAAATGGCATTGGCCAGCTCCAAGGGTGTGTCTGGAAATTCTTGCTGAATGTCTCCCAAATGAACGCCAATCTCCATGCCTAAGCGATGCTCCAGAGCTTGGATCAGACGAGTCTTGTCCAGCCAATCAAAGTGCAATTGGTTGAAAGTGGCGTCCATCTCCAAGATGATGGGATCACAGCGTTTGAAGGAAGCTACGACTTCTCGGACAGCTTCCACAATCTGACGTTGATGGTATTTGGTCATGTAGGTCCCTCCCTGATGGTTAGATATCAGCCATTGACCAGTGAGTAAGCCAGATCTACCAGCTTGCGAGCAGATGTTACCCTGTCCAAATCCTCCTCTCTAATATGGATGTCTACGGTTTCTTCCAACCGCATAATGAGTTCCATCCGGTCAACAGAATCCAGATGTAATTGCGTGTTTAAATCAGCTTCCAGGTCAACCTCCTCTTCTTTGATGCCCAATCTGTCGGCAATTTCCGTTGTGACCAGTTGCCTGATTGACTCGTAATCCATAATATGACACCTCCTGTTGGATTCAAGAAACAACTACCAGTTTACATATTGTAAAAATTATTTAAAGATAAGTCAATTAATAATTATAAAAAATATGCCAAAAATTCTAGGAATTGATTTGGGCACTACCAACAGTGCCATGGCAGTCATGGAGGGCGGACAGCCAAAAATTTTAGAAAACAAAGAGGGTGCCAGAACCACGCCATCGATGGTGGCCGTCAATAAAGCCGGTGAAAGATTGGTTGGTATTGCAGCCAAACGACAGGCTGTTACCAATCCGGCCAACACTCTTTTTTCCATTAAAAGATTAATTGGTCGTAAGTGGGATGATGCAGAAGTTCAAAGGGATTTAAAGCTCTTTCCCTTTCAAGTCAAACAAGCTGGTAACGGTGTTAAGATAGTCATGGGAGACAAGGACTATTCTCCTCAAGAAATCTCAGCCATGATTTTGCAAAAATTGAAAGCCGATGCTGAAGCCAAAACCGGTGAAACTATTACGGAAGCCGTTATTACAGTTCCGGCCTATTTTGACGATGCTCAAAGACAAGCCACCAAAGATGCCGGTGAAATTGCGGGCTTAACTGTTAAGAGAATTATCAATGAACCCACTGCGGCCGCTTTAGCCTATGGTTTTGAAAAGAAAAAGGGCCAGCAAATTGCTGTCTATGATTTGGGTGGAGGTACTTTTGACATTTCCATTTTAGATGTGTCTGAAGATACGGTTGAAGTTAAATCCACCAATGGAGATACCCATTTGGGCGGTGATGATTTTGACCAAACCATCATGGATTACATTATGAATGAGTTTAAGAAACAGGAAGGTATTGATTTATCTCAAGACCAAACAGCCTTGCAAAGAGTCAAAGAATCTGCTGAGAAGATTAAGATTGAGCTTTCCACTCAAATGGAAAGTGAGATCAACCAGCCGTTTATCACTCAAGGTACAGATGGTTCACCTAAGCATCTAATTATGACCGTTACCAGAGCTCAATTGGAAGGTTTGGTGGGTGAATTGGTAGATAAGACATTTGAACCGGTTAAAACCGCTTTAAAAGATGCCGGATTAGCAACTAAAGATATTGAGGAAGTAATTTTGGTTGGTGGTATGACCAGAATGCCACTGGTTCAAAAGAAAGTGGAAGAATTCTTTGGTAAAAAACCCAATGTGTCTGTCAATCCGGATGAAGTGGTAGCTTCTGGTGCGGCGGTGCAAGCCGGTGTCTTGCAAGGGGATGTCAAAGATGTTTTGCTGTTGGACGTTACTCCATTGACTTTAGGTATTGAAACCATGGGTCAGGTTATGACGCCACTGATTGAAAAAAATACCACCATTCCAACATCTAAGTCACAGGTGTTCTCCACTGCGGCCGATAACCAACCCAGTGTGGAAATTCATGTGCTGCAAGGTGAAAGATCGATGGCTCATGACAACAAGACTTTGGGCAGATTTATGTTAGATGGCATTCCACCTGCTCCCAGAGGTGTGCCTCAGATTGAAGTTTCTTTTGACATTGATGCCAATGGTATTTTAAATGTTAAAGCGGTGGATAAAGGAACCGGTAAAGAACAGCATATTACCATTACCGCGTCTTCCGGCTTGTCTAAGGAAGAAGTGGAAAAGATGAAAGCGGATGCCCAAGCGCATGCAGCGGAAGACAAAAAGAAGAGAGAAGTTATCGATTTAAAGAACCAGGCAGAAAGTTTGATCTTTACCACTGAAAAGACTCTTAAAGATGCCGGAGATAAAGTGGATGCTGAAACCAGAAAGACTGTTATGGATAAGGTGGAAGACTTGAAGAAGTCCAAGGATGGTGAAGACAAGGAGTTGATCCAGCAAAATTATGATGCTTTGTCGGCTGAAATTCAAAAAGTTGGTGCTGCCATGTATGGTCAGCAGCAGCCGGGATCTGAGCAAGCTCAACCCAATCAAGATCAGCCGCAAACTGAAGACAAGAAGGAAGAAGCGGTTGAGGGTGAATTTGAAGAAGTTAAGAAATAGGTGTAAGATATTTGGGCGTCCTGGTTTGGGCGCCCTTTGGACTTGTTTAATAAAAAAACCCGACAACCTACGTGTCGTTGTCGGGAAAAAGGGATTGTCAGCAGACTTGGATCATGATGATCATGACGATGGAAGTAACCACGTACAGACCTCCGCGCCAGAGATACTGGTTGTAGTTCTCAGGCGGTTCATGCCTTTGAATCATGAACTTAGCCTTGGTGGATAATATGCCGCCATACAGTGCCAGGCTTATGACCAGCATCTGAATGATCCGATCAAGTATATCCATGGATTAGCTCCTGGTGGTTTCTAAGAGTCCAAATCACGATTGACAGGAAGGTGCCCAAGACAAAGGCTAATCCTCCCAGGTTACAGAGTTTCTTGTACTTTGGGTCACCGTGAAAACTGCCAAAAACGCACAAGCCTCCGGCAGCCAGTTCAACGGACAGAATCAGGAACAACAGCAACATCTTTTTTCTCCTTACTCCAAAGCCTGTTGGTCTTGTGGAATGTTATACCTCATTTCGTAGATCTACTGGATACTATCATAAATAATAATACTAGTCAATATGTCAAATAATCAACCACAACCAGCCAATCAGATTCAAATCAAAGACGGCTTTGCCGGTGGGGAATATGCCAATGGTATGCAGATTTCCCACAACAAGGAAGAGTTTTTGTTAACTTTTTTAAATATTCTTCCACCTTCTGGCCGCGTATGTGGTAAAATAATCACCAGTCCTGGTCATATCAAAAGAATGATCAGTGCTTTGCAAGATAATTTAAAGAAATATGAAGATAAGTTTGGAACGATTGAGCAGGCTCAGTCTCCCAATTCGGATCAAATTGGATTTAAATAATTATGCCGGATAAGGATTATTACAAAATATTGGGGGTGGATAAAAAAGCTTCTCAGGATGAAATCAAGACAGCTTTCCGTAAGTTAGCTCATGAACATCATCCGGATAAAGGTAATGGGAATGCAGATAAGTTTAAGGAAATAAATGAAGCATACCAGACTTTGGGCAATGAGCAGAAAAGACAGCAGTATGACCGGTTTGGATCTTCAGCCGGTGCAAGTGGTTTTAATTACCAAAATTACAATCGGGCTCAAGGTAATCCGTTTGGCGGTTTTTCACAAGGCAATGTCCATTTTGATTTCGGAGATATGGATGATCTGGGAGATATTTTTGGTTCTTTTTTCGGGAGTGGCAGTCGTAGGACTCGTACTCCAAGAGGTCATGATTTTGAAATGGAATTTCAATGGGTGTAATTCCTATTGGATTACGGGTAGCTTTATATTCTATAATACGGTTGTTTCTTATTAAATACAGTGGAGTATTGGCACCCGAAT